>DATKDA010000159.1:0-13871 GCA_035512935.1 Pyrinomonadaceae bacterium | reverse complement strand
GTGGTCTGAGCGTGGAGGAAACGGCCGAAGCGCTGGGAATCTCCGTTCCCACGGTAAAACGTGACATGCGGCTTGCAACGGCCTGGTTGCGACGCGAGTTGGATCTTTAGTCAGTTGGTTGGTGATCCGTGGTCCGTAGTCCGTGGTTCGTCCGCGTCTTAAGTCTCTAGTGAATTTGTTCGTGTGATTTCGTGGATCGTCTTTTGGCCCTCAGTTCAAACCGATCCACGAAATCACACTAAACACACGAACAAATTAATACAAAACTTCAAACCTATGGGCCACGGACTACTGACTACGGACCACGGACCAACCTGAATTTCGTGGATCGTGTTTTGGCCCTCGCGGTTCAAAGCGATCCACGAAATCACACTAAAAACACACGAACAAATCAATACAGAACTTAAAACCTACGGACCACGGACCACTGACTACGGACCAACCTACTGCTTCTCTAAAGCAACCATTACCGGGACTGAGTTCGACACGATATCAAAAACCGGCGACCGTTGCTGCGCCATTTCGCAGAGTTCCTGAAGCCTTTCTACCGCGGCATCGGCCCTGATTCTAAAGGTCACTCGGATGTCCTCGTAGCCGTTCCTGACACCGTCCGACAACCCGAGAAACCCACGGAGATCGAGATTTCCTTCCAGCCGCGATTCCACCTCATCGATCTGGATCCCTTTGGCCGCAGCGTGATAAATCAGTGAGGTTGTTAAACACGCGGCCAACGCATGCAGGACAAATTCGACCGGGTTGGCGCCATTGTCTTCGCCAAGAAGCACCGTGGGTTCGTCAGAATCAAGGATCATTGGTTCGGAACGAGAATTATCCTCCTGACCAACACCATAAAACCCGTGTATCGTTGTCCGGTTATGACCGCCGTTTATCCATTTGTTCTCGGCGCGAAAACTGAATTTGGCGAGGCCAGGTGATCCATCAATGGCAGCAATGGTGGTGAACAGCTGGCTAACGTTGACGCCGTTCACCATTTCGCCTGCCGGTGTTTCGTCGGTTTTCTTCTCGACACTTAATGTGTTCATATTGTCTTCCTCCCGCCATACTCTTAGCCGGCCGCCGTTGACCGCCTCATTTAGACATGCGTAGAAAGACTCGCCAAGGGATCATCCCGGGCGACGAATTCGGGTTAGCGGGGCGGAGGTCAGGACAGATCCCGATTTCGGCCACAAGCGATGAGACTTGTTACCTTTCCGGAGCCCGATAGCGTTTTTAGTCGGCTCTAAGGAGAATTAGAACGGAACGTCGTCTTCAGCAGGTTCAGACGGTTCGGAGATGGGGCCGGCGCCCGCAGCAACCGCGGCCCTTTCCGCAGGTGGTTCTTCGGACCTCCCGCCGCCGATGAAGTGCATGTCAGTTCCGTGAACTTCAAGCGTATACCGCGGTTTTCCGTCGCGGTCTGTCCACTCCTCGACGCGGAGGCGGCCCTCGATGTAAACCGGGCGGCCTTTCGTGAGGTATTGTGAGGCAGTTTCAGCTTGCCGTCCCCATAGAGTGACGCGAAACCAGGTTGTTTGATCCTGCATTTCACCAGTCTTGTCTTTTCGTCGCTCGTTTGTGGCGATTGAGAAGGTGCAAACCGGGGTCCCCTGCGGCGTATAGCGCAGTTCAGGATCGCGACCTAGATTTCCAACGAGAGTTATCTTGTTGAAAGACATGAGGGTCCTCTTATTTCATTGGGATGCGGTACAACTTTAGAGCGCGATACTACTAGCCGAGTATTAATGGGTCAAGCAAGGCGACCGTTATATATTTGCGATTGTCGATGCCGATTGGAGCGATTGTCGATTGTCGATTTTGGAGATCTGATGGCTTAAATGTGCGATAGAGAACCCACAATCGCATCGCGAATCGCGAATTGGCAATCGTCAATCGACAATCGACAATCGGCAATCGCCGGCAATCGCCTTTACCCCTCACCAGCGGATTTCTGTTAGACTATGCTCACCTGAAATTTTGCAACTGCGGACTGATGAAGACCAGAGTTTATATTGAAACGTTTGGCTGTCAGATGAATGTCGCCGATAGCGAGCGAGCGGCCACGGGTCTGCGAAAAGCAGGCTATGAACTCACCAACTCAGCCGACGCTGCCGATGTCGTTCTGCTGAATACGTGTTCAGTGCGCGAACGAGCTGAGCGAAAAGTTTTCAGCCGAATTGCCGATCTTCGCGGGGGTCGCGCGCATGGCAAAAGGCCCGTAGTCGGGGTCATGGGCTGCGTCGGTCAATTGGAAGGGGCTGCAATATTCGATCATGCCCCTACTGTCAATATGGTCATCGGGACTCGTGCTACCGATCGCCTTCCAACCCTGATTGAACGCGCCCGCGAGGGTGAACGCAACATAATCGATCTCGGCGAAAGGGCTGAAGGTGAGGTCTGGGACGTTTCCCCTGTTGAAAGACATTCTCCTTATGTGGCGTTTGTTCCAATCATAGAAGGCTGCAATAAATTCTGTTCGTTCTGCATAGTCCCGTACTCGAGAGGGCGCGAGAAGAGCCGAACCGCCACCGAGATCATTGCTGAAGTAACTCGCCTGCGCGCACTTGGTTATAAAGAGATTCATCTGATCGGCCAGAACGTGAACAGTTATCGGCCGAGGTCCTCTGAAGGGCTCGCCGAGTACCCTGGCGCCACCCCTTTTTGCCGTCTGCTTCGAGCGGTTGCTGCCACCGGAATGGAACGAATTAAGTTCACAACCTCATTTCCTCGTGACTTCCATCCTGATATAGTGGCCGCCATAGAAGAACATTCGAATCTTTGTGACTGGATCCATCTTCCCGTTCAGTCAGGAAGCGATCGAATTTTGAAGGCAATGCGACGCGGCCACAAAGCTACGGACTACTTGGAAAGGATTGACGCAATTAAGGGAGCAAGCCGGCCGATGGCTTTGACGAGCGACATCATTGTTGGCTTCCCGGGTGAGACTGAAGACGACTTTCAGGAAACTCTAAATCTGGTTGAGCGCTGCGAGTATGACGGTTTGTATATCTTCAAGTATTCAAAGCGGGCCGGCACACCAGCCGCCAACTTTGTGGACGATGTTACAGCTGGCGAGAAGAAACGAAGGTTCCTCGAATTGGAGAAATTGCAACGTCGAATTCAGGAGCGGATTTATCTGAGTTATGTTGGCCGTCAGGTCGATGTCCTGGTTGAAGGACAAAGCGCAAGATCGGACGAGGATCTTACTGGCCACTCAAGCTGTCACAAGGTTGTAAACTTTCTGGGTAACCCCGGTCTCGAAGGGCAGATCGTCAGGATCAGAGTGACGAAAGCCAAAGCAAACAGCCTCTACGGTGAGTTAATGAACTGAGATAACAGAGCCAGCGATAAGAGGTAGCAAATGGAAATCGAAGTCAAAATCCGAGCTCTGATGATGGATCCTAATAGTGGTACGCCGATTATCATCCTGAAAGATGTCCAAAGCGACACAATGCTGCCGATCTGGGTTGGGGCCTACGAAGCGAATGCGATTGCGCTCGAGATCGAAAAGATCGCTCCCCCTCGCCCAATGACTCACGATCTCTTACGCAATTTGATCGTGGAACTCGGTATTCAGGTTGAGCGCGTGGTCGTAACCAACCTCCGCGACAATACTTTCTTCGCGGTTATTGAGATGCGCACCAGCGACGGAAATCGCATGGTATTGGACTCGAGACCTTCTGATGCAATCGCCCTGGCGCTGCGAGCCGATTGCCCGATTTTTGTCGATATGGAAGTAATAAAGGCGTCACGTAATACTGTTCCGGCGGAAGAGGAAGGACTGGAAGATTCAGGGCTTTCCGAAGAGGAATGGCCCGATGTAATTGGCGAAGCCGGCGACCTTCCGATGTAACTTTCAGGTCTTCGCCGGCTCGATTCCGAGTTGAGCTTGTCGGCTCGGAAAGGGCGGGAGCCCCGCCCGCGGTTAACCGCAGATCAGTGCCTCTGTGCAGCGAATGGTAATCGCAATAGCAAATCAAAAAGGTGGCGTTGGCAAGACTACTACCGCCATCAATTTAGCCGCTGCGTTTGCCCGACTCGGAAAACGGGTCCTGCTGCTCGATCTCGATCCTCAAGCAAATAGTTCAATCTCGTTTCTGGATCCGCTGACCATTGAACGCTCGGCTTATGAATTAATGATGGATGGTCTGGCTCCGCTCGAGCAGTCTGTTTACCGGACTCCGATTGAGGGACTTGATATCGTGCCCGCGCGGATCAGCATGGCGAAGCTCGAGTCAAAACTGATTGGTGATTTCGACGCCCCTTTTCGCCTGAAGGACAGGCTCGCGCCATTTCGCGATCAGTACTCGGTCGTAGTTATTGATACCCCACCCACGCTTGGATTAATTACCGTCAACGCGCTGGTTGCGGCTTCACATGTGCTGATCCCAATCCAGTCGTCTTACTTTGCGCTCGAGGGTACGGATGATCTCTTGGAAACGATTGAAAAAGTGAAGGCGCGTCCCAATCCCAGCCTCGAGTTACTTGGTGTGCTCGTGACGTTACACGACAAACGGACGACCCTGGCGCGCGAGGTGTACGAGCAGATTCGGGGGGTCTTCGGGCCAAAGCTTTTCGAAACAGTGATTTCAAAGAGCGTGCGGCTCGAAGAATCACCCGCGTATAAGGAGTCTATCTTCAGTTTTGCGCCCAATTCTTCCGGCGCAATCGAGTATGCAAAACTTTGTGAAGAGGTAATGAAC
The DNA here is from genome assembly GCA_035512935.1 of Pyrinomonadaceae bacterium. Lineage (GTDB taxonomy): Bacteria > Acidobacteriota > Blastocatellia > Pyrinomonadales > Pyrinomonadaceae > PSRF01. Next base: position 9,171 of record DATKDA010000159.1, on the reverse strand, counting down.
CGTGTCTAAAAGGGGACTACCAACAGGTCTGCAAATGCGCCACGACGCGCATTACGTCGAAGAATTATCACAACCGCGACCAGCGCCGGTTGGCCGCATGATCTCGGTCGACAAGATCGATCCGAATCCCGAGCAGCCGCGCGTCGAATTTGGCGACCTCACCGAACTCACCGCTTCGATTGCCGAGAAGGGCGTGTTGGAACCACTACTGGTAAAGCCAGATAAGTTAACCGGACGTTGGATGATCATCGCCGGTGAGCGGCGCTGGCGAGCGGCCCAACTTGCCGGTCTGAGCGAAGTGCCGTGTGTCGAGATGGAAGTTGACGAAGGCACCGTCGCCGAAATCGCTCTGATAGAAAACATGCAGCGCAAGGATCTGACGGTCTGGGAAGAAGCAGACGGTTTGCAGGCACTTTGCGAACGCTTTGGTTACACCCATGAAGAAGTAGCCCGAAAAGTAGGTAAGAGTCGAAGTACTGTCACTGAAGCGCTATCGATTGCCGGAATTCCTCCCGACGTCCGCGAAATTTGCCGGCAAGCCGATGTGTCCGCAAAATCGGTGCTCCTCCAGATCGTGCGCCAACCGGACGAAGAAAGCATGAGGCGTCTGGCCAAGGACATTGCGGCTCGCGGTTTGACCAGAGATGATGCACGCGAAGTAAGAAGGCGAGAGATGGGACCGCGTGTGACTCCGGAAGCCCGACCCTACACCTTTAAGTACGCCGCACCGGGCAAGGAGTTTAGTCTCGAAGTTCGCTTTCGGCGGTCTCAGGTTGAAGCTTTTGAGATCGCTGAGGCTCTCAGGTCGGCTGCCGAGAACATCGAACGGAATCACCTCGAGTAGACGCTCTCATCCGCTACGATTTTGAAGCAACACTCTTCTTCTTTTCCGCCACGGCCCTTTTCTGCAACGCTTTGGCCCAACGCTCGAGCGTCGGCTGGAGAGGTTTGAACAAGCGCGCGCGGAAGGAGTGGCGCTTCTCGTTCCAGAGTCTGAGCTGCTTCTCTGTATACGCCCTGACCGCTGGTTCCAATTGGGTCTTCTTCAGGGAATGCTTCAGTGTCAGGTGATAGTGCTGGGCTACCAGAGAGAATACTATCGCCGTCAGGTTCCCTTTGAAGGAGAGTCGCGGGACTAGTCGCTTATGAATTGGTTTGTTCGCGGGTAGCAAAACCCCCATTGCGATTTCGAACCACGGGGCTTTTGGACCCTGGCGAGGGTGGTAAAGGCCGGGCAACTCAGTTGCTTGAATCGGACCCTTCAGACGCGGATCCGAAATAAACTCGACCAACCTTATTCGTTCGACGCCGCGAGTATGTTCGCGCGGCGGGCTATCAAACGCTGATTCAATGTGATTAACTGTGTACTTCGGCAGTTTTCTTTCAACAGTGCTCTCGATTTTTATTGCCACTATTAGGTACAGTCCCCTCGCTACGAACGTTATTCCTGTATAAAGTTGTCTCAGATTGAACCCGTAATGTAGGTGATGCCTGCTAACACGGTCAAGCGTGCCACGCGCCTGCGATAGTTGCCCCAGCCCAGTCTTCTCCAAGTGTCCCAAGCAATTCCCATAATTGCCACGTTCAGGGTAGCATCCATTAACGTCGGGCTACCTACCAATTACTTTACGTTTGCTTAGTGAGTGGGCTATGCTTGGCCCAGCCGCTTTGAGTCCCTCAACTCATGCCCAGTTAGACAATTACTCCCAAAGTCAGCGATGCTCCCTATTTTTTTGTTAGTAAATCGGGGGCAATCACGGACGGTAATGTGAAAACACTTGAGGCATTCACATGACCATGAAGACCGAACAACAATCGTTAGCGCGCAGTCTCTCCAGGACCCTCATTCTTCCTCCGTTAGCGATGATGGCGCTCACCGGAGTCCTCCTTTGGCAGATCCACTACCTCAACGCAAGCAACACTACCCGAGTGCTGTTGGCAACCGGCATCGGGCTAATACTATTACTGGGTGGGCTTTTAGCGGTGTTTGCGCGACGCCAGTTGCTGAAGACTTCCCGCACCTACGGCGAGGCCCTGCGAGTCTCGCGGGAACAGACCAAAGCGCTGAGGTCATCAGAGAATCGATACCGGCTCCTCTTCGAGAGCAATCCTCAGCCAATGTGGGTCTTTGACACCGAAACCATCGCCTTCCTTGATGTGAATAAGGCTGCCATTCGCCAATATGGCTATACGCGGGAAGAGTTCCTTAATCTAACAATCAGGGACGTTCGACCTACCGAAGACGTGCCAGCCCTGCTTGATAACCTTGCGCTCCATACAACCAACGGGCTCAGTGAAGGGGGTATCTGGAGGCATCGCAGAAAAGATGGCTCGCAAATCGATGTCCACATCACGTCTCATCCAATCGAATTCGCCGGCCGCCGGGCTGAGCTGGTCCTCGCCACAGACATCACGGAAAGATTGCGAGCGGAAAGGGAACTGGTCGAGCAACGAGCGTTCTTGCGCCAGATCATTGATCTCAATCCTAGTTTCATTTTCGCAAAGGATCGTGAGGGCCGGTTCACTCTTGTGAATGAGTCCTTGGCCAGCGCCTATGGCACTTCAGTAACCGACCTGGTTGGAAAGTCAGATGCTGACTTTAACGCGAACGCAGCGGAGGTCGCGAGCTTTCGCCGCGACGATCTCGAAGTGCTGGATACCTGCCGGGACAAGTTCATTCCGGAAGAGAAAATCACTGATTCCCAGGGGCACAAGCGGTGGCTCCAAACATTTAAGCGGCCGCTGATCGGGGCTGACGGCAAAGCAAATCAGCTGCTCGCTGTAGCGACTGATATAACTGACCGAAAAAAGGCAGCTGAGAAGATCCGCAAGCTGAATGAAGAGCTCGAGAAACGTGTTAGTGAGCGTACGGCGCAACTCGAAGCGGCCAATAACGAGCTGGAAGCATTCTCATATTCCGTTTCGCACGACCTGCGTGCGCCGCTGCGAGCAATGCATGGCTTTTCACGGATTCTCCTCGAAACATTCGCGACTGAACTTCCGGCAGAGGTCAAGCGCTACCTGAATCTCATCAGCTCTAATGCTGGTCAAATGGGCCATTTGATCGACGATCTGCTCGCCTTTTCAAGAATCGGCAGACAACCCATGAAGATTCAATCGGTGGCTCCGGCCGAAGTGGTCAAGCAGGTGCTAAGCGAACTCGATGTTGACCGGCAGGGAAGAAATATAGATGTAGAACTTGGAGAACTCCCTGAGGTCCAGGCTGACCCCGCCCTGCTAAAGCAGGTCTATGCAAATCTTCTTTCGAATGCCTTCAAATACACGCGCCAACGCGAGCAGGCAAGAATCGAAGTGGGCTCGGAAAACAATGGAAGGGAGACCTTCTACTACGTTCGCGACAATGGCGCCGGCTTTGATATGCGGTTTGCCGACAAGCTCTTTGGTGTCTTTCAGCGCCTGCATCGCGCCGAAGAGTTTGAAGGGACTGGTGTTGGTCTGGCTACGGCTCAGCGCATTGTTAATCGTCACGGTGGGCGCATTTGGGGCCAGGGGGAAGTTGATGCGGGCGCTACCTTTTATTTCACTCTTCAGGGAGGTAATTCACATGACGGATGACGCCGTTGAGATCCTGCTGGTCGAAGATAATCCGAATGATGTCGAACTTGCGCTGCATGCGCTCCGCAAAAACAAGCTGACGAACCGCATCCACGTAGTTCGCGATGGCGCCGAAGCGCTGGATTTCATCTTCTGCACCGGTAGCTATGCCGATCGTCAAGAATCAAACTGCACACACCCAAAGGTGATCCTGCTTGATCTTAAACTACCCAAGATCGATGGGCTCGATGTGCTCAAACGGGTGAAGTCGGATGAGAGGACCAAGGCGATTCCCGTGGTGATGATGACCTCTTCGCGCGAGGAGCGGGATGTTGTCGAGAGTTATCGGTTGGGCGTCAATAGTTATATTGTCAAGCCAGTCGATTTTGATCAGTTTACTGAGGCCGTGCGCCAGCTTGGGCTGTACTGGGTGCTGCTGAACAATGCACCGTCCGGCTTATCGGCGTCGACGGGATAATTCGTCCCAACTGATGCCGGGCAACCTGTAAACATGGTCCACCGGCATCGAACCCAAAGGTTACCTCGTGAGGATTTTGCCGTGCCCGATCCTGAAAGAGTCCCGAAGCCACACATCCTGATTGTTGAAGACACCGATTCTGACGCGGAGTTGATCGAATACGAATTGAGGCGTGCCGGAATCGACTTCACATCAAGCCGGGTGGACGAGGAAGCGGCGTTCCGTGCTGAACTGGCTCAACGGCCTCCGGACATCATTCTTTCCGACTATTCGTTACCCCGCTTTAGTGGACTTCTGGCGTTGCGGCTCGTCAGAAAACTAGATTGCGAGGCGCCGTTCATTCTCGTGACTGGCTCGCAAACAGAAGAAGTTGCGGTCGAGTGCATGAAGGAGGGCGCCTCCGACTACATCCTTAAGTCGAACCTGATGAGGCTTCCCTCCGCTGTTCAGAATGTGCTCAAGCGACGGAGTGTTGAGCTAGAGAAATCTGAAGCGATCGAAGCTCTGCGCAAGAGCGAGGAGCAGTTGCGACAATCACAGAAACTGCAAGCGATCGGGCGACTTGCCGGCGGCATCTCTCACGACTTCAATAACCTCCTTACCGCAATCATCGGTTATAGCGACTTGACGATGCGCCGTTTGGCTGAAGATAACCCCCTCCACCGCAATCTCGCAGAGATTAAGAAGGCTGGCGAGCGGGCTTCCGCTCTGACGAGGCAACTGCTGGCGTTCAGCCGCAAACAGGTCTTACAGCCAAGAGTCTTCGACCTCAATGCAGTAGTCACTGACCTCGAGAGAATGCTGCACCCGACCATCGGTGAAGACGTCGCCCTCAAAACTATTCTTGAGGCGAACCTTGGCAATGTGAAAGCCGACCCCGGACAGATGGAGCAGGTAATCATCAACCTGGCCGTAAACGCTCGGGACGCGATGCCCAACGGCGGCAAGTTGTTGATTGAGACGGCCAACGTGTATCTCGATGAAAGTTATGCGCGGCAGCATGTGTCTGTTGTTCCAGGGCACTACATCTTGCTGGCCATTACTGACTCCGGGACAGGCATTGATGAAGAGACGAAACAGCATATCTTCGAACCATTCTTCACTACGAAAGAGGCCGGGAAGGGAACTGGACTGGGCCTGTCCACAGTCTATGGAATCATCAAGCAGTCAGGCGGAAATATCTGGGTTTATAGCGAGCCCGGAAAGGGGACCACGTTTAAAATCTACCTCCCGCGCGTAACCGAGAAAGCTGAGAACTACAAAACCGATATGGAAAGTGTTGAAGCTCCCGCGGGAACGGAGACTATCCTGGTGGTCGAAGACGAACAGTTGGTTCGCGACCTGGCGCTCGAGGTGCTGTCATCACTTGGATACAATCTGTTGCACGCCAACAATGGTCGCGCCGCCTTAGAGCTTTGTCAGGAATATCGGGAAAAGATCGACCTTCTGTTGACCGATGTGGTGATGCCGGAAATCAGTGGCCGTGAGCTCGCCAACCGGCTGAAGGCGCTACATCCAGAAATGGAGATCCTCTTCATGTCCGGATACACGCACGATGCAATCGTGCATCACGGCGTGCTCGATGAAGCGACCCACTTCATGCAAAAGCCTTTCAGTCCCAAGGGCCTGGCATTGCACGTACGTCGCGCGCTCGATAGTGGAAGAGGAGGTGTCCCTGGTCCTGCCTAATTTGGTTCGGATCCTTAGGTTGCGGCTGAAGGCTGCGCTGTATAATCTGGTGCATTCATCCAAGCGAGGCGCACTGAAAATGGAAAATGCACTCAAGGTTGCCTTACTACAGTTAAAAGGACACGGGTTCGATCGACAGGCAAGTCTCGCCGAAGGTGAAGCAGCCTGCCGCAGTGCTCACGCCAAAAACGCGGACATCGCACTGTTTCCCGAGCTCTGGAGCGTCGGCATGAACTACTTCAATCCCAAAGAGGCGGGGGCGAAGGAATTCTGGGCCAGCCAGGCAATAGCTCGAGACCACCCTTTCATTATTCACTTTCAACAGCTCGCGAAAGAATTGAACATGGCAATCGCGCTCACCTATCTGGAGCAGTGGGAGAATGCCCCCCGTAACTCAGTTTCCCTCATCGATCGCGAAGGAAAGATTGTTTTGACCTATGCCAAGGTCCACACCTGCGAATTCGATATTGAAGCCGCCTTAACTCCGGGTGATGGTTTCCCGGTGTCCACCCTGGCCACGCAACATGGTGATGTAAAAGTGGGATGCATGATCTGCTATGACCGGGAATTTCCTGAAAGTGCTCGGGTGCTTATGCTCCAGGGAGCTGAACTGATCCTGACACCAAATGCTTGTACGTTGGACCACCATCGCCTGGGACAATTCAAAGCGCGCGCTTTTGAAAACATGGTAGCAGTGGCTATGACGAACTATGCAGCACCGCAAAACAACGGACATTCGGTGGCTTATGATCCGATAGTTTATCCAGTACCTGACGGTGACGCGCGTGACACCTTAGTTGTCGAAGCGAGAGAAGAGGAGGGGGTCTTTATTGCTCCCTTTGATTTGAATCGGATTCGCGAGTATCGGGCGCGTGAGACCTGGGGCAATTCGTATCGGCGACCACGCCTTTATCACAGTCTCACAGCAACAAACGTAGACCCTCCGTTCGTCCGGCACGACGCGACACGATAAAGATGACCTGGTTCCGACGCTGGAATGTTACTCGCCACCCAACCTCAAAACTGGCGCGACCGAGTAGTTGACTATCTGGGTCTCGAGCGAAACGTCGCACTAGCTTCTGGAGCAGTGTTTCTGCTCGGTCTTGGTGAAGAACTTTGGACAAAGTTCTTACCGAAATATCTGGAAGCTCTGGGCGCCAGCGCAGTTGTAATAGGCATGTTTGGGACCGCTCGAGACTTCATCGATGCGGTGTATCAGTATCCGGGAGGGTGGCTTGCCGATCGATTTGGACGCCGGCTCGCTTTCCTGATCTTCATTGCCATTGCTTTTGTTGGTTACCTCATCTATCTGCTAAGTCCCTCATGGCCCTATGTCTTCATTGGTCTGGCGTTATCGATGGCCTGGCACAGCATGGCCAGCCCAGCCATATTCGCTGTTATCGGGGATTCCTTGCCCAAAGAGCGAAGGGCTATGGGATTCACTTTGCAGTCGATCTTGAAACGCGTGCCCGTGATCGTCTCCCCAATTGTTGGCGGGATGATCATCGCGGCTGTGGGAATAACAGCGGGCGTGAGGGCTGGATTGGCTGTTACGTTATTTCTTGCCGCAGTAACCGTGCTTTTTGTTTGGCGGATTAATATCGAAGTTAAGCCTGTTGACACAGTCAGGATTGCTGGGGTCTGGCGGTCATTCCATTCGGCTCTTAAGCGGTTGCTTATATCGGACATTATCATCCGAACGGCTGAGGCGATGACCGGCATCTTTGTGATCCTATATGTGACGAATGTGGTGGGAATAAGCGCGGCCCAATACGGCGTCCTGGTGGCAGTGCAGGTCACGACTTCGATTCTGGTCTACCTGCCGGCCAGTAAGATCGCAGACCGTATAGGACGAAAACCTTTCGTGATCATAACCTTTATATGCTTCGCTTTGTTTCCGCTGGCAGTGATCATATCCACTGGTTTCGGGTCCTTGCTGTTGGCATTCGTCATCGGCGGACTACGCGAGATTGGCGAGCCGGCGCGCAAGGCGATGATCGTTGACTTCGCGGAAGAGTCGCTGCGCGGCCGCAGTGTCGGTCTTTATTATCTGGTGAGGAGCATCAGTATCACGCCGGCCGCAGCGATTGGAGGCTTGTTGTGGAGGGTCTCTCCGGAGCTGCCGTTCTTTGTAGCAGGAATGATAGGGATTTTCGGTACCTGCGTTTTTGTCGCAACTGTTGAGGAGCGTTATGCAAGCTAGCTAATCTTGACTTCATTGGTTCTCTCCAACCAAAATTCGAATAGCGCTAAATCTGACCGAACCGTTAGAGGCAATTGATCCGTACTTCAATAAATAAGGGTTCCTACTCGGTGCCCAAGTTCAGAAGGAGATGGCCTAATGTTGTTTACATGCAAACGTCTCAATGAGGAATGTACCAAGCGCGATTTATCAGCCATCGGAAGCGACGAGCCGCCAGTCCCAGTACCAGGTGCGATTCAGATCTCGGCCTCAGTAGGTATTCGTGGAAAAAACTTGCCCGCGGATACGACGACCATTCAGGATGCCCTGAATCGAATTCGTGTCGATCAGGGCGGCGCGAATCCACGCCTTGTCATAGATGGTAAATGCGGCACAAAAACGCAGAAGGCGATCCAAATGTTTCAATTGAAGCACTTCGGATGGAAAGGCGCCGATGGACTGGTAGAGCCTTTCAAGCAAACCATCGGAAAAATGAACGCTCTCTTGTCAACGAATCCCTTCGCTGCAAAGGGCTCAGTTTCAAGTAGTCCAAGCAGCAGTGCTGTCGTACTTCCAGACCTGACTGAGAGTTTCCGCAGGGCAATGCTTTTCGTGCTTGCCGCACAGACTAACTTACTGGCAGCCTCAACAGTGTTGGAGGACCAGGGCCCGGAAACTGGTTTATCTACGTTCGGTCGCGAGTTTAAGATACGAGAGCTCAACAAGCACTTTGCTATAGATAAATTTTCTAACAAGAGACAGATGTTCAGGTTGATTCTGAGGGTCTATGATCGCATGCGGCAGGTATTCGAGAGGCCGGGTGGGTTGTGGGGTCCTGCCACCTTCCACCCAGATGAATTGAATGACAAGAACCTTGCGTATACCAATTTCGGCGGGTTCTTTAGGTCCGGGCAATTCCGTTTTCACAAGGGGAAGAGAATTCGACTGGATACGATTTTCATCTCTGCGCCATTCCTGACTCTTCCGAACGACGACCAGCGCGCCTTGGTTCACATTCACGAGTTAGCCCATTTCGTCGGCCAACCTGAGTTCATCGACGATCACGCTTACAACTTTCAGGCGGGCGGCGCGAAGATGAAGGCGCTATCCCCGCAGCTTCGCGTTTTGAATGCAGAGAGCTATTCAAATTTCGCTTGGGGCGCGTCGCATCCAGGCTCAGACCCACCCATCTGAAGGTCGTTTCATCCCGCCAGAAAACTTCCAGCGCTGCCGTTATCAAAACATCCATTACACTTTGAAAGGGTGG
>DATKDA010000158.1:0-3481 GCA_035512935.1 Pyrinomonadaceae bacterium | reverse complement strand
TGTATTTGAGTGCGTATTCCGGCACATCAAGGCCCTTACGAAGACGCGGATCGGGTACTGGAGTCTCGGCGGCCAGCGCCAGAGGAACTACACCGGCCCAGACATCGAGCTCGTAATCTTCCTCATCGTCCAAAGGGGGACCGATGCGCACCTTGGCAGACGCTTCTGAAAGCGGCATTGACAACACTGTCGTAGCCTGTAACTCCTGTTTGCTGGGCTGGCGTACATCGTCCCAGCGGCCCACTAAGACGTGCTCCGAGAAACAGCGCAAGGCCCTCATCTTCTCTTCACCCTCAACAACGGTCGCCCGGCCGAAGACCACTACGGAACGGTAATTCATCGAATGGTGAAAAGCGGATCGCGCCAGCACCAGACCATCAAGCAACGTAACCGTGACACAAGCGTCCACACCGCCAGAGAGTGTGCGCAACATGCGGCTGGCCTGCGAGCCATGAATGTAAAGCTGGTCATCGATACGGGCATATCCGGTGGGAATGACGAACGGCTGAGAATCGACCACGAATCCTACGTGGCAGATCAACCCTTCATCCAGAATCCGGTTAATTTCCTCGCGATCATAGACGCCTCGCTTCGGCAATCGCTTGATTGTGGTTCGAGAAGTTTTTAAAAGGCTCATGTGGTCTTCAGCTTCTGTTTACTGATCTTAAGGGAACGCCGAATATTAAGTTGGAATGCTTGAAAAGCACGAAACCAATTGTCGCCGCCGCGATCAGGAAGGATAAGTAACGACTACTGTGTGCCTTGAAACGTCAACCGGGTGCGCATGCGTTCCTGCCACCGGGTACGATTCGTCTCGAGTTCCTCGATCTGAGCCAGCGCCGCACTAAGACTCTCACCGCCGAGCTGACGCATCTTCAAATAAAGGAGCGCCGGGACGATGGACATCAACGGCACAATAAAAATATTCACCAGACCGGAAAGTTGTTGGAGAATTTTAAATGTGGCGTTGTCCCTCCACGGACCCGACTTGGCGGGGATACTGAACAAGAAGCTCACCACCATCGGAATACATATTTGAAGCAAAGACACTATGATTACGGTGCGCCATGAGCGCGATGCCAACTCCCGCGCTCGTCGTAGAGCCTCGCGTTTTTCAAGTCCTTCGACCAAAACTACCGGAGCATAGAGAGCGTAACGCACCTGCATAATGAAGCCCGGAATCACCAGCAGAATATAACCTATGATAATCCGCAAAGTGACGCGAATACCGGTCTTCAAAAACGGTCGCCATCGTTTCTTCAACACGTCAAAGGCCGTCCGTAATTCGACAGGTTTCAAGGGGGCTGCCGCAAGTTGCGTAATTATCACAGCAGTCATTCCTGAGATTGCGGAAGCCGCCACAAAGTACGCAGCCACGTGCAGTAACCCGACGATCCCGAGGGCTACTATCAACGAAACCCGCGTTACTCCAAAGCCTCGGGGCTGGGCCCTTTCCGCGAATTGCAGTCCCACCAGGATCACTGTCGTGACTATGACAGGCAGGTGCGCGATCAATGACATGCGCACAAACTTCGGAAAGTATTCGCTGTAAAGGGCAAACGCTCGACGATACAGGGAGCCGATCCCTTCCGATTGAGCCCGCAGCGAAGTAGCGAACGCCAACGCGCTCTGCGGCCGATCAGCCGGATCTTTTGCCAGAGCGCTCATTACGAGATCGGCAAGGCGCTTAGGCACCTTCCGGCGCTCCCGCAGCGATGCCGGCTCAGTCTCGATGTGATCTCGGATGACATTGCTTGTCTCACCTTTAAAGGGCGGGTCGCCGGTTAGCATCTGGTAGGCGATGACTCCGAGGCTGTAGATGTCTGAGCGCGCATCGAGGTGCTTACCGGCACACTGTTCAGGCGACATGTAAAGCGGCGTTCCCATGATCGCGCCCACGCGTGTCAACTCAGCGCTGAGTTCTCCGATGGCGCCTTTAGTGGCCGAGCCCAAACGCAAAGTGTTCTGGTCCATCATCAGCGTCTGCGCGCCATCATCTCTATTAAGAGAGGAGTCCCCATCATCGGGCTCAGATGAGTGGACTAGTCCTGGCTGCTCTAATCTCTGCGTTGAAGTTTCAGAGCCCTCATGATCCGGGCCATTACTAGCAGGCTCCTCTCTATCGGTATATAGCAAGGTATCGCTCTCGGCTCGTATTGCCGTAACTGCGCCGGCGGGTGCAGAAGTCACCGATTCTCGCGGTCCGCTCTGGTGGGTGGCGGCGAGAGGAGACTCGGTCTGGGCCGATTGGAATCTTTGGGTCGGCCTCGAGAGCATCGGGTTCGAGTTGTCGTGCGTAAGGCCGTCAGGGATGTTCTGTTCGGCAAGTTTCGCGATACCAAAATCAAGGACCTTAACGCGGTAGCCGCCTAACCGGTTTGGTTCGAGCCAGATATTCTCCGGTTTTAGATCGCGATGGACGATTCCCTGCTGATGAGCCTCGTGTACGGCCGAGCAGACCTGTTCGAGAATGTCCACTCCCCACTCGACCGGCAGCCGCTTCTCCTCGCTCAAAACGTCGGCCAGCGTACATCCATCGAGGTACTCCATTACCAGATAAGCAACTGAGTCACCCCGCACTTGAGCAAAACCAAAGTCCGTGACATCGACGACGTTGGGGTGGCGCAGGCAGCCGGCAGCCCGCGCTTCACGCCTAAATCGCTCGACAAACTCATCGCTCGCTTTCAACTGCGCGGTGATCAGCTTCAGAGCAACGTAGCGTCCTGTTCCAAGGTGAGTGGCCAGATAGACAGTACCCATTCCACCCTGGCCCAACAATCGCTCAAGGTGGTACTTACCATCAAGCACCTGACCGACATAATCCTGCAACCCACTCATCCCGCGTATGCTACATCTCCAGTAATCAATTGTGAATGTTGCGGCTCTTTTACAGCTCCCGAAACGGGAGCTCCTCAAGAGAATCGTCGCTAATGAGATCGAGCCCGGCCTGGGCGAAGCGTCGCGCGGAGGATAGCGCGCGTGCATCGGTTTTGTGGTCCAAGGACCACTGTGCCTGACTGATTAGAAGTGCTGATTCCGTCGCGCGTCCCAGCGTCATAGCAAAGCGTCGCGCGCCCACCTCCAGTGACGGCAGGCCTTCCTTTCTGGCTTTAAGTAACCATCCTTGAGCATGGTCCAATGCCGTGCGCGTTGTTCTAATGGCGGCAACCAACCGGCTGTCGACAACCTCGTCCAACCAGTGCCCGGCTTCTTTCATTAGGACTCCAAGGGCGTGATCGCCTGAACCCAGCGCACGAAGAGTGTCGAGTGCAAGGACGTTCGTTGTTCCTTCCCAGATCGGTAAAACCTGACTGTCGCGCAGAAGGACTGGCAGGCCGGTGTCTTCGACGTAACCGGCGCCTCCAAAGCATTCAAGTACTTCACTCGTCACTACTACTGCCTGTTTTCCCGTTGTCAGTTTCATCACCGGCGTAAGTAAGCGGAGTAGCTGCGCCTCTTCTTCACCCCACTCGCCAGATTC
>DATKDA010000157.1:0-3390 GCA_035512935.1 Pyrinomonadaceae bacterium | reverse complement strand
GGGTCTGAAAGTCACCTATTCAGGCGAAGGCTTAGTCGCCGGCGTCTTTGGCGAAGGAGATGAAGCTGCCATCGCTCCAGTAAGTGGCGTACCATGATGAAACATGGCCAACCATTTCCCATCGCGCCGGGTCCAGATCGTTGAATGAAGCTCCGCAGGTGCCGTTCCCGGCAATTTGACCTGATAGGTCACTAACTCGGTATTCGCGTCAAAAGGCACGGACTTAAAATCAGTCAGTTGCACGTCGGTAAAATCGACTTGGCTAACTCCTTTGACCGAGCCGGCTTTGTCATAGACTCCAGTCGGTTCCACCTCAATAGCTTCGGGCGCCAGGAAGGAGGCAAAGCCATCGTAATCTTTGGCCTTCAGTCGTTCCCAGACTGCCTTTTCACTTGAAATTGGATCCGATGGAGTCGCGGCTGGTGACGACGTAGTCGCTGGAGTTTCGCTTGTCTTTGCAGGTGATTTCGCGGGGGGTGGCGGCGGCGTTTTACTGACAGGAGATTCCTGGTGATAAACGGCCAGCCATTCGCCATTCCGTTTGGCCCACGCCGAGCTTGCCCACGCCGTCTCAGCATCAAACGGTTTCCCTTTATATCTTCCCTTTACGGTTACCTTATAAACCAGTACGACCAAGTCATTATTGATCGGCAGATACTTCCAGTCAGCGAAGGTGACCTCTTCGGGCTCGAAGTCCTTGACACCGGCGATCGAAGCCGCCTTGTCCTTCATGCCATCCGGAAGGATCTCAACCTGATTGTCGGCGAGCATGTTGGCAAAGGCGTCGTAGTCCTTGTTTTTGATGGTGTCCCAAATAGCCTTTTCTTTGGCAATCGCGTCGGTTTCCGAGATTGCCATCGAGGTGGGTGACGCGGGGGCGGCGGTATTGGTCGGTGCGGCCTCTTCATTTGTCGGCGGCGTAGCGCAGGCCACGACAAGCACCGACAGAGATAGAAGCGCGTAAAACTTCTTCATAGGAACAACTCCTGGACTGGGCTGGAAGAGCGTGGACGTGGTTCTATGACAAAAGCGCGAGACAGTCAAGCAGTTTTAGGTTTTGGCGTTCCCAAAAGCATTCGCAGTTGGACGGGATTATTCTATTGCTGAGAGTAGATGGAAACTCTTCGTAGCAGTGCAGCTTAAGCTCAACCGCCTAAAAGGGCAGCAAACAACCATTTTTGCTGCCCCCTAGCGGACTGGATTCACGAGACTCAGGCTCGAAATCGGATAAGAAACCAGCAACAACCTTCGCCGGCCTTGAAGGCGCTCTTAACGGCGAGTTTTTACCCTCCGACGAATCACTCCCGCTGCTCCAAGCAGACCAGAGCCCAACAAGAGGATGCTCGCAGGCTCAGGAATGGGGGTTTGGGATGGGACTCCAACATCGCTCCCTTCACTTCCACCCTCGAGGGGCACATTCTGAAATCTGACAAGGATTGCATTACAGATTTCTTCCTCTGTGAAACCCGCAAATGCGGCGCCTGATACAGTGAATGATGCACTCTCACCCGGCAGCAGCCCGTCATTCACACTGCCGCCGGCGAAATTACCGCTCGGGCCGGTGGTGAATCCAAAGTCGAGCACTACGTTGTTGAAGCCGGCCGGCACATTCCCCAGATCCCCGTCCGAGAAATCGAAATTCGAGGATAAACTCGGTGCCTGCATGCCGGTGAACCCGTTAAGTCCAGATGGGCTGGCATTGCCGAGGGGCGGCAAATCGAAGCCTATCGCTGTGATGGTCGAAGTCGACCCCGGTTGCGTGATGTGGGAGGTGTTAGTAATTGTGAAGGTGAAGGTGTTCGTTTGCGAGTTGAACTCACATACCACAGTCGCAGTAGAAAACTGGCCACTGCCTACGCCTACGATGTTAATAGTGTCCGCCTTTGCGGAAGCGCTGAGAAGAAATACAGCACATAAAGAAATGACAGACGCCCACTTCGTGTAGCGCATAGCTAAACACCCTCCCTGAACGAGAATCGAGATTTTTGCATAGTAGGACGTAAAACCACTAGCAAACTTAGTGCCGAATGCTGGATTGCCTAGAATCATGGGTTTTCAGGCGGTTTTTGATAATGAACATACTAAGCAGACCGGCTTTTGTCCAGAACTCAGATCTAGATTCCAGATCGTGGAATTTATCGGTTCAACAACTCAATGGCCTTCAGAATGACATCTCGTGCAGGTAGTACAAAACAATCACTGCCCGACTGGCAGGCGAGAGCTTGTCAATCAATCGTGGAAGACACTCAACCCATTCCGGTGCAACCTCCTCGCGCGACGGCAGAAATGGAATCGCCCTAAGAACTGTTTCCTCCGTGACCTGATCCCCCAATCGCCTTTCTCGCTTCAAATGGCTAAATGTTTCTCTGGTTGCAATCTGGTAAGCCCAGGACCGAAACAACTGCGGCTCTCACAGCAGCCAGCGAAGCTTGCGGTAGATGCGAATGAAGACCTCCTGTAGAACGTCCTCGGCCACGGAAGTTTCCCTTACCAGACTGTAGATGTAGCGAAAGGATTCGTGACAAGTTCCTCTAGTACGGCCAAGAATTCATCGATGAACCTTAGGGCATCAAGAACTTGAGATAGGCTCATGATAAGAGTTTAGCCTTTGACTTGGTTCTTTCAACGGACGTGCGCATGAGAGCCTCAGAAAATCAAACCTTTGTTCAGTAGACGCTGACCTATCGAACCCTCTAACTTGTTTAGCTTTCCTCTACTTGCAGCAAATTTCGGATGAGAATTCAAGAAATTGCGCGTTGTCGAATAAAGCAAGGTCCTTTATTTGAGCTCACTTTGTTGCCCATCGCGGTTATAGACAGTGATGGTTCCCCCGGTTTTATTTGCACGAACCTGGACACTAGCCTCGGTGCGATCGTCCATCATAATCAACCCCGAACCGGCTTCATCGGCACCGAATTTTGCTCGTATGGTGCCGTTACGATCGCGCAGGCGAAAAACGATCTCTCCGTTGTCTTCAACATTTAGCTGTGCGCGTTTCTTGCCATTCTCGTCAACCAACTCGATGGCCCGCGCGCGAATAATTGGTACCACACTCTCTTGTGCGGTGGTTGGGAGCTGTGACAGCAGGAAAACAAGCAGCAGGATGTTGATAATAGGAAGGGCGGCCGCGACACGTTGATCTCGCATAATAATTCTCCAATTCTCCTTTTCTTTTACCGGTTAGACGCAGCGAGGGCGGATTTTCTTCCACTACTTTATCAGGAGCAGGTCGAACTCAACAAAACAGAGTCGAAATAGGGTTTGACGATGAGAGATTGGGAACCGTTAGACTTGTACTGCTGTCAAATACTTGCAGGTAATTTTAACTGACAATTCAAGTTTGGCGTCCCGTCCCGTACGGGAGTCGAACCCGTGTCGCCGCCGTGAAAG
>DATKDA010000156.1:0-23081 GCA_035512935.1 Pyrinomonadaceae bacterium | reverse complement strand
ACTGTTGCGATCGGTTAGCGTCCTCGGTTCGGAGGCTGCCCAATGTTCACCAGGACAGAGAGCACGGCAAAAGGAGGGTCGCGTGAGCAAGCGCCCGGGCAAGCATCCCTGCTTTTTGTTCAATGTGCGTGACTGGCTTTGCTCGCCCAGCATTGGGCGCATGACTGACAAACAGGTCCGCGCCTACTTGACGTTGCTGTGCTACTCCTGGATTGAGACTCCGAGAGCAACATTACCAAATGACCAGGCTCAGTTGGCCCAACTCCTACACCTATCAACCGAAGAATGGGACCAAATCAAAGGCCCGATTTTAAGCAAGTTCAAGACCAATGGGAACGGGCGAATCTTCAATGAACGCCTAATGGAGGAAAGTGACTACTGCGATAAAAAGAGCCGAGCCGGTAAAGCACGATGGAAGCAGCCATCGGAACAAAGCAGAAGCAAGTCAGGAAGCAAACAACCGAGCAGACGGAAAGCAGAATGATGAGCACAACATCAAGCAAAGGGCGAGCATTGGATTGGATTGGATTGGATTGGATTAAAGCAGTCAGGGAACACTCAACTTTGAGTAAGCATGCCCTGATTCAATCGCGGCAGATGACTGTTGGGAAAATAACGGAGTAATGAAATGACTTTTCGAGGGGCACTATTGAAACCAAGCGAAAAGAATCGGTCCCAGGCCAACAGGCCCTCCCGAGCTATCGCAACGCAATCCCGCTACGAACGCCTAAAGGGGGAGGTGCGCAACTGGTGGGAAGACCGATTCAAGGTTGGTGAGGCGCTCAAGGAGATCAGGGAAGGCAAGCTCTACCAAGATGAGTACCGAAGCTTTGAGGAATTTACCGAGGCCGAATTCGGAATTAAGCGAACATACGCTCACCGACTGATTGAAGCAGCGCAAGTTAAAGAGTCCGTCAAAATGTTGCCAATTGGCAACAAAGTGGTCCATGAGTCGCAGGCTCGCGCGCTTGCGCCAGTGCCCATAGAACAGCGCGAAGAGGTGCTGACAAAGGTGGTTGAAAGCGGACCGGTCACGGCCAAAGCAATCACTGAAACCGCAAAAGCTATCAGTGTCTCTGGACCGTCCCCGAAACCTGAAAAGGTTATCCCTCGCGACAAGACCGGCTACCCAATCCCTGATGACGTGTTCGAAGACTGGAGAGAGGCCGAATCTTTTTCGGATCTGCTACGCGACCTTCACCGCATAAAACTTCGTGTCGAAAAGGCCGTCGATTCGAATGAACTCGTGTTTCGCGAAATCAGCAATACGACCGTCGCCACTCTCAAGAACGCTTGGAGTGAGTTACAGCAGGTTCTGCCCCATGCGGTGTGCCCTGTTTGTCAGGGCCGAACGCGGAAGAATTGCACAGTCTGCAAACAGCGCGGCTTCGTGAGTGAGTTTGGCTTCAAACACTGGTTCCCAAAGGAAACGCTTGAGCTTCGGGAGAAGGCTAAGAGATGAGCTTGCGCGATTTTCAATCAAGGGCCGTGGAGTCGGTATTTGCTGAATGGAGGGAACGGACCAGTACACTCGTGGTCTGTCCCACCGGCACAGGCAAGACGCGAATCTTCTCTGAGATCATCAGCAGGATACAGCCAACCCGAACGATCGTGCTTGCTCATCGAGAAGAGTTAGTTGCGCAGGCGGTGAGACGACTTTGGAATGATTACGCAATCGCTGCTGATGTCGAAATGGCTGACTTTCAGGCGGGTGAAGGCTACTACAATCGCGCGCCAGTTGTAGTGAGTACGATTCAGACCCAAATCGCCGGCAACGGTGGTTACGGCAGGATGAAGCTGTTCAGACCGCAAGACTTTGGGTTAATCGTCTGCGATGAAGCCCATCATTACACAAGCCCGTCATTTCGTCGCGTCCTGGAGTACTACAAACAAAATACTGATCTGAAAATTGTAGGTGTAACCGCGACTCCAGACCGGGCTGACGAACAGGCGTTGGGCCAAGTGTTTGAAACTGTCGCGTTTGACTATGAAATCTTGGACGCGATTCGGGATGGCTGGCTAGTTCCCGTAGACCAAAAGATGGTCAATGTCGAAGGTTTGGATTTTTCAGGTATCCGGACCACGGCAGGCGACCTGAACGGGGCAGACCTCGCCAGGGTCATGGAAGCAGAGAAGAACCTGCACGGCATCGCCTCTGCTGCAATTGAGATTATCGGCACGGACAAGCGAACGCTGGTCTTCACTGTAACGGTTAAGCAGGCTGAGATGCTGTCAGAGATTTTCAATCGGCATCGCCCAGGTATGTCTGGCTGGGTTTGCGGCAAGACGCCAAAGGACCAGCGTCACAAAATCTTCGAAGACTTCTCAAACGGCACAACGCAGGTCTTGGTAAATGTCGGGGTCGCCACGGAAGGTTACGACAATCCCGCCGTCGAAGTGATCGTCCAAGCCCGACCAACAAAATCTCGCTGCCTTTACGCCCAGATCATCGGACGATCACTACGGCCCCTTACCGGAGTCGTTGACGGACTAGCAACCCCAGACGAACGGAAGGCGGCAATCGCCGCGAGCGTAAAACCCAGAGCACTGGTCCTTGATTTTGTGGGCAACGCAGGGCGCCACAAGTTGATGACGACCGCCGATATTCTTGGCGGCCGATTCAGTGAAGAGGCGATTGGCCGGGCTGTAGCCAAAGCGAGGAAGAATGGCAAAGCGGTTCGCATGGATGAAGCACTCGACGAAGCGGAGCGAGACATCCGTGCGGAGATTGAAGAGCGTAAGAAACGGGATGCCGCTCGGAAATCCCGCTTGGTTGCCAAGGCCAGATTCAGCGTTAAGACAATCAATCCATTTAATGCGTTCGAACTCGAACCTGTTAGGAGCCGGGGCTGGGACAGCGGCAAACACCTTTCAGAGAAGCAGCGCGCCCTCCTGCTTCGCCAGGGCATTGACCCCGAGGGCATGCCCTACGGTCAGGCAAAACAGCTTCTCACCGAAATGTTTCGAAGGTGGAATGGAAACCTTGCAACCCTTAAACAATGCAACCTTCTGAAACGATACGGCTATGAAACCAAGAATCTGACGATGCAAGACGCGAGCAAACTGATCGACACACTGGCGAAGAACAACTGGTGCCGACCGGAAGAGGAGCAGGCCGCATGAATCAACACCGATGGGTCAGAGTGAGTAGGAAGCATCGCTGCCAAATCTGCGACAAGCCTGACTGGTGCACTTACGCGCCGGAGGCCGGAATAGTGTCGTGCATGCGAGTTGAATCAGATCATCCTTCCAGAAATTCACTCGGGGGATGGCTTCATTTTACAGGTGACGGTTACAAGCCACCTTACATTCCGCCGGCCAAGCCCGCGATCGTGGAGCGACCGCCAGATCTCCACGGCTTGTGGGGTCGATGGCAATCGCAAACCGACTTCCACCATCTTGACGGGTTTGCTATGTGCCTCGGCGTAGATACCGATGCCCTTTACTCGACTGGCTGCGCCTGGGCAGATCAATATCACGCATGGGCCTTCCCGATGAAGGATGCGGCCGGGGAGATGATTGGTATTAGGTTGCGCAGTGAGAGTGGCCAGAAGTGGGCAGTCAAAGGCAGTCGCCAGGGGTTGTTCATCCCTGCCGCTTCGAAGGGCGCCACTCTCTACATTGTCGAAGGGCCAACCGATACCGCCGCGGCGCTCACACTGGGACTGAATGCGATCGGCCGCCCGTCTTGCATGGGTTGCGAGGAGATGGTTGCGGAATACACTCGGAGACGAGGCGTTCGACGGGTTGTCGTAATAACGGATAACGATGAACCGGGTTTGCGGGGCGCGAGCAGACTGCAAAATGCCTTACCGGTCTTGAGTTGTCTTTGGACTCCCCCGACAAAAGACATTAGGGAATTTCTCCAACTTGAGGGCAATCGGTCGATGATTGAATCCTGCATCAAGGACCTTGTATGGACACCCGGGCGGAGGCAGGCGGCATGAACTGCAAAAATAAAGCAGGCGGAAACAGGCTGAAATATTGCTAGAACGTGACGCAAAAAGTAAGGTGGCGACAGCGCCGGAGATCGTTGCGGAGTACTCGCCGGATGCCGGGCGAATGCTGGAAGCTCTGGCACTTGCCCTTGATTTCGATCTTTCGCTGATCGAAGTCACGCATGAAGACGCAGAATGTGTTTCAGACAGTGTTTCGTAAATGAAAAAGCTCGACGCAAGTTACCTCAGAGTTTCCACCGCGATGCAGCGCGAAATCGGAACGATCGAAAGTCAGCGCTTGGCTTTAGCGCGATACTTTGAACAGCAGGGTATTAGACCCGATCTTCAGTTTGAAGATGATGGTATTTCAGGTTCGATTGAAATTCATAAGCGGCCGCAAGGCAGCGAGCTTTACCGGATCGTGAGCGAGGGTCGCGTCGCGAGGTTGTTTTGCTTCGGCTTGGATCGGATAGGGCGCGACACGATTGACGCCTTGCTGTTCCTTCGCCTGGCGGAAAGCCATGGCACTCAGATCATCGGCATCAGCGACGGTACGGACACAGCCCGCGAGGGCAGTGCTCTTGAAAGCGAAATCAAGACAGTTCTCAACGCCCAATTCAGACGAGATTGCACGCGCAGAACGCGAGCAGGCCTCCGGCGCCGCGCTACCGAAGGGAAAGTTTCCACGCGACCGCCTTTTGGGTTCAAGTCGATAGAAGGCCGCTTAGTAATCGATGATCGGAAGGCGAGCGTGATGAGAAGCATCTTCAGGGATGTGGCGAACGGGCTAAGAACAAGAGACATTGTGGCACGCCTAAATGAAGATAATGAGCCGTCACCGACTGGTCGAGGTTGGCGTCATGATACGTTGATTTACTTGTTGAAACATCGCGCTTATGTTGGTGAGTATTTCGCTTTTACTACTCCGAAGAAGCGGCGGGGCGGGGGTCGACGCATACCTCGCGATCCACAAGATGCGGTCGTGATTCCCTGTCCGGCGATTGTTACGACCGAGTTATTCAATGCGGTACAGGATCGCTTGGCCTTTAATCGTCGCTGGTGCGCAAACGGTGGGAAACGCTTTTATCTCTTGCGGTCCCTGATTCGGTGCGGCAAGTGCGGGCTCAGTTATGTTGGTCACGCCATTGTGGGCCGAAAATATCGCGACCGAGTCTATCCTGAAGTGCGGTACTATGAATGCGGCTCCGTGAGCAACAGAGATTACCAGTTTTGCCGAAACGCAAGATTGAATGCTGATAGGATCGAGAAAGCAATCTGGAGCGAAATTGAGGGCTTCCTGGAAACTCCTTCTCGAGTGCTTGAACAATTAGCGGGGCGATTGAACAAAGACATGGCAGTAGAACAAAAGAACTTCGGCAGGGATCGCAAGAAACTAGAGACGCTGAGACGGAAGAATCTTGAAGCGCGCGAACGTCTAGCCTTGGCTGTCGCTCGGGGCGTAGTCTCAGATACGGATGCGCAGTTGGCTTTTGCGGAATTGACCAGAGAGGCAGAAGGCTTGGATAACAGGCAGTCGATCATGGAGAGAACCCAGGCTCATGAGTTTGCGCAGCAGCGTCAGATCGTTAACGCGGAAGCGTTACTACGCACTTTGCGCGAACGCTTGGAGCGTGGCTTTACGCCAGCGAAAAGAAGTGAATTAGCGCGGCAGTTAGTGAAGAAAGTTGTTGTCGATCAGAATCCGGAAGGCCGCGCCATCGTGGAAGTTGAGTATGTATTCCCAGCCCCGGTTTGTTTCGGTTCCGGCGTATTAGCGTTGAGTGCTTCGTCTCTGAAGAAATAGAAGGCTCTGCCGTGAAACTCTCGACTACCACTGCGGGTACGAAGATTGACGCGGCCACCCGAGGCCCGACCATATTCAGACGAAAACTGATTGGTGATGACCTGAACCTCCTCGATGGCTTCGAGCGATGGTTGAAAGCGCTCGCGCGCGGCCCGGTCGTCATTGTTGTCGAGTCCATCTATCGTAATGTTGTTGGAGTATGCCGGCCCGCCAGCCAGCGAAAACACTCCTGCCTCTTCGGGCGTCGGAGCTGAACTCGTATCACGATCCTCCGCCAGGTCACGTGTTGAGAGAGGTTCCTCTGTGACCCCTCCGAGCAGGAAGATCAGGTCGAGCGGCGAACGGGTTATTACCGGGAGTGATTCGATCTCGGCTGAAGTAACGGTGCCTCCAACCACCGTCCTGGCAGTGTCGATAAGTGGAGTCTCGCTGGCTTTGACAGTGATCGGATCGACGATTACTCCTAGTGGGTGGAGGGTGAGTTCAAGTTGTAAGCTCTGGCCGGACACCGCGATGAGGTCGTTTATTTCATTGCTTGCGAAGCCGTCTCTGGTTGCGCGGATCAGATATGAGCCTGGTGGTATTTGTACCAGACGGAACCGTCCCTCGGCATCGGTAACCGTCGAGCGAACCTGACCGCTCCTCTGCAGAACTACCTGAATCTGAGCGTCTGCGATCAGGGCGCCATTCTGGTCTAGAGTGCGACCGGAAATCGTTACGTTATCGAGGTCCTGGCCCCGGACCGATCCCAGTCCCGAGCTGTTCGGAATCAGGATTAGGATTAGATTGATTGTAAAGAAAAGTCGTCGCAGGGTGAGGTCTTTCATAGCGAACTCCTTGCGTGAAGAGTGAGGGTAACGGCGCGGACTCTATCACGTCCTCGTTCGCCAGACAAGAATGTGAAACACGAAAGCTTCAGCTGCGGGAGGCGCGGCGGCGCAAAGCTGCGGCTCGGGTGATGGGAACGAGCGCGTCTGAACTTCCTTCTGGAGGAGGCTCAGCGAAATTGGTCAACTCATCGGCGTGCGACTGGAGATACTCGAAAAAGCGCTCGAACTCCCGCTGCATGGCGTCCATCTTCTCGCGCATGTTGAGAATGATTTCGACGCCCGCAAGATTAACCCCCAGATCACGGGTAAGGGAGAGAATTAACTCAAGCCGCTCGAGGTCAGGATCAGTATAAAGGCGCGTATTTCCTTCCGAACGTGAGGGTTTGAGTAATCCTTCACGTTCGTAAAGACGCAATGTCTGCGGATGGATACCATACTGATCCGCCACGGCGCTGATCGTATATGTCTTCCCCTTGCGTTTCATCTATTCCATCGATCCTTATTCGAGTCCCATCTGGACGCGCGGATTCTCGGAGTTGATCTTCGAATATTGCTTCAGCAACTCCTTTGTCTCCTCCGAGATCACCTTCGGCAGAGTCACCTGAACTTCGACGAACTGATCGCCGTGAGCGCCTGGGTTACGCAACGAAGGAGCCCCGCGCTGACGCAACCGAAACTTCTGACCGGATTGAGTGCCTGGCGGAACCCGCAATTGCGCTTTACCCTCGACGGTTGGGACTTCAATCTTTGCGCCCAACGCTGCTTCGGGGACCGTGATCGGCACAGTAACGTAAATATTGTCGCCCTTGCGTGTGAAGTGCTTGTGGGGGCCAACATTGGTGATGATATGCAGGTCACCGGGTTGCGCCCCGAGCCTGCCCCCCTCGCCCTTGCCCGGAATTCTGACGCGGGAACCAGTTTCAACGCCAGCCGGGATGCGCACCTTGACGGTCTCGGTCTTCGGCACCGTGCCCTTTCCCTTACATAACGAGCAAGGGGAGCGCCTGCGGCCCGTTCCGGCGCAGTCGGGACATTCCTGAGCAAAACGTAGGCGCCCACCTGAGCGTTGTAACTGTCCTGAGCCCTTACATGTCGGGCAGACCATCACTGGACCACCGATGTCCCCCGCGCCGTTGCACCGCGAGCACTGCTCAGATCGGTTCACGGTAATGTTTGTGGTAAGCCCCTTGATCGCCTCCTCAAATGAAAGCGCCAGGGGCATCTCGATATCAGCGCCGCGTTTTGGCTGAGCACGTGGGGGTTCGCGATCTTTTGTCCCCCCGCCAAAAAGATCTGCAAAGATGTCTCGAAAGCTTGTGCCTCCCCCGCCGGAAGTTGTAGTCGATCCCCAATCAAAACCTGTGAAGTCAAAACCTGGTGATGTGCGGCTCGAGGTTGGGCCGGCGCCGCGGGCGGCCGCATCAGCGAGGTTATCCGAATACTGGCCAAAGCGGTCATAGACAGATCGCTTCTTGGGATCGGACAGGACATCGTGGGCTTCCGTCGTAAGTTTGAAGCGCTCTTCGGCTGACTTGTCACCCGGATTGACGTCCGGATGATACTTTCGCGCCAGCCGGCGGTATGCCTTCTTGATCTCTTCAGGCTTGGCGTCCCGCTTTACACCCAGTATTTCGTAGTAGTCCTGCTTTGCCATCTAAATAATCTTCGACCGCTTCACTTAAAAAGGGCGGAAAGACTTGCTAATCTCCCGCCCTTTCAACCGGCAAACCCGAACAAGCAAGCCACAATGCCTTACTTATTTTCGTCGACGTCAACGTACTCAGCGTCGATTACGTTGTCTTCGCCGGAAGCACCTGCCGACGAAGCGCCGGCAGCCGAGGCCTGATCGCCAGGCGTATCACCTGTAGCTGAACCGGTCTGTTGATACAGGGCTTCCGCAAGTTTGTGAGATGCCGTCTGTAACTGATTGTAAGCATCGTTCAGACGTTCAACCCCACCTTCTTGTAACGCCTTCTTTGCTTCGGCGATTGCGGATTCCACTTCGCCGGCAACAGCGCCCACCTTTTCTCGATTCTCGCTCAGTGTCTTTTCCATCTGGTAGGTAAGCCCATCCAGCCTGTTGCGAGCTTCGATCTCTTCTCGTTTCCGAGTATCGTCGGCGGCGTGCGACTCGGCGTCGCGCATCATCTTGTCGATTTCTTCCTTGGAGAGACCGGAAGAGGAAGTAATCGTTATCTTTTGCTCGCGTCCGGTACCCATGTCTTTAGCAGAGACATTGACGATACCATTCGCATCGATATCGAAAGTCACTTCTACTTGTGGCATGCCGCGTGGCGCCGGCGGAATACCAACCAGGTGAAACTTACCCAGGGTGCGATTGTCCGTAGCCATCGGCCGTTCACCCTGAAGCACATGGACCTCGACGGAAGTCTGATTATCAGAGGCAGTCGAGAAGATCTCGGATTTACGGGTCGGGATGGTGGTATTGCGCTCGATCAACTTGGTGAAAACACCGCCAAGCGTTTCAATCCCGAGGCTAAGCGGGGTGACGTCGAGAAGCAGGATGTCTGTCTTCTCTCCGGCAAGCACGCCTGCCTGGACCGCAGCTCCGATTGCCACAACTTCGTCCGGGTTCACGCTCTTATTCGGATCCTTGCCGAACATTTCGCGAACGATCTCCTGGACCTTGGGGATACGCGTCGAACCGCCCACCAGAACGACTTCATCGATCTTCTTCGCATCAAGGCCCGCGTCCTTGATTGCCTGTTCTACAGGAGGCCGCAAGCGCTGGAGAATTGGGTCGGCCAACTGCTCAAATTTAGCACGCGTAAGTTTCATCGCGAGATGCTTTGGCCCAGACTGGTCCGCAGTGACGAACGGCAGATTGATCTCGGTCTCCATAGTGCTCGAGAGCTCAATCTTCGCCTTTTCGGCCGCCTCTTTAAGCCGTTGCAAGGCCATCTTGTCGTTCGAAAGATCGATGCCCTGATCCCGTTTGAACTCTTCGATGATCCACGCAATCAATCGTTCGTCGATATCATCGCCGCCGAGATGAGTGTCACCATTAGTTGACTTGACTTCGACTACGCCCTCGCCGACTTCGAGAATCGAAATATCAAAGGTTCCACCGCCAAAATCGAAGACCGCAATGGTTTCATCCTTCTTCTTGTCGAGGCCGTACGCCAGCGCTGCCGCAGTGGGCTCGTTCACAATTCGCATTACTTCCAAGCCTGCAATCTTGCCGGCGTCTTTTGTAGCCTGACGCTGGGAATCGTTGAAGTAGGCTGGAACCGTAATGACCGCCTTGTCCACCTTCTGACCCAGATAATCTTCAGCGGATTGCTTCATTTTCTGAAGGATCATTGCCGAGATTTCTGGTGGACTCCACTCCTTGCCGCCAGCGACAATGCGAACATCACCGCTGCCGGCGCCCTGCACTTTGTAAGGGACCTGCTTAATCTCTTCGCTAACCTCGTTGTAGCGGCGGCCCATAAACCGCTTAATCGAGTAGACAGTATTTTCAGGATTAGTGACTGCCTGTCGTTTTGCCACCTGACCGACCAGGCGGCTTCCGTCTTTGGTGAAAGCCACTACCGACGGTGTAGTTCGTCCGCCTTCAGAATTCGTGATGACGGTAGGCTCACCACCCTCCATGACTGCCACGACCGAGTTAGTTGTACCCAAGTCAATACCAATAATCTTGCTCATAGTGTTTTTGTTCTCCAAAACTTGATTCGCCGCTCCTGCACCTTCTAACAAAGTCTCAGGCCCGTCTTAGCCTGCCTTTAAAACTCGAAAACCTCGCTCATCAGGTTGAATGTCGGGTTAATATAATACCTGAGTGTGTCGCTGTCAACTTTGTTTCGGCCAGGGGTTTTAGGGCTGTTGAGGGTGGTTCAGCCAGTTTGTTGGCGGCGATCCTGGTTCATCAGTTTTGAGACAAAGAAGACATAGTGGAGGCCTGAGGCTACGGCAAGGGTAAACACGATAACGTAGGTCGTCGGAAGGTAATATCCCGTTCCGTAAGGGAAACTGGCTGCGAAGATTATGGCGGCAATGGCAATTATCTGGACGGTGGTGTTGAGCTTTCCCAGCCAGGAGGGGCGAAATCCTCGAAAGCCTGTCATGACGTTAATTGCGGCAGCGCCTACGACAATAAACACGTCCCGGCTGATTACAGCCACAGTTACCCAGAAGGGCACCGGCAAGTGGCTTGGAACAGGCTCGGGAAAGACGCTTCGCATTGACAGAACGATGAAGGCGGTAACGAGTAAAAGCTTATCCGCAATTGGATCGAGCACTGTTCCGAGTTGGGATTGCTGACCAAATCGCCGTGCGAAAAGGCCGTCCAGTCCATCTGTAATACCTGCGATTACGAAAACAGCCAGCGCCCAAATGAATCTTTGATAGAAAAGAAGTGAGACAAAAGCCGGAATAAGCACCATCCGGAAGATGGTGAGCAGATTCGGAACAGTAACGATCCGGGAGGACATCAGTCAGGAAATTTTAGGGAGCCCGATTTGTGGGTGGTAAAGCGGCATCATCCCAACGACTAGCGGGCGCAACGCATTTCGAGAAGCGAAACCTCTGGCGGGCAACCATATCTAATGGGGAGTACCACGGTTCCAAGTCCACGAGTTACGTAGATCTGAGTGTCGCCCTGACGTCCGAGTCCTCTCAGGAGACGCCGGCGTGGTCGACCTGAGGCACTGCGTTCTGAACGCAACGTAACCTGCCCTCCATGAGTGTGACCGCTGAGCACGAGATCGACTCCGGCTCGAGCCGCCCGGCGCAGGATAATTGGATTGTGGGCGAGCAACAGCTTCATCTCTTCTTCGCGCGCGCCGGCGAGAGCGAGTGACAGGTCTTCGAGACCAACCATTGTATCGTCGACGCCGGCCAACCAGAAGGTACCACCCTTATGCTCAAACCGCATTCCTTCGTTGATCAGAACTGTGATGCCTTCAGCGCGGAACAGGTCGGTAATTAGCGCTGCGTCGGTCCAATGGTCGTGATTCCCGAGAACCGCATAGACTCCAAAGCGGGCCCTAAGACGCCCAAGCAGCTCTGCGCACGGCGCCGCGTACTGTCTATCATGAGAGATGTAGTCCCCTGTAAGCGCGATGATGTCTGGTTGCAAGCTGTTCGCAGCTATGACCGCTCGTTCTATCTGTTCGCGATTAGTAAAAGGGCTGTGGTGGATATCCGAGAGGTGGACGATCCGAAAACCTTCAAAAGCTCCAGGAAGTTTGGACAGGTGTATGGGATGATGCTCGACAGTAAGCATGTAAGGCTCAGCAAATGCCGAGCGGGCCGCCTGAGCGAGACTAAACGCCAAGGTTCGCAAGGGCGTTTCCGCCCGCGTGCCGCCACCGAAGGGCGAGACACGTCCACGTTGCTTCCACCGAATTGGAGTCGCCATGTTTTACAGTTTTCGCCGCTCTGCCGGGACTCGGTTACTTGCCAGTAATCAACAGTCCAAAAAATTTGGCGCATTATAGTGATCGCCCCCCGGGGACGCAACCGCAAAAACCTTAATTTGAGGCTTGACCCGGGGACGGCGCCCACCAGAGGCCCGTATTTCCTTGGTGGTCACAGAATTGCAACGCAATAGGAATCAGGAGGGAAATACAGATGGGGAGCAAGAAAGACCAACACAAGGTGGGAATTCCCGCAAAACCTCGAGGTCAACAGACTGGTTTTGCGGGTAGTCCGGACCAAAATCGCGAGCACAAGGCTGATACCCCGGCTTTGCGAGGTCGCCGAAAGCTCACAAATACAATGTTTGGAGACCACTCTTCGCAGCACATTGGCGGCGATTCTGTTACACCGAGTACCAATGCGCCCTCGACTCCAGCCATGAACACCGGTGGCGCGCCGGGTGAAAGTGGAGCTGAAGCCGTCTTTAAGCGGCGACTGGGAAGGATTCGGAAACGGCGTTAGGGGATGGACTCACCAATCTTCCTGGGCGATGTATTTCAGAACGCTGCTGATTGAAGTTACAACATAAGTGCCGTCGGATTTTTGGACGGGGATGTGACGGTAGCGACCCAGAGACATTTTGTTAAGAGCTGCTGCGACGCAATCACTTTCCTGAAGGACTTCCGGATCGGGGCTCATCAACTGGTCGACGCTTGTTTCCGCCGCCAGCCTAATCTCACTCAGGTTTCGCAGAACGTCGTGCTCGGTGAAAATGCCAACGAGTTTGCCATCGCGGACGACGAGGGCACAACCTGAATGCGCGGCCTTCATTTGGGTGGCAACTTCGCTCGCTTTGATTGATGGGCTGACGACGATTGAATTGTCGGGCTCAAGCCGGCTGAGATTGTCCTCCATCACCGAACGAGCCAGGCCTTCCGTGGTATCCGGATTAGGTACATCCAAATCACGAAACGGTGTGAGGCAGTTCTCGCACCGATCCATGCCTTCAATATTTTCGTGGCCACAAGACGGACAGAGCATAATATTTTCTAGGCTTCAACCACCCACGTCTCGCCACTATTAATGAGCTTCTCGAGGCTTCCAGGCCCGGATTTGGAGATCGCAAACTCGATCTGATCTTCCATCAACTCTTCATAAGTGGCCCGTTCGACGGCGCGGAAGATACCTACTGGCTGGGGAAAGTCAGGCGCCTCCATTCTTGCGAGCATGAAGGCGACAGACGGATCCTGGAGATGGATGTCATGGACAAGAAGATCCGCTTCGGTAATCCCATTCTCGCCAATCGTTACGACTTCCGGGTGCGCGCCGTTCATGCGGATCCCTTTATTACGGTCCTTGCCGTAGATCATGGGCTTGCCGTGCTCGAGATACAGCACTCGGTCTGATCGGACACTGCGCTCGGCAAACTGATCGAACGCGTGGTCGTTAAAGATATTGCAGTTCTGATAGACCTCAATAAATGAGATACCCTTGTGTTTTGCTGCTGCCTCAACAATGGAGCCCAGGTGCTTGACGTCAATATCGATCGAGCGAGCCACGAATGTCGATTCGCTGGCGATGGCGAGTGAGAGCGGGTTGACCGGATAGTCAATTGTTCCCATGGGCGTCGATTTGGTCTTCTTGCCAAACTCCGAAGTGGGACTGTACTGGCCCTTCGTTAACCCATAGATGCGGTTGTTGAAAAGGATGTAATTGATGTCGAGATTGCGGCGAATGGCGTGCATGAAGTGATTTCCACCTATCGACAGAGCATCGCCGTCGCCTGTGATAACCCAGACGCTCAGCTCCGGGTTCGCGCACTTAATTCCGGTGGCGATTGCGGGCGCGCGACCATGTATGCCATGGAATCCATAGGTGTTCATGTAGTAGGGAAAGCGTGACGAGCAACCAATGCCGGAGACAAAAACGATCTTTTCGCGGGGTATGCCGAGTTCCGGCATAACCTTCTGGACATTATTAAGGATGGCGTAGTCGCCGCATCCCGGGCACCACCGGACTTCCTGGTCAGAAACGAAATCTGCCTTTTTGAGTTGACCCGGCGGCGGTGCAATCTTGCCTGACACTGCCGATCCGACTTCACTGTCTGCTGAGACTGCCGACTCAGTTATCTGTTTGTTACCGTTTCCACTATTTCCATTTCCGCTAGTCATGATTGCTCTTTTATATCCTCTCTGGTTCTTGCTACCGTTCCTAAAAGTTCGAGGTACTTCGGTCTGACCTAATCATTAAGCGTTTCCGAGTATCCAATACCGACTTTGAATTGCCTGATAAGGACGTAGTCATCAGTGCTCAAATATTTCCGCGACGGGCATCTGAAACCCCGGCACAACGTCGGCGCCGTTGAGGGTGTTATTGATTGAGAGAGTAATAACGCCGACACTTGAGCCGTATATAGTTACGGTCTCAAGCTTCGGATTGACAATCCATACCTGACGAGCACCCGCCGCAAGCCAACGCTCAATTTTTGCCTTTACTTCGTTTCCTCTCTCCGGTGGACTCAAAACCTCCACTGCCAGATCCGGTGGGCCAGTGCAGTAGCCTGGGCTCGCAGTACACTCTGCTACTCGTTCTGCA
The DNA here is from genome assembly GCA_035512935.1 of Pyrinomonadaceae bacterium. Lineage (GTDB taxonomy): Bacteria > Acidobacteriota > Blastocatellia > Pyrinomonadales > Pyrinomonadaceae > PSRF01. The sequence goes on along the minus strand of DATKDA010000156.1, from coordinate 8,532 downwards.
CTGATAAATGAAATGTCGGGCGCCAGAACGGTGTCGGGATTTGAGCTGAGCTTGAAACCGGTCTCAGCGGCAAAAACTTCTCCGAGCTTTCTATCTCGTACGTGTTGGAAGATAGGGACGGCAAGTCGCAGGGTAACTCGCCCGTGTACATGTCCGGTGGGTGACATGGTTATTAGTTCTCCGTTTACAAGCTCGTATTTAAACTGCCCGCGAGGCAGCCTTAACAGCTCTTCCGCGGTCATTTGCTTGGCTACCGTGCTCATGCGTAGTTCCAAGAGGTCCTGTGAGAGATGACCTTACAGATACTCCTCAACCTTTCTAATAATTTCGCGAATCTGAAACGGCCGGCCCTTAACTTTCGAAAAAGGTATTGCCTGGACCAGGTATCGCGCTCGAACCATCGTGCAAAGTTGCCCAAGGTTCATCTCGGGGACAATAACGGTCTCGAATCCTGAAAGCACCTCGCCGAGGTTCTTTGGAAAAGGATTCAGATGCCGGAGGTGCGCCGCCGAGACGCTCTTCCCTTCACGTTGCAGTCTCTCAACTGCCGAGGTGATCGAGCCATACGTCGATCCCCAGCCAAGCACAAGCACTTTGCCCGTGGGCGCCCCAAAAACCTCTACTGGTGGGATGTCATTTGCAGCGCGATCGACCTTCTCCTGACGCAGGCGCACCATTAGGTGATGGTTCTCGGGGTCGTAATTTACATTGCCGGTGATGTGCTGCTTTTCGATCCCGCCGATGCGGTGTTCGAGACCGGGAGTGCCAGGGATTGCATAGGGTCTGGCGAGCGTCTCCTCATCGCGAGAGTAAGGCATGAAGTTAGCGGGATCAGTCGCGAACTTCACTTCAATTTTCGGCAATTGATCGATTTCAGGAATTGACCACGGTTCAGCGCCATTTGCCAGGTAACCATCCGAGAGATAGAAGACCGGGCTCATGTACTTGAACGCGAGCCGCACCGCTTCGATCGCCATATGAAAGCAATCAGCAGGTGTTGCGGGCGCAACCACAATCGCGGGACATTCACCGTTTCTTCCCCATACAGCTTGAAAGAGGTCGGCCTGTTCAGTCTTTGTTGGCAGGCCGGTGGAGGGTCCACCACGCTGCACATTGACGATCACCAACGGTAACTCGGTCATCACCGCCAACCCGATGGCCTCCTGTTTTAGCGCCACGCCGGGGCCAGAGGTACCGGTTAATCCGATCTGGCCGGCAAAGCTCGCCCCAATGGCCGCGCAAACTGCGGCAATTTCATCCTCAGCCTGAAATGTCTTTACGCCAAAACTCTTGTGACGGGCGAGTTCGTGGAGGATGTCCGATGCCGGAGTAATTGGGTAAGACCCATAGAAAAGTGGGCGACCCGAAAGCTGGGATGCGGCCACAAAGCCGATGGCGGTAGCTTCGTTACCGGTGATTTTTCGATACTTGCCGGGTTCGATCTTGGCTTTCTTAACCGTGTAGTGCGTTGTGAAGACTTCTGTAGTATCGGCAAAGTTGTAGCCGGTCTTGAGTGCAATCTCATTGGCCTTTGCCAGTTCAGGATTCTTGCCAAACTTTGTGTGGACCCAGTTGAGCGTGTTCTCCATTGGCCGGTCGTAGAGCCAGTAAAGAACGCCAAGCGCAAAAAAGTTTTTGCTACGGTCGATCTCCTTGCGCGACAGTTCAACGTTCCCTTTCAACGCATTCATATTGAGCGTTGAGATTGGCAACTTGTGAACGCGATAGCCGGCAAGCGATCCATCCTCCAGAGGGTTGGAAGAGTAATTTGCGTACTTCAAATTCTCTGGAGTAAAGCTGTCGGTGTTGACAATGATCGTGCCACCCTCTTCGAGGTCAGGAAGATTGACTTTGAGCGCGGCGGGATTCATTGCGACAAGCACGTTCGGCTGATCGCCGGGCGTCTTAATATCCTGGCTCGAAAAGTTGAGCTGAAAGCCGCTGACCCCGGGCAAACTTCCGGCAGGGGCGCGGATCTCAGCCGGAAAGTCGGGTAGCGTGGAAATGTCGTTCCCGACAACGGCTGAAGTGTTAGTGAATTGAGTGCCGGTCAACTGCATGCCGTCGCCCGAGTCGCCGGCAAAGCGGATGGTTACAGTCTCGACCTCTTCAAGACTTTTCTCGACCTGTGGTACAGGCGGTTCAATAGTAGTGCTCATACGTGTTTAGCGATTAAGCTCCCAAAAGAGAATTCCGATTTCTGCGTGTCTGTGACTACAATGTTGCAAATCGGCAATCGACAATTGCAAATCGCGCAATTCCCTCAGCCTCCTTCCGCGCTATCCATAACCTGGTCGGTATTTGGCGGCAGATTCATTGTCGCCTTCGGATAGCTTTCGGCAAGGTATGAAATGATGTCAAAAACCGACACAGAGCCCACCAGTTTGTTCTCCGTAACAAGCGGAATATTGCGATAGCTTTTCTCGTTCATAATGGCCACAGCATCGCCTATAGACGCATCCGGGGAGAGCGTTGCCACGACGGGCGACATCCAGCTACTGACTGGCTCAGTGAGCTCGATGGCTGAACCCACAACCTTTGTCAACAGATCCCTCTCCGTGAAGATGCCCACCACGCTCCCGGCGTTGTCACAAACTATTGCACAACCGCCTTCATCCTCTTTCATCGCTTCGACTGCTCTGGAAAGAGGTGTGTCAGGTGAAATGCAGACGTAATCGTCAGTTTCCAGCAGGTTTACTCTGTCGTTTCGAATGTTCCGCGCTACGTTAGGCTTATACTCGGGAGTTGTTTTTGGAGACATTTTTCCGGACGCCATCTGTTTGGTTAGAGTCAAGGAGCGCTCCAATATAGGGGGTTAACACAGGTCGAATTCATGAGGGAAATTCTATCAGTAAAGTAATTGCGGCCAAAGCCTAAATGCAGACTTGGGTACTTAGAGAGCAAAGGTCAGTACTAACTGTGGATCAAATATACTTTTTGAGCCAAGTCGAGACGGTATTGCTTGCCGAGCAAGTAGAGGCTTCGCCGGTTAAGTTTCCATACTTTGTCCGATGATTTCCGGCAGCACTTCCAGCGTGTAATCAATTTCCGCTTCCGTGTTGTACCGGCCAAGTGAAAATCTTATCGATCCCTCGGCAACGTTCGCAGGCACGTTCATCGCGCTCAGTGTTGGAGAAGATAACTGCGTCGTCGAGTGGCATGCCGATCCGGTTGAAACGCAAATGCCCCTTTCATCCAGCAGTGTCATTATCCGGTCGCCTCGGGCATTTTCAAACGAGATGTTCGCGGTGTTTGGTAATCGCTTTTCGCAGTGATTCGTTCCATTTAAGAGACTGTTAGGGATCGTTCTAAGGATTTCACTTTCAAGCTTGTTTCGAAGTCTTTCCAGCCGCTCGTGTCCTTGGAAGTTTCCTGCCAGTGCGCAGGCCGCGCCGAGTCCAACGATATTTGGTACCGCAGACGTGCCCGCGCGACGACCGGCCTCCTGCCCGCCGCCGATCATAAGGGGGGCCGGTTGAACGCCGGATTTAATGTAGAGTGCGCCAATCCCTTGCGGGGCATGAAACTTATGTCCTGAAAGGGCGAAGAGGTCGACCTCGAGCGCTTTGAGATCGATGGGGATCTTGCCTACTGCCTGCACTCCATCCACGTGAAAGAGCGCTTCCGAGTTCTCGTGGACCAGTTTCGCAATCTCCTCGACCGGAAAGAGCACGCCAGTCTCGTTGTTGGCCAGCATCACTGAAACGAGGGCGGTATGCGGACGCAGCGCTTCCCGCAGTTCAGCGAGATCCAATTCACCGTCTCCATTCACGCCGAGCCAGGTAACTTCGTAGCCTTGCGCTTCAAGTCTCAAGCAAAGATTTCTGACTGCCTCATGTTCGACTCGTGTAGTAATGATGTGCTTCTTGTCGGGATTGTTCTCGAGTACTCCCCGAATGGCCCAGTTGTCGGATTCCGATCCGCACGAAGTGAAGACAACCTCGCTCATCTCAGCCGCGCCAAGAAGTTCGGCGACCTGCTCCCGAGCCTGTTCCACGGCACCTTTCATTTCCCTTCCGCGAGAGTGCGCCGACGAAGGATTGCCGAAGAACGTGTTCAGAAATGGTTCCATGGCTTCAACCACTTCGGGGGCCACTCGTGTGGTGGCGTTATTGTCAAGGTAGATTCGGTTCTTGATGTCAGGGTCCCGTTGGATCATTACTTAGTTATCTTCGAAACAACCGTCATTCTTTCACGTCACTGATCAGCACAGCGTCACTTCTCGGGTTGCCGCGGCTGAGAGCCAGTTGGCGACCATCGCGCGAATAGGCAAAACTGAGAATCCGGTCCGCGGTAAAGTTCGTGAGCTGAACAGCGTTTCCCCCATCGAGAGGTTGCCTCCAAAGGTTAGAGACGCCGCTAAGTGTGTTGATGTACACGAGTGCCCGCCCATCATGCGACCAATGAAAGCCACGGTAGAAAAGGCTTTCGTAAAGGCTGGTCTGACTTGTTACCGGCAGGTCTAAGGTTCGCAAGGGCGCCCCGCTCGCGAACTCGATAATGGCGATCTGCGGACGGCTTGTTTGTGGGTCATCATGAAAATACGCCAGCAGTTTCCCGTCCGGGGATACCTGCGGGTACCGCAGATTTCCTTCGGCAACCACTTCAATATCAGTTCCGTCGTCGAGTGAGACTCTTCGGATTCCTCCCGTAAAAGGGTTGTAGATTACCCAGCGTCCGTCCGGCGATATTGAACACGTGGCCACTCCTCCCTGTCCGTAGGTCAACTGTTTCGGGTTAGTACCATCTATGTCCGCCCGAAAAGCCTGAGGGGTCCCCTTGCGAGTCGAGCTAAACACAATGTAACTACCATCGGGGGAGACTTCCGGCGCAAAGTCGTCAACACTGCTGTCGGTTAGCGGTTTCGGATCGCTGCCGTCAGCACCTACTATCCAGATGCTTGCTTTGCTGTTGGTGTTGGAGTCATACACCACGTTTCCCTGAGGTGTCCAAGCGACGTTGTAGTGACCCTCCTGCACATTTCCTCTCGTTGTAACGGCGCTCGCGCGACTTCCATCACCGACCGGAGTTATCCAGATATTAGAAGCAGGGTCATCTTGTACCGAGACGAGAGCACTAGAATCGGCAACGTGGGCCAGACTGTAAAACCCGTATGAGGACAGATCGTTTGTGATGCGACGGACTTCACCCTGGGGGTAAGACACCTGCCAGATTTGCAGAGACCCTAATACCTGATCACGAGCCGTAAAAGCCAACCCGCTGCCATCGCTAAACCATTCTACCCGTCCGACATAAACCCAATGTCGCGAAGTAATCGACTTTACCTTCCCATCTGCGACGGAAATCGTGGCAGGTGTCATGCCTGAGCTACCGTAGCCAACCGCAAGCATCTTCCCATCCGGTGACCAAGTCGCACTGGCGCCGCTGAGCCACTCGGGTTCCTTCACTGTGATGAGCCGACGCTCGTTAGTCCCGTCGATGTTCGCGAGAAACAGTTCGTCTTCTGTTCCCGTCAGATGAAAGCGTCCGAATGCGATTTGTTTGCCATCGGGAGAAATTGAGATTGGCTGCGACACATCATTTAGAATCTTTTTTGCCGCGCCGCCCAGCACTGGCACCTGGTAGAGCGTGCCTCGCGGATTTTGCTCGTCCACTCTCGTGAAATAGACGTAGCCCCCATCGTGTGAGAACTGACTTGCGTTCATAGTCAGCGCTTCGACGGGTGCGACGATCTGCACGCGGCTCCCTGTCGCCAGATGTTTCGTCCACAGACTATGTCGTCCGCTCTCATTCAGCGAGTAGGCAATGTATTTCCCATCAGGTGAAACGGTGACACTCTCGACGTGACCTTCAGCCGTGAGGCGTGTGAGTCTTACGTTCTTGAAATACGAGACTGTCGAGGTGGACGTGAAAGCCATTCGGTAGAGCCCAAAAGCTAGACCCGCAGCGGCCAGTATCAACAGCAGGGCGACTACAGCGGCAGTCTTATGCCGCCCGATTTCACGCACGATGTACTCAGCACTTGAAGGCACCCGCGATGCTTCAGAGGTATAGGACTTAGTACCGCTCTGGTTTTCAGGTGATGTAGTCCTGGATGGGGGTGGCACAGTGGTGTCAAAGTCTGCGATTGCCTTCATCTCCTGCCGCAATTCCTTCAATTCGATCGCGACATCTTTGATCGACTGGTAACGGTCTTCTGGATCTTTGGCCAAACATCGCCGCACAATGCGCTGCAACTCAGCTGGCGATTCCGGGTTAAAGTGCCTTACTTGGGGTGTTGGTGCGTGGACAATCTTATGGAGGGAATCCAGCGCATCTGTTCCGCTAAAAGGTTTTTGGCGGGTAGCCACTTCGAACAGAATGCAGCCGAAGGAAAAAATGTCCGAGCGATGGTCTATTTTACTGGTTCTCCCCTGGGCCTGTTCCGGCGACATATACCCGGCGGTTCCCATAACGATGCCGGGTGTGGAGTGTAGTGGCAGCACGGCCGTGACAATCTCACTGGAGCCTTCAGTGCCTTGGCCTCCGTGATGAGTTCCTTGCGGCTCGAGTAGTTTCGCCAGACCGAAGTCAAGAATCTTTGCGTGCCCGTCATTTGTGATCATGATGTTGTCGGGTTTCAGATCGCGATGCACGATTCCGGCCGAGTGGGCCTTCGCGAGTCCCTCGGCAACGTGTTGCAAGTGTCGCAGGAGTTTCCGCAGCTCAATATGTTCACGATGAATCTCTTCGCGCAGCGTGACGCCATCAATAAACTCCATTGCTATGAAGTTTGTTGCGTCAGTTTCTCCTATCTCGTAAACGTGCGCGATATGAGGATGGTTGAGGGCGGCGGCGGCCTTAGCTTCCTGAACAAAGCGCCGCAACCGCTGTGGGTCTGAAGCGAGTTCCCTGGGCAGTAACTTTATAGCGACGGTGCGATCCAGTTCGGTATCAAACGCCAGATATACCTCACCCATACCACCAGCGCCCAGTTGGGATTGGATCCGATAGCGACCAAGTCTTGTACCAGCGGGAATATGCGCGCTCATCAGGGGCTTGCTTAATCGTAGGCTCGGACGGATTCTACCCGAGTTGACAGTCGAAGGGAATCGCCACTCCTTGGAGTCCGTGGAGCGTCGTCGGCCTCGCGGCATTTTGGTCCACTGTGAAGACTTGCGGCTGTGATGAAGTTCGACAATCCTACGTCTTCTACGGCATAATCTCCTACAACAACATGTCACACATTACCGAACAGATCGTACTTGATGCGTTGCGCCAGATTGTCGATCCGGATCTGCACAAGGACATCGTAACCCTGGGCTTTATCAAAGATCTCAACATCGATGGTGGCGACGTTTCGTTTCGCATCGTTTTGACTACACCGGCTTGTCCAGTGAAGGACCAGATGGAAGGCGCAGCACGAGAACTAGTCGGGGCAATCCCCGGCGTGCAATCAGTTAATGTGAAGATGGATGCTGAAGTTCCCAAGGGCCGTGGGCTCGGCGACAAGATTACCGTCACCGGAGTGCGCAACATTGTTGCTGTATCGTCCGGCAAAGGCGGTGTCGGCAAATCTACAGTCGCGGTAAATATAGCCGTGTCACTTGCCCTCAATGGCGCGCGCGTCGGCTTGATGGACGCCGATGTCTATGGCCCGAATGTGCCGATAATGATGGGCGCGAGTGAAATCCGCCCCGAAGTTGACGGTAACCAACTCATTCCGATCGAAGCTTACGGCGTGCGCATGATGTCGATGGCTCTGCTCCAACCGGGTGATAAGCCCTTGATTGTTCGAGGACCTATTCTGCATGGGCTGGTGAAACAGTTCCTGTCCGATGTGAGATGGGGGGAACTCGACTACCTCATTGTCGATATGCCTCCGGGAACAGGTGACGTGCAGTTGTCGCTAGCACAACTCGTCCCTGTTCAGGGCGCTGTGCTCGTGACCACCCCGCAGAACGTGGCAGTCGCCGACGTAAGGCGTGCCCTGAGGATGTTTGAGACGGTTGCGGTGCCAGTATTGGGCGTCGTCGAGAACATGAGTTATTTCGTGGCGCCGGACACGGGAAATCGATACGACATCTTTGGAGCAGGGGGCGGACAGCGGTTGGCAGAGATGTACGGAGTGCCCTTTCTGGGGGCCATCCCGCTCGGTATCGAGGTACGGGAAAGCGGCGATAAAGGGGTTCCAGTCGTTATCAGCAGGCCCGATTCGGCTGAGGCGCAGGCTTTTCGGCGCGTAGCCGAGGAGGTTGCCCGCCAGATCTCGATCGAAGCCATGAAGCCCGAACTTGTCGTTTTGACCAAAGGCCAGTAAACTAAATTTGCGATTTGCGATTTGCGATTTTTGATTGAGAGTAGCAGTGGAGCGCGTCGAAGAATCCAAAAATCAAAAATCACAAATCTAAAATTAGTCAGGAGAGTTTTTTAATAATGTCAACAACAACAGCTCCTACCGTAACCTTGAATGTTTCGGATAGCGCAGTAAGCGAAATTAAGAAGTTTATGGCCGGTGAAGAGGGCCTGCCGGAAACCGCTGGACTGCGCGTACGGGTTGTGCCGGGCGGCTGCTCAGGCTTCCAGTACAGC
>DATKDA010000155.1:0-25949 GCA_035512935.1 Pyrinomonadaceae bacterium | reverse complement strand
AGCCCAATTGAGTTTCCTGGACAGAAAGTTGTTGGGTTGTTCAGCAGAGTGTAGCTGGAATGGATTCGTGAGGGAGAATGATCGAGTTATTTTCAGACTGTGGACCAACGGTCTTAACTGCGCGTAGCGCTTAGTTCAACTGAAGTTGGGTGTTAATGAGATGGCATCGGATCCAGTGTTTACAAACGGAGGTGAGAAGCTTTCTTCGAGAGAGTTGGTCACCGACTATTAATCCGCCCTAACAATCCAGCCGCCGCCCAGCACTTCGTCATCCCCGTAAAAAACGGTGGCTTGTCCTGGAGTGATGGCCCTCTGCGGCTCGTCAAAGCTTACCTTTACTCTGCCATTTGGAAGAGGTGTTATCGTTGCTGAAGCTTCCTTATGGCGGTAGCGTATTCGCACTGCCGCACGTACCGGACTTGTGGGACTATCAAACGCCACCCAGTTCACACCGGCAGCAGTAAACTCGTTGCTAAGCAGTTCTTCCTGGTCTCCCGCAACAACCCGATTCGCCTTTACATCAATCGAGATGACATACAAAGGCCGCTCGTTCGCGATACCCAGTCCTCGTCGTTGGCCAATCGTATATCGATGAATGCCCGTATGCGTGCCAATAACTTCACCACTCGAATTCACGATCTCGCCCTCGCCCGGCAACCGGTCACTTCCTTCCTCAGCCTCAAGGTAGCGATCGATAAACCCGGAATAGTCGCCGTCAGGAACGAAACAGATCTCCTGGGACTCTGACTTCTCCGCCACTGCCAGATCGTGTTGGCGCGCAACATCACGCACCTCCGGCTTTGACATTCCCCCCAGTGGAAAAATCGCCCGAGACAACTGGTCCTGAGTTAACTCCCAAAGAAAGTAAGATTGATCTTTTTGCAGATTTCGCCCGCGGAAAAGCCGGTAACGATCGGCCGCAGAATCATACTCGACGCGTGCGTAATGCCCCGTAGCAACCTTTTCACACCCGAGACTCGCCGCCAGCCGATCAAGCGAGGCGAACTTTAACCGACTGTTACAGGAGACACAGGGAATCGGAGTCTCACCATTCAGGTAGCTGTCAACGAAAGGTTGGACGACGTCGCGCTCAAACTCGCGCTCCAGATTCAACACATAAAAAGGAAAATCGAGTTCCTCCGCCACCCGACGCGCGTCGTAAACGTCATCTAGAGAGCAGCACCGGGAAGGGAGTGGGTCACCGTTTTCATCCACACTGATGCCGCGCCGCTGGTTCCACAACTGCATCGTGAAGCCAACAAGCTCGTGCCCCTGCTCCTTTAGGATTGCGGCTGCCGCAGACGAATCCACGCCGCCACTCATTGCTACTGCGATCTTCAAGTTACTGCCGATCTCCCATTTCCCAACTGTCTCGGTTTCTTGTTGCCCCGGCCTTTGCTTCCACAAAAAACTAAAAATACCTGTAAATAACGGCTGTTTGCTGCCATTTCAAAGCGAGTGTTAAGATGCGCCTACAGGTTGCTTTGGCTGGCTTGTCAATCAGGATACCGCAGATTGAGTGGCGTCGCATCCGCCTCCAAACTGTGAAGGAATAGATGTTGAAGATGTCGCGTTCTCTGGTTTCAGGAGATTATATGCCCGAACAGGCGATTGAAGAGTTTCGATTAACTGAAGAACCTTACTACCTTGCCGTGGGACAGGAGATCGATCTGTTTCAGGCTGCCCACACGGCGCGTTTGCCGGTAATCCTGAAAGGCCCAACCGGCTGCGGCAAGACTCGCTTTGTTGAACACATGGCATGGCGTCTCGAGCGGCCTTTGATCACCGTCGCTTGCCACGAAGATCTCTCGGCGACGGATCTTGTGGGCCGGTTTCTCCTCGAAGGAGAAGAGACCATCTGGCATGATGGCCCGCTCACTTCAGCAGTGCGCAATGGCGCCATCTGTTATCTGGATGAGGTAGTCGAAGCCCGCAAGGATACCGTTGTCATCATTCACCCTCTCACGGACCACCGGCGCCGTTTGCCGATCGAGAAACGCGGCACGATTCTCGATGCGCCTACAGACTTCATGCTGGTGGTCTCTTATAATCCGGGCTATCAATCGATTCTGAAAGATCTAAAACAATCGACGCGGCAGCGTTTTGTCGCTATCGACTTTGATTACCCGCCACCCGAACTCGAAGCAGAGATTGTCGCGCGCGAGGGCGGGGTTGACGAAGGCACGGCACGGGATCTCGTGCTCATCGGCCAAAAGGTGCGCAACCTTCGCGGCCACGGACTCGAAGAAGGCGTGTCGACGCGACTGCTTATCTACGCCGCTCAATTGATTGCGCTTGGGATTCCTCCAGTCACTGCCGCCGAGGTGGCCATGTCTGCTCCCATCACCGACGATCGCGAGCTGCAAAGAAGCATCCGCGAGATCGTGACTACTGTGATCTGATCGAACAAGTTCCAGGCTGTGAATTTTAATTCCAAAGACCACGACGACCCTGCGGCTAAGTCCGCAGCGAAATCCCGAAGCTTCCCCACCACTGAACCTGAAGCTGGAGAGAAGCGAGCGGCCGACCGCCAGTCAGTAATCGAGTTGACTCGTGATTTAGCCCGCCTGCCACTCGATCAGGCCGCTGCGGCTGTAGAGGTCAGCGCCGGCATTGCGGGAGTGTCCCTGCGCGCCAGCATCGAGTTCTTGCGCGCCGCGAGGGATGCAGCCAGGATCTTGACGCCTGCGGAACTGCGAGCGTGGGGTGAACTTGGCCGGCGATTGGCGATGGCGGATGTCGACTCCGGCGTCACCTTCTTTGCGGCGGGAGTCGAGGGACTCAGAGACGTTCCGGAGGATTCACGAGCGCTCCTCTTCCAAATCTGCTCGCGTCAGATGACTCTGTCGAGCGGAATTGCCGGCGAGACCTTTCGCGACCTCCCAAAACTTGCTCGATCTGTAAACAACCCGGAGATGCTGCGGTCTATTCTCGAGATTGCGGCGGAGATCTCCCGGCGTTCAGCGAAGCACAGTGCAGAATTCCTTAACGCCACTCCGCAAGTAAAACAGTCTCTTAGTCGCTTTGGCGACGAGTCAGTGGCCCACCGTTCACTCGCGTTAATGTCCGCTTTCGCTAACCGCGCGGGAGGGATTGCTGCCGACGCCTGGAGCGCATTGCCTGAAGCGTTGGCCCACCTCGATACAGACCGCGCCTTGCGTCTCGTCGAACAAACAAACATCTTTCTCGACCGTGGCGGAGGCGCGGCCTTGAATGTATTAATGGCGGGTGGCGAGATCCTACGCGCGTTTCCGGAGATCTTCGATGAGTGGATTGACCTGCTATGGTTGATGGCTGCCCACGGCAATGCGAGCCTCGTCGCTTTTATCCGCAGCACTCCAAGATTCATTCGTGGATTTTCCAGCGAAGTTGAGCGACAGCGCGCCATCGAACTGTCACGGCGTGTCCTGTCGTTAACCGGAGAGATTGCTAAGATCGATGGCGAAGCAGCGCTGGCCTGTTTTCGTTCCAGTTCCCATGCTCTGCGCACGGTCTCAATTGAACAGTTTGAGCGCTGGGTCCGCGATGGACTTTCACGTGACCGTAGCGACAGTCGCGCGCGCAGGAGCTACTTTGCGCTGGAAACCCGTGGCAGTCATGACGCGTTGCACAGCGGTGCGAACGGCCTGGCCCTGGAATCCGTTCAGCATCTCCTGCGGTTGTACGTCGAGGCGCTGACGGGCCGGCAGGTTGAGGTGGCGCCACTTTCGGCCGTTCCCGTCGAATCGCGAATCGGCGACGGACATACTATCCACCTTCCCTCGCTCATCGCGGAGTTTGGTGATGATGATCTCGACTTTCGTCTCTATAAAGTGCTCGCGGCCCACGGCGCGGGCCAGATCGAGTTCGGGACATACGTCCGCGACACACCCGGCCTTCGCGCTGCCTATGCGGCACTTACCGAAGCCTACAGCCAGGATAATGTAGATGCTCGCGACGCATTCGCGCTCGATGGCTATATAAATGAGCTGGAAAAAAGTGAAGCCGCACTGGGTCCGGAAGAAGAGACGCGCCGCGCGAAGGCCGCACTGAAGAAGCTTCCGGCAGACAGCGATTATCGTCGCGTGCTCGAGGTTTTTCCGCATTCGCAACTGGCCCGTCGTATCTTCGGCACGCTCGAGAACGGTCGCATCGACAGGCGTCTGCGGCGCCAGTATCGAGGACTCCGGCGTGATCTAGATCTGGTTCGAGACCACCTGCGACGCAACCGACCACGCATTGCAGACCTGCCTGTTGCGCTTGTTCCCTTTGAACTGCTCTTTCAGATCACATTGCTTGGGGGCGTTCTCGACGACGCTCGGCAATACTACGGCCAGGTGACATCTGAGTTGGAAACAGTCGTGGCGGATTACATATCGAGTCCCACCGCGTCCGTCGCCGACACTTTGATGGGCGCCAGCCGCGTGTACTCCCTTTTTCAATCAATTGCTCCCGCTGAAGATGCGGTAAAGCAGATGGAGATGCAGCAGGAACCCTCGGAATCCGAAGAAGAAAGCATGATTTCTAGTGAGCGGCAACAGATGCGGCGGTCCGGTCCAGAACCGCAGCGCAGAGACGCGCGGGAACTTTTCAATGCCTGGAATGATCCGAATGCTGAAGGAGATCCGGATGAACTCGAAGGGGCCGAAGCCTGGCTGGATGCTGAAACTCCCGAGATGAAACTCGAAGAGGGTGAGGTCGCTTATAACTACGATGAGTGGGACCGCGAGTTGACGGACCATCGAATCGGCTGGTGTCGAGTCATCGAAAAGCGGGTGAAGCACGGAGATCGGACGTTCGTCGAGCAGACCAGGGAACGTCACAAAGGGGTTATCTCTTCGATCCGTTATCAATTTCAGTTGATGAAGCCAGAGAATCTGACGCGGGTCGTTAATGAAGTAGATGGAGAAGAGTACGATCTCAACTCGGTCATTGACTATGTGATTGACCGGCGAGCCGATGGGCACCAGTCAGAACGGTTATACACAAAACGTCTGCGGCGACAACGGGATGTCGCGGTGTCATTTCTTCTCGATCAGTCCTCGTCTACGGCGCGAACTATCGGACGCCATCCATTGCAACCGTATACGAGACCCGGCCGGCGGATCATTGAGATCGAGAAGGAAGGGCTGGTGTTGATGAGCGAAGCGCTCGAGGCGGTGGGAGATGTTTATGCGATCAATGGCTTCACATCAGAAGGCCGGCGAAATGTAAAGTTTTATGTCGTCAAAGATTTCTCTGAGAAGTACACGGATGAAGTGAAGCGTCGAATCGGTGGCATAACTTATCAGAACAACACTCGACTGGGGGCGGCGATACGGCATGCGACTGCGAAACTTGCGCGTCAGGACGCGCGAACGCGGCTGTTGTTAGTGATCTCGGACGGCCGTCCGTACGATCACGATTACGGAGACGCGCGTTATGCGCGCGAGGACACGCGGGAAGCCTTGCGGCAAGCGAAAATTCAAGGGATAACGCCGTTCTGTATAACAATCGATCGTGAGTCAGAGGCCGAGTTGCGCGATCTTTACGGGGAGATCGGTTACACAATCATCGACGACGTGCTTTCACTGCCCGAACGGCTGCCCGGAATCTACCGCAGGTTGACGACTTAGCATCAAACTGCCCTTAGCGGTTGTTGTGGTAAATCAGGCCTAGATGCCGTCAGCGGTTGGGTGTCGTGAGGGGCTACCTGGCTTCGTGCTACAATGGCGGTTCTGAAGGAGTAGAGATTGGTGGTTGCTAGCAAAGAGTACGTGAAGTGGCAGGACGAGGCCTACAAAGTCGTGGGCACGCGAATCTCCATCGATTCGATAGTCTACGCGTTTCGGGCCGGTGTATCGCCCGAGAGTATTCAGCGTTCGTTTCCAACTCTCACGCTAGAGCAGGTGTATGGCGTTATAGCCTTTTATCTTGGGAACACCGCAGATGTCGATAAATATCTTATAGAAGGCGACCAAGCAAGTGATGCCTTGGACCAGTCCTCACGCGACGCATATCCCGAATGGTACGAGAAACTCGAACGCGCAAGAAAAGAGATGCTGACCTCACAGTCGTGAAAATTCGATTTCAGGCGGTTGAAAATTTAAATGAAGACATCGTTGCCGGCGTTCTCCGGAGAATGCCGGAGATCGATTTCCAAACTGCGCGTGAGGCTAACTTGCGGGGGCTCTCTGATCTTCAAGTTTTGAAGAGATGTGCCAAGCAACGCCGCGTTCTAGTCACACACGATCAGAGGACAATACCCATACACTTCGGGGTATTCATAGAAACTCAAACAAGCTCGGGTGTAATAGTTGTATCCCAGAAGGCCGCGATCGGATGGGCAATCGAAGAGTTGATTTTGATTTGGACGACATCTGAAGCAGCAGAGTACATTGATTCTATTCGCACTTTGCGCAGGTAATGCTTATTTGGCAGGCTTAAGCTTACCTACTTAGCTCCTTCAAGTGTTCCAAAGCCGCCGCCGCCGGGTGTTTCGATCCTCACGCGATCGCCAGCCTTCAATTCCCAGCTTCCTTTTGACGCAATCGCACGCGCGCGCCCGTCACGAATGATCGAGTTCCTGCCGGGTTTTCCTGGTTCTCCTCCTTGCAAACCATAGGGTCGGTGTTCTCTACGGTCCGCCAGCAAAGACATTCGCGCCGGCACCAGTGTTTCAATCTCACGGATCACGCCGTCGCCGCCCTTCTGCATACCTTTTCCTCCCGAACCTTTTCGAATTCGATACTCTCGCACTCGCAATGGGTAGGAATACTCGAGGGCTTCGGCGGGCGTGTTGAAACTGTTGGTCATGTGCGTGTGCACCGCGCTGATACCGTCAAGATGGGGGCGTGCTCCCATCCCGCCAGCAATTGTTTCATAGTAAGAGAACTCAAGGGCAGTGCGAGTGTCGACTCCACCAATCGTGAGATTGTTCATTGTTCCCTGACTGGCAGCGGGCATGCGATCTGGCAGCGCCCGGGCCAACGCTTTGAATACGACATCCACGATTCGTTGAGACGTTTCCACGTTCCCGCCGGCAACGGATGCTGGATGACGGGCGTTGACTACCGTTCCATGAGGGGCGATCACTTCGATGGGCTCCATCAACCCTGCACTGGCCGGAACGTCGCCCGCAAGCAGGCAGCGGAAAACATAACTAACTGCCGAGACGGTAATAGCCTCGACAGCGTTGATTGGACCAGCTACTTGGGGGGCGCTTCCGCTGAAGTCTATCCGAGCGCGTTGGCCTTTGATGGTGATGTTAACCCGGATTGGGACTTCGTTTTTGGTAATGCCGTCATCATCGAGCACGTCCTCCGCCCGATAGTCGCCATCGGGGATTGCGGCGATCGCGTGCCGCATCAACCTGGCAGAGTATTCAATCAAGTGCCCGGCATACTCTGTTGCCTCCTTCGCTCCTCGTCTCTCGACGATTTCAAGAAGGCGAGATGAGCCCGTGCGCAGTGCACCGATCTGAGCGCGAAAATCCCCGCGTCGCTCCTCATGCCCGCGCACGTTAGCAAGGATGAGTCGCATCATCTCTTCATCGAGTTCTCCGCCACGCATGATGCGAACGGGAGGTATACGCACGCCTTCCCCATAAACGTCGGTGGATAGTCCCATCGAGCCCGGAGTCGCGCCACCGATGTCTGCATGATGAGCGCGGTTGGCGACGTAAAAGAGCGGCGTTTTCGAAGCGGGGACGAGGGGACGGGGAGACGGGGGGACGCGGTGACGCGTGGACGGGGAGACACGGGGACTGGGCGACGGGGAGACACGGGGACTGGGGGACACGGAGACGGGGAGACGGGGAGACGGGGAGATGCGGAGATGGGGAGACGCGGTGACGCGTACACTCGTATGTCTATCGCCCCGTCCCCCCGTCTCCCCGTTCCCCCCGTCCCCCGTCTCCCCGTTCCCCCCGTATCCCCGTGTCGCGCCAAACACCCCCATCACCAACGTCACGTCCGGAAGGTGCGTCCCGCCGGCAAAAGGATCGTTCAACGCAACCACATCGCCTGGTCCAAGTTCGACTTTTCGCAAAGCTGCGGCCACCGCCATCGGCATCGAGCCGAGATGGACCGGCATATGATCTCCTTGGGCGATAACTCGGCCTTTAGGGTCGAAGACTGCGCACGAATAGTCACGGCGTTCCTTGATGTTGGGGGAGAACGCGGTACGTCGGAGAGCGATGCCCATCTCTTCAGCTACCGAGGTATAAAGCGCGCGATAGATCTCCAGCGTAGTTGGATCAAAAGTATCTGACATTGGAAAAGGCTTAGACCTCAATCAAAAGATTGCCGTAGGCATCCACGCTTGCTTGCGCGCCCGGCGGAATCAACGTGGTGGCCGAGTACTCTGTCACGATGCTCGGTGCTCTTAAGCGCGCTCCCGCAGCCAACGCCTCTCGTTTAAATATCCCCGTTCGTATGTGCCGAGTATCGAAATAGACCTTTGCGTAATCGTGAGGTTCTGCGAAAGCAACTGCTTCCGAAATCGCAAGTCCCTGATGTTTTACCGGCTGGACCATGCCGCTGGATCTTAACCGAGCGCTTACTATCTCAACCGCATTTCCCTCCTGCATGTATCCATACCGATTAAGGTGGGTTTGATGAAAGGTGGCGGCAAGACCTTTTTTTGCCACTTTTATCTCGAGCTCAAACGATTGCCCCTTATAACGCATAGCCAGGGATCGCTCATGTCGCTGCCGGCTTACAGGGAAACCTTCGCCTCGCAGGGTCTTTTGGGCTGTTCGCTGGAGTTGGCTGAAGATCTTCTCGAGTTTCTTTTCGATCCCCGGTGCAAGCTTCAGCATGATCGTTCGGCTCTGATCTTTGACGACGTCAGCAGTTAGCACGCCGAGGGCCGAAAGCGCTCCGCCTGACATCGGAGAAAGCACTCGGGGTATCCGTAAGCCGCGAGCCAGCTCGACTGCGTGCAAGCCGCCAGCTCCCCCGAAGGGCATTAACAAAAACTCCCTCGGGTCATGACCACGCTCCACCGAGATCCGGCGCAGGGCCCGCTCCATGTTGGTATTTACGACAGTCAGAACGCTCTGAGCTGCTTCAACATAACCGATTTTTCGTCCGGCAGCCGCGCTCAAGTCTCGAGCCAGTCCAGACATCGCTTCCCGGGCACGCTCGTCGTCAAGTTTGAACTCACCGCCAAGCAGTCCTGCGCCTCCAAAGTGCCCTAGCACCAGATGCGCATCTGTCACAGTTGGCAGCAGCGAACGACCGTAGCACGCCGGCCCAGGATCGGCGCCTGCTGATTCTGGTCCAACACGCAATGAACCTCCTTCGTCAACTCTCGCGATCGAGCCGCCGCCCGCGCCTGCCGTGTGAATGTCCATGACTGAAATGGCGACAGGCAAGCCTGCTACCGTAGCCTCATGGGTCATGCGCATGCCTTCGCTATCGCAAAGGGCCACGTCGGTTGAAGTGCCACCCATATCAAACGTTATGATGTTCTGGAAGCCCGCTATCCTCGTCGCTCGGAGAGCGCCCACAACGCCGCCTGCTGGTCCTGAAAGAATGGTGCGCACCGGTTCGTTGGCACACGCAGCCGCTGAGATGCTTCCGCCGGAAGACTGCATGACGCGCAATCGCGGCGCCTTCGTCTCAAGCCGCTTAATATAGGCGCCCATCAAAGGTTGGAGATAAGCATTGATCGTGACGGTACAGGTACGCTCGTACTCTCGATATTCGGGGATAATTTGATGCGATAGGGAAATCGGGACGTTAAGCGATGAGAGGGCCGCCGCCACTCGCAGTTCATGTTCGGGACGCACAAATGAAAAAAGGAGTGAAATCGCGATGGCTTCGACTCTTGCATTCTTGAGACGAGCTGGAAGCTCGATGAGGTCAGTCTCGGCAAGGGGTTCGAGAACGTCGCCGCCGGCGCTAATGCGTTCGGCCACTCCCAATCGAAGTTTGTCGCCAACGAGCGGCGGATCCTTAACGGCGTTGAGGTTATACAGTTCCGGCCGCGCTTGACGGCCAATGACCAGAACATCTTCAAAGCCTCGAGTGGTAATCAATGCCGTCCGGGCGCCGCGTCTTTGCAGGAGGGCGTTGGTGCCTACAGTTGTGCCATGGATGACCTCGACCTTCGTCAGCGGGGCGCCGATGGCCTTTGCGATCTGTTCCAGCCCTTCAGTGATCGCTAGGGAAGGGTCGGCAGGAGTTGATGGCAGCTTGAAAACTTCGAGGCGGCCGTTTAGCTCGAAAACAAAATCGGTAAACGTGCCGCCGGTATCGACTCCGACTCGAATGTTCGAACTTTGGCCTTTGGACTTTGGCCTTCGGTCTTTGGAGCCTTTGCTTCCTATTCGTTTCTGTGCGAACTCCAATGGTACTGGCCTGCAATGATATTTAGTCAGCAAAAAAGGATTGTTAGATCCAAAGACCCAAGACCAAAGGCCCAAACTCCAATCTATCCCACCTCCACCCAACAGCCACTCTTATGTGAAGCGCGTGCCGCATCGAGCACCAGTTGCACCCGGTAACCGTCTTCAAATGTCGCCGCGCCATCGACGGTCGAGCGTTTCTCCCGAAGCGCCTCTACAATCGCGCAAGCAAACGCTGTGAAACCACGCGACCAACTGCTCTCGCGCATGCCGGGCGCCATCGGATCCTGGTCCACCTGAATGGGCCGCCATGCTCCCGAGCCAGCGGGCGAGTGCCAGAGTTCTCCGGTCTCTTCGACCATCAGCGCTCCTTTTGAACCAAAGATCTCGAGACGATTCTCATGACTACCCGACTCAACGACGGAAAGCGAGGCGGCGCCTGTAGCCTTCGTCGTTAGCGGGGAATCGGCGAAGCGAAAATGCATCTTCGCTTCATCATCGGAGGTCACAGGACGCATTTCACCGGACGACTTGTCCAGACGTTCGGCAATGTGACTTGACAGAAGACAAGACACCTGGCTGATCTCAGTCCCCAGGACCCAGCGGAACGAGTCGATCACGTGGGAACCGATGGCGCCGAGCGTGCCGCCTCCCATCCTTTCATCTGACCACCAATCCCATGGTCGATTGAGAACGGCGCGATGATCTGAACGAAAGACGTAGTTGCAATGACGGACGGCGCCGATGGCTCCGCTCTTGAGCATCGCCCGCATGGTGCGGCGACCCTTGAGGAATCGCAGTTCATGATCGATCAGGGCCAGTACACCTGCTGCCTCCGCTCGGTCTCTCATCTCCCTGGCCTCTTCGGCATTCATGGCCATGGGCTTTTCACAGAGGACTGCCTTCCCATTTTCGAGAGCAGCGAGCGTCATTTCTTTGTGGGTTGCTGGAGGGGTAACAACGCTCACTAGATCGATATCATCCCGTTGGACCAACTCCCGCCAGTCACTGATGACGTGTTTGATTTTGAATTCGGCAGCGACACTTTCTGCGTGCTCGCGAGTTCGGCTGGCGATTGCCACTATGCGGACGCTCATGCAGTCGCGAAAGCCTGGAATCTGCGTAGTTCGGGCAAAGCCTGCGCCGATAATGCCGATCCCGATCGCTCTACTGTTACTCAAACTTTGGATTCCTCAAAAGGATACGTCGGGATTGGTTAGTAAAGCTGTCATTTTCTGAGGTGTTGGCCTGCCTCGAACTCGAAACCAACAGGTTCTAAGCCTCAGACGAGAGGACGGTTCTAAGGCGTTACCGTCTGCTCTGTTCGCGGAATGTTGCCGAGTTTACCCTAATTTGAACCAGTTGGCACACAGATCGGCGATTCCATTGAGATTTCGTGTAACCGCCCGCTCAAGCTTGCTTCACGCCACTCGACGAGTCCACCTTAATACAAACGACCTCAACCGGCGCCTGCCTTCTAATTCTCCGAAGTCAGGTAATTTCGATCTACCCCTTCCAAAGATCGGCTAACGACAATAACTGCGAAAAAGTTCGCGTACCGCAGTGTAAAACGACGCAACCAGGGGCTTGTTTTGCTGCTAATGCGGCGTAAATGCTCTCGGGGAGTGAGTGGCACATGGGATGCCCCATACGGGTTTGTTATCGATCTGGCAGCTTTGTGGACGAATGTTGTGAATTGAAGGGATAAGGATAAGAATCGTCTCACTCAGGAAGCTATTCTGTGACCCATTATGATGGGGTTGGACCAGCAACAGGCAGCGGCACGCGAGTTCCGGCTTTCTTCTAAGACGGCCTGGCACATGTTTGCCCTGCGGCCGCTTTTCGAAGCTCTCGATTCTGCGGAGGAAGGACTCTCAAGTGAGACTGCTAGTTCGCGCCTGAGTGAGTTCGGCCTCAACGAACTGCCTCACCGACCGCCAACTGCATGGTGGGAGGTCCTCCTTAATCAGTTTCGCAGTCCTCTTATCTATATCCTCGCTGCCGCTGCTGTGGTCTCCCTGGGTCTCGGAGATGTAACGGACGCAGGATTCATTCTGGGCGTGCTGCTCTTAAACGCCCTCATCGGAGGCTACCAGGAGTGGCGAGCCGAACAGAGTAGTCGAGCCCTGCAAAAGCTCTTGCACATACGCGCAGCAGTCATGAGAGATGGCGAGGTGTGCGAAATCGATGCCGAGGAGGTTGTGCCTGGTGATGTAGTCTGGCTCGAAGCCGGTAATCGCGTACCTGCTGACGTCCGGCTGTTGATGGCAAATGGGCTGGAAATAGATGAATCGTTGTTAACGGGTGAGTCAGTGGCAGTATTGAAAGACCCGGCCTGGACCGGCCAGACGGACACGCCAGTGGCCGACCGTCTCAACATGACTTACGCGGGATCAATCGTAGCGCGCGGGCGAGGGAAGGGGGTTGTGGTTGCGACGGGCGCCACGACAGTGGTTGGACAACTTGCGCTTGATGTTCTTGAAGAAGGAGGAGGAAGACCACCGCTTCTGGAACGCCTCGAACGTTTTTCTCGAGTCATCGCTTACAGTGTGCTGATTGCTGCCGTGGTGGTTGGCCTCCTGGGTGTTGTGATGCGAGGTTACAGCGTCACCGAAATGTTTATTTTTGCTGTGGCGCTTGCTGTAGCTGCCATTCCTGAGGGGCTGCCGGTGGCAATGACCGTGGCTTTGGCTGTAGCAACAACGCGCATGGCCAGAAGAGGCGTGATAGTTCGGCGGCTTGCCGCGGTCGAGGGACTTGGCAGTTGCACCATGATTGCAAGTGACAAGACAGGAACCCTCACCTGCAATGAATTAACTGTTCGAGAGATCCACCTGGCGAATGGCGAGGCTTTTGAAGTTACAGGCGAAGGTTTCGTGCCCGAGGGTGAGGTTCGTTCTCGGAACGAGCGTGCCTCGGTCGCAGTCGAGGAGCATCCTCTTCTGGATTCGCTGGTCCGCGCTGCTGTTCTCTGTAATGAAGGGGATCTGCATCGTCGCGACGGCGACTGGATCTGGCATGGTGATCCCACCGACGTAGCTCTCCTGGCCATGGGCCGGAAGCTGGGTTTAAGTCGGGAAGCCACGCTCGATGACTTTGCTCAGATTAACGAGATACCATTCGAACCTGAGCGTCAATTTGCGGCAACTTTCCATGAGCGAAATGGCACGACCCGCGTGTTTGTGAAGGGCGCACCGGAACGGGTGCTGACGATGTGTGCCGACGGTGAGCGAGAAGAGTTCAGAAAATTAGCCGAGTCGCTCGCGGAGGGTGGTTATCGGGTTTTGGCAGTTGCTGAGGGTGAACTGGCGCAAACCGTGGGCCCGACGCAAACACCCGATGAGCCGGACAACCTCACTTTTCTTGGACTTGTAGGCATGATCGATCCATTGCGTTCGGGGGCGCGCGAGGCCGTGGCTTCCTGTCACGCGGCGGGCGTAACTGTCTGCATGGTTACTGGCGATCATCCAGCGACGGCGCTTGCCATTGCCCGGGATCTGGGATTTGCGACGACTTCGGATCAAGTAGTTACCGGCGCAGATTTGGTGGGACGGTCGAGAGATTACTTAGAGAATATTATTAGCGAGGTTCGGGTGTTTGCCCGTGTGGCGCCGCGGCAGAAGTTGGAGATCGTTGAGGCCGCAATCATCAGTGGGCATTTCGTGGCCGTGACCGGAGATGGTGTCAATGATGCCCCGGCCCTGCGAGCTGCAAACATCGGCGTCGCAATGGGTAAGTCAGGGACTGACGTTGCTCGCGAGGCTGCTGAGCTCGTCATCAGCGATGACAACTTCGCCACAATCGTCGCAGGTGTTGAGGAAGGCCGGATTGCTTACGACAATATCCGCAAGGTGATCTACCTGCTGGTGTCAACCGGGGCTGCCGAAGTGATGATGATTGGGATGACCATCGTGAGTAATCTCCCATTGCCGCTGCTTCCGGTTCAACTGCTTTGGCTAAACCTGGTCACGAATGGCATCCAGGATGTGGCTCTGGCTTTCGAACCAGGCGAAGGTGATGTGCTCAGTCGCAAGCCACGACCGCCACGGGAGCGCATCTTCAACCGGCTGATGATCGAGCGAACTATAAATAGCGGCTGTCGTTATTAGCACCGTCAGTTTTGCCGCTTTCAGTTGGCTGCTCGCTGCCGGGTAGGGCGAAACGGCAGCGCGTAACGCCGTGCTACTCTTAATGGTGCTGTTTGAGAATATTCACATTGGAAATTGCCGCTCGGAAACCAAGTCAGCGCTGCGGCTCTCCCCATTGCGGAGTCCCATATTGCTCGTTGGCGCTGTTGCCGCTTTCCTGATTCACCTGGCGGCCATGTATTCGCCTCTGGGCCAACGCGTGCTGCAAACTGCACCTGTTGATCTAAAGACCTTTGTAACGCTTTTTCTGCTTGCCCTAACAGTCTTTGTAGCGATGGAGATTCACAAGTGGACATGGGCAATCAGGCAGAGACCCAGGCACGCCTGAGTTTCGAGATTCAGTTTAGGAGACAAAGTATGAAAACCCTCTTAGCAACCGATGGATCACCCGAAGCTACGAACGCGCTTCGAATCGCAACTCGTCTCTTGCGGCGAGACGGAAATGATTTTCACATATTGTGTGTTGCGCCGGAGTATTATCAGCAACATCCGGAAGCGAAGAAGAAGGCCGAACGCCTGCGCGCGGAGTATGAGCGGCGCATTATCCAGGAGACGGATGCAATCCTCGAGCGTGCCCAGGGCGCCTTGCGCGAAGAAGGAGTCGACGGCAAGACTTTCTCCTTGAGCGGTTCACCAGCAAAAGTAATCGTGCAGAGCGCGGCGGACTATGACATCACCGTTCTCGGAGCCACGGGTAAGTATGACAAGACCAGGCCCGGAATTGGTTCCGTAGCGAGCCGCGTTATCGAACACGCCCCGGGTGTCGTGCTCGTTGCCCGCGAACTAGCGGCGGGAAGCAGTCTGCGCATCCTCGCTTGCGTTGACGGTTCGAGCGCTTCGGACCGAGCGCTCAACACTTTGATTAAGTACTTCAACTATGGCGCTGCCGAAATAACATTGATGCATGTAGTCGAAACTCCCTGGGTGCATCTTGGCCTTGATCATGAGTGGCTTACTGAGTCTGCGGCTTCGAGGGAGGAATTTCGCTCCGAGCTTCAGATAGAAAGAGAGTTGCAGGTTGAGGCAGAAGAGGTACTGGAGTCAGCGCGCGAACTGCTTACCCGTCATGGTCTTTCGGTGAACATAGTTGTCGAAGAAGGCAACCCGGCAACCGAGATCCTGGGCCAGGCCGACACGGGTGAATATGATCTTGTCTTAGTAGGAGCGACGGGAGCTTCAGACGTGAAGCACGAGATGCTGGGCAGCGTTTCATCGAAGGTGGCCGCGCAAGCGCCCTGTTCGGTGGTTGTAGTTAAGGAGTGGTGAGGCGCTTGCAATTGAACACACGCGAGCCGTCGGACACCACCGACTTCAGTCGCGCCGAGCTTCAATTTTGGCCTAAGACCAGACCCACGGAGAACGCGGACACCACCGACTTCAGTCGCGTGGTCCTCAACTTCCGCCTAACTAAACGTCCTCAGGACCACACAAGACACCACAGGCTTCAGCCTCGTGGTCCTTCAATTTCAGCCTAAGTCCCTGTAACCCCCAAAGCGTCCCCCGCGGACCTTCAACTTCCACTTAAACTTAGACTATTATTGTCACGAGAGTTTGGCCTCGCCTTCAGAGAAGAACTGGACCGTTATCGCGCCAGAACGCTTTGGGCAAGAGGTTATTTCGCCAGAAGCTCAGGGAAAGTCAACCTGGAGTCCGCGCGAAAGTATGTGGAGACCCAAGTAAGCCATCACGGATATGCGGGCGAGTGGACCAAACCGTTAAGGTATCGCAACTCTGCATTTAGGTCTCCTGCCTTGGGCAGAAATTGAAGCTCCACGCGACTGAAGTCGGTGGTGTCCTGAGTTCGCCGGGCAACCTCGATCACCTCTGACACAAACCGAAAGCATGCGTTGAGCAGTGAATGAAATCCCCGGGGCAGCTTCCGTCTTCGGGCATCCGATGGATTGTGCCAGCCTTGACGCCAGAGTTTGTCAATGGCTGGAGGCACCGCTTCCGGCCCAGATTAGGCGGTTTGATTCAGCGCGCGCCAGGTGTCTCAAGGTCAAGGGCTCTTCAAACATCTGTGCCAGCCCGCGCACGGTAGCGTATTTAGGCTGATCGGCTGTCTGCACCGGTAAGGCGATGCGCTCTCTCAGATAAGCTTCCAGCCCCTTTAATTGTGAGCCTCCGCCGGTGAGAATAATCCCGCGTTCGTATATGTCAGCGGCTATTTCAGGAGTTAGTTCAGAGAGAGTTTGGCTGACGACATCTAAAATCTTAACTACAACAAACTGCACGACAGGATAGATCTCGCCGGCGGTTATATCTATTGCTTCGGGTTTGCCTGTTTGCACATCGCTTCCCTTGAGGGTCGTCCCTTCAGCAAAATCTGGCGGGGGCGTCGCCGACGCAAGTTCCAGTTTGAGCCGCTCTACCGTTGAAGGACCGATTGAAAGGCCACGGTGACGCCGGATGTGATTAAGCAACGCAGCGTTAATGCCGGAACTGCCAATTCGTTCTGCCCTCGAATGTACGACGGCGCCGGTCGAGACAATGGCGACGTTGGTAGCTCCGGCGCCAACATCCACAATTGCAGCCGCGCTTGAGTCGGTTACCTTGATCCCGGCGCCCAACGCAGCGGCCAGGCCCTCTTCGATCATCCACACCCGGCCGATGCGGGCATGCTGAGCAACGTTGAGTAACGCGCGCTGCTCGACTTGTGTCATGCCCGAAAGGACACTTATTACTGCGCGCCGGCTGAAATGTGAGCCTCCCCCGCGCGCTTTACGCACCAAGCGACTCAGCATTTCTCGAGTTTTTTCAAAGTCGCCGACGACCCCATTGACCATTGGGGCGACGACTTTGATATCTCGAGCCTCACGACCGAGCATCGCTTGAGCTTCGGCGCCGACCGCCACGATCTCCTCCGTATTCGGGTTAATCGCGACCAGTGAGGGTTCATCGACGACGATTCCCTGTCCGCTCAGCCAGATAATCGTTGCTGCCGATCCCATATCGACTGCAACCGAATCGGACACCATGTCGCGGAGTGCACGCAACCCAATGAACGCTGCTGTCTTGCCTATGAATGACATGATCTCTTCTGTGTTGGGAATCGAAAGCAGGGTCCGACCAGCTTCAGCACAGATTCCGAAAAGCCTAATTGAATTTGCTAACTGGCATTATACGCCTTCTGACGTTTTTGCCCCCCGGCCGAGCCGGACAAAGAACGGGTAAGGTTAATGATGTTGATCTGTCCCCGCTGGCTGATGTATTCTCAAGACCCTTCGTGCCTGCCTTAACGGTATGCATGGATTGCCCAGGCTTCAAGTCGGATCGTAGGGAGGTGTTGTTCCCCCGCAGCCCGCGACCGAAAACGTCCCGGCTCATTCTCATCTTAAGCGTGCTCTTCTGGGTATTACTCGTGGGCGCCGGCGTGTGGCAGCTCTGGAGTTACCAGAACGCTCCAGGCTTGGCTGCAAAGCCGCCGGCTCAGTGGCCTTCGGCTAGCCGGCTTCAACTTGCGACTAATGAACTTACACTTGTCATGTTGGCCCACCCGCACTGTCCCTGCACCAGAGCAAGTATTGGTGAACTCGCTGCGACCATGGCTCACAGCGAGGGACGCGTCAGATCCTATGTCCTCTTTACGAAGCCCGAAGGCGCGTCTGACGATTGGGAACAAACGGATCTTTGGCGAAGCGCCTCTGCAATTCCCGGCGTGACTGTCATAAGGGATAGCGAGGGGCTTGAAGCTCGTCTCTTCAAAGCAGCTACTTCAGGGCAAACCGTGCTCTATGACACGCACGGCCGGCTGCTCTTCAGTGGCGGCATCACCAGATCGCGTGGCCACTTCGGAGACAACGCCGGACAAGGCGCGATTGTAGCGATAGTGAATAACAAAATCCCCGATCGAACGGAAACCTCGGTTTTCGGTTGTCCTCTATTTAATCCAGAGTCTGAATGTCAGGTATCGATCGATGGAACAAAGAAACACTAAGACAAAAAGTGACGATTCGACTTCGAGTCGCAGTAAGGAACTCTTCCGCAAGCATCAACTGGACATCTATAAACGAACAGACCACATGTTCGCTGTGTTGATGACGCTTCAGTGGATAGCGGGCATCGTTGCTGCTTACTGGATTTCACCAAGAACATGGATAGGTTCTACGAGCCAAACCCACATTCATATTTGGGCCGCGCTGTTCCTCGGCGCTGCGATCAGTTCCCTCCCAATCTTCCTCGCAATCACGCGGCCGGGGCGCCGTTCAACCCGCTATACAATCGCCGGCGGCCAGATGTTAATGGGTGCGTTACTCATACATCTCACCGGTGGCCGCATTGAAACGCATTTCCATGTGTTTGGTTCGCTGGCATTTCTCTCCTTTTACCGTGATTGGCGCGTATTAGTTCCCGCAACTATCATCGTCGCCGCCGATCACTTTCTAAGAGGACTTTTCTGGCCGCAATCAGTCTACGGCGTGCTCACTGCCAGTGAATGGCGCTGGCTCGAACATGCTGGTTGGGTTCTGTTCGAAGATACTTTTCTCTTGATTGCGATTAAGCGAAGCGTCAACGAGATGTGGGATATTGCCGAGCGGACAGCCGAGAGCGAAAGCTTGAACGAAGGGCTGGAAGGCCACGTCGTCCAGCGCACTGCGCAACTCGCTGCTGCCAACCGTAAGCTTGAAAAAGAGGTGGCTGAGCGCAAAGCTGCTGAAGATGCCCTTCGTGATTCGGAAGGGCGTTACCGTCTCTTGTTTGAGAGTAACCCGTTTCCGATGTGGGTATTCGATCTTGAAACGCTTGACTTCCTTGCAGTTAACGAAGCCGCAGTACGCCATTATGGATACTCGTCAGAAGAATTCCTGGCAATGTCGCTCAAGGACATTCGGCCCCCAGAAGACGTTCCGGCATTGCTTGCTGACGTTGCCAACCTGTCGGGCGGACTTAACAACTCGGGTGTGTGGCGTCATCAGAAGAAAGACGGAACGCTCATTGATGTAGAGATCACTTCGTACTCGCTGAGCTTTGCTGGCCGTCGCGCCGAGCTTGTGTTGGCGAATGATATAACCGAGCGGAAACGAGCCGAAGAGGCCCTACGTCACAGTGAGGAACAACTTCGTCAGGCGCAGAAGATGGAGGCGGTCGGAAAACTGGCTGGCGGCGTGGCCCACGACTTCAACAATTTGCTGACAGCCATCAATGGCCACAGCGAAATGTGTCTCAGACGGTTGACACCGGAGGATGCAAGCTATCGTCACATCAATGAGATCAGAAAAGCCGGCGATCGAGCCGCGGTGCTCACTCGCCAACTACTTGCTTTTAGCCGGAAGCAGATCCTGCAACCACAAATAATCGATCTAAATCACATTATCGTTGAACTCAATAAGATGTTGCAGCGCTTGATCGGTGAAGACATTGATCTCCTGATGGGTCTTGAAGCCGACTTAGGGAAAATTAAGGCGGATCCGAACCAACTTGAACAAGTAATAATGAACCTTAGCGTCAATGCCCGCGACGCAATGCCTATGGGTGGCAAGCTCACGATCGAAACAGAGAATGTTTACCTAGGCGAAGAATTTGCGGGTCGTCATTTTTCAGTGCCCCCCGGAGACTACGTGATGTTGGCGGTGAGCGATACGGGCTGTGGCATGGACGCGCAAACCCAGGCGCGCATCTTTGAACCCTTCTTTACCACCAAGGAAGTTGGCAAGGGCACGGGACTGGGGTTGGCAACGGTTTACGGCATAGTCAAACAGAGCGGTGGAAGCATTTGGGTCTATAGCGAATTAGGTCGGGGCACGACTTTCAAAATCTACTTTCCGTGTGTTGAGGGCAAGGCGGCAAGAATCGTATCGGATACGAAAGAATCAGAATTACTGGCGGGAGTAGAGACGGTTTTGCTGGTTGAAGACGAAGAAGTTGTCAGGGAGATGGCGATGGAAATCCTTCAGGAATGCGGTTATCAAGTGCTGCAAGCGAAGGATGGCCCCGAGGCACTGGTACTAGCGCGCGAACATGACGGCGAAATACATCTGATGCTTACTGATGTAGTGATGCCTCGAATGAGTGGGCGCGAATTAGCTGAACAGTTGATCCCAATGCGACCTGAAATGAAAGTGCTTTACATGTCTGGTTACACCGACGATGCGATAGTTCATCATGGGGTTCTGAACGAAGGAACAGCATTCATTGGCAAGCCTTTTCGGATGGAGGCGCTCGCCCGTAAGGTGCGGGAGACTCTGGACGCGCCGATCCCTGCGGTGCGCGAGACGCAGGACGTGCCCGTAGCGATTTAATCCAAAAGCCCGACATCACCGGGCTTTTGGTGAAGGTGGTGAAGACCGACGGTGTTCGGAACTCCAGCCCAGGTCAACGCCCCTGGGGATCCGACTCGCGTCCAGCCTTCTTAACGCCACTTTTCACACAATCTCTGACGCTGCTGTACCTTCATTTCGTCCTAACAAGTGCCCTCCAAGTATAATGGGTCTCTTCCGCCTCTTTTTGGGCGGCTTAGACAACGATGAACATACGAGATCAACAGGTCACAAGGCTGCTGGAGTCGTGGAGAAATGGCGACGATGATGCACTAGAGCAATTGATGCCGCTCGTTTATGGCGAATTGCGCCGTATGGCTAAGCGCTACATGCACAGCCAGCCCTCGGGACATACCTTTCAAACCACCGAACTCATTCACGAAGCCTATCTCAAGCTTGCCGAACACCGCGACAAACGCTGGGAGAACCGCACGCATTTCTTCGCCGTTGCCGCTCAGGCGATGCGTCACATCCTTGTTGACCACGCGCGGTCGCGTCAAACGGAAAAACGGGGTGGTGCGTTGAAGGTAATTTCGCTCGAGGAAACGGCTGTTGTTTCGGCAGAAAGAGCGCAGGAGATCGTCGCGCTGGATGACGCTCTCAAAAGTCTTGAGAGTCGGGATGAACGAAAAGCCCGTGTAGTGGAGATGCGTTATTTCGGTGGTCTAAGTGTTAAGGAAACTGCCGAAGTTTTGAAGATTTCGCCCGAGACCGTGATGCGC
The DNA here is from genome assembly GCA_035512935.1 of Pyrinomonadaceae bacterium. Taxonomy (GTDB): domain Bacteria; phylum Acidobacteriota; class Blastocatellia; order Pyrinomonadales; family Pyrinomonadaceae; genus PSRF01. The sequence goes on along the minus strand of DATKDA010000155.1, from coordinate 4,510 downwards.
GACTGGCGTTTTGCCAAGACATGGCTGCTGCGAGAATTGTCGCGCGAGTAGAAAAGGTTGAAAGATTTTTCAAGAGTCGAAGAGATCTATCACGCGGCGCTGGAAACCTCGCCGGAAGACCGCGCAGTATTTCTCACAGAGATCTGCGCTGGCGATGATGAGTTGCGCCGCGAGGTTGAATCATTGCTTGAATTCGATGGAAAGGCACAGGACTTCATCGAAACTCCGCCCTACGATCTGGCTGCCGCAGTTGTCGATTCCCAAAAACACACGAGCCTGATCGGAAAAACCTTTAGCCACTACCGTGTTTTGTCGTTTCTGGGTGCAGGGGGAATGGGGGAGGTCTATCTCGCCGAAGATACAAAGCTCGGTCGCAAAATCGCGCTCAAGCTTCTGCCGCGCCAATTTGGCGCGGATGCGGAAAGGAGAAAGCGTTTCGAGCAGGAAGCTCGCGCCGTTTCTGCTCTCAATCATCCGAACATCATCACGATCTACGGCATCGAGGAGACAGCACAATCCAACTTTATTGTTACGGAGTTTATTGACGGTCGAACTTTGCGCGAAGTGATTGCTGAAAAGAGTTTGAGCTGGCAGGAAGCGGCGGAGATTGCCATACAGATTGCCGGCGCCCTCGAATCGGCGCATGCGGTCAACATCGTTCACCGTGACATCAAGCCTGCCAATATCATGATCCGGCACGACGGCTATGTGAAGATTCTCGATTTCGGCCTTGCCAAACTGACAATGCGGAGTGACTCGGGCGATGTTGAAACACGCGAGCACACCGCGCCCCATCGAGTGATGGGAACGATAAATTACATGTCGCCGGAACAGGCGCTCGGCGAAAACGTTGACGCGAGAACAGATATCTTCAGCCTCGGCGTTGTGTTCTACGAGATGCTTTCGGGAATCCAGCCGTTCAGAGGCGCCAGCGATGCGGCAGTTTATAACGCCACCCTCAATAAGAACCCGCCGTCTTTGAACGAAATAACCCCGGGAATTCCCGCCTCGCTTGATCGCATCATCAAACGCGCAATCGAGAAGAACCCTGATGATCGCTACCAGACCATCTCCGAGTTACGCGCCGAGCTACAAAGAGTTAAGGAGAATCCGCGACTTGGGGGCTTCAGGTTTTTTTCCTTCCGAAAGTTGCCAAGGATGTTGTTGCCGATTGCCGCTGCCGCTCTGATCTTTGTCGGAATCTATTTCATTTTCTTCGGGAGGCCGGAAGTCGATAGTCGCAGTTCAGTTGTTAGGAATTTCAATTACACGCAACTGACAAGTCAAAGTGGGGAGGAGCTTCATCCGAGTCTGTCACCGGATGGAAAGTCAATCGTTTATTCGAGCCGCGCTAGTGGGAATTGGGATATCTACCTTCAGGGCGTGGGCGAAGCGACTTCCACCAATCTGACCGTTGATTCTTCGGCTGCCGATAAACATCCCAAGTACTCTCCGGATGGAGAGATGATCGCCTTTAGATCGGAACGAGAGGGTGGCGGGATCTTCATCATGAGTTTGACAGGCGAGTCCGTGAGAAGGATTTCTGAGCGAGGCTACTATCCTACGTGGTCGCCCGACGGAAAGGAGATAGCCTTCTGCATAGATGACTTTGACGAGCCCGGAGCGCGCACGACGGTTCCCAGCGAGCTTTGGAGCGTGGACGTCGCGTCGGGAGAGAACCGCCTCATCACAAGCTCGGATGCGGTGCAGCCGAGTTGGTCACCCAATGGACACAGAATCGCATACTGGAGTCTGACCTCGGGTGGACAGCGCGACATCTGGACAGTGTCTGCGAGTGGCGCCGAACCTTTGCAGGTTACAGAGGGTACTTCTATCGACTGGAATCCGGTCTGGTCCCCTAACGGAAAACATCTATATTTCGTCAGCGACCGCAGCGGCAGTATGAACCTCTGGCGCGTATTCGTCGAAGAAGAGACGGGAAAGGTTCTGGGTGAGCCTGAAGCGATCACGATCCCCTCGAACTACAGCCAGTCCTTCAGCTTCTCAACCGATGGCAAACATCTCGCCTACGTTCAATCAAATAACTACACAAACATTTTCTCGGTCGATTTTGATCCGAAGTCAGAAACGGCGGGGCGGAACGTCGCAGAGATAACGCCGGGCTCAAGAATAACTACCAACCCCCAGATCTCTCCAGATGATGAGTGGATCGTTTTTGATGCAATAGGCGATAAGCAGGAGGACATTTTCCTAATCAAGCCGGATGGAAGCGGATTCCGGCAGTTAACTAACGACCCTTATAAAACGCGCTCTCCACAATGGTCACCAGACGGCAAACGCATCGCCTTCTTCTCTGACAGCACCGGAAGGTATGAAGGCTGGGTGATAAATGTCGACGGTAGCGATTTGAGAAGAATTACGAACTTGCCTCTCAGCATGCAGCTTCCCATTTGGTCGCCCGACGGTAAAAGACTGCTGTTCAATACAACGAACGCTTATCCGATTATTTATGATGTCGAGAAGGATTTTCCCGAACCTCCGGAAAGCCTTCCGGCGGAGCCTGACAGGTGGTTCATGGCAAGTTCATGGTCATCCGATGGTGCAAAGCTTCTGGGATACGGCAGAGAACCGCAAAGCACGTATTCATATGTTGCTCTATATCATTTCGAAACCAGAAGCTATGAAAAGCTGATCGATTGGGGCCGGCTCCCGCTCTGGCTTTCGGATAACAGAAGATTCTTCTACCACGATCATCGTGAGCTCCGGCTCTTCGATACGATTACGCGGCGGAATAAGCAGATCTTTTCGGTTTTGCCAAACATGCTTCAGTCGGTTTCGATCTCGAAGGACAACCGTCGAATCTACTATTCAGTAAGGCGATCGGAATCCAACATCTGGTTGGCATCGACTGAATGATGTCCGACGAACTCAGTTTGTCGTTTGGAGACCCAGGTATTTTCGAGTGGGCCAAAGTATTCTCACAGGTTAGTGGGCCAAATATTCTCGCAGGTTTTCTGCGCAGCTCTTCGAGTGGTTTCTCCGACGTTGAACCATTCCAACTCAAGTTCAGTGTAGTCAGCACGACAAACTGAAGTTTATCGAACATCGCTGTCCGACGAACTTCAGTTTGTCGTTTGGAGACCCAGGTATTTTCGAGTGGGCCGAAGTATTCTCACAGGTTAGTGGGCCAAAGTATTGCTCGCAGATTTTCTGCGCAGCTCTTCGAGTGGTTTCCCGACGTTGAACCATTCCAACTCAAGTTCAGTGTAGTCAGCACGACAAGCTGAAGTTTATCGAACATACTCTAACAACCCCTCACGACAATAATTCCATCGCCACTTAGCCCATTCGTCAACCATTCCTGCTTTTACGGGATTATTAAGAACATACAAGAGAGTCTTGTTGAACTTACCAGCTCGAATCACATGATCAAAACTTTCGTGTTCCCAAAACTGGCCCGTGCGACCTAAGACCTGGTTGCATTCTCTCGCACTCCTTCCCTTAATTGATTGCATAATCCGCGCCAAAGCCGGGAGGTCGCTTTTAAACATTGGGTGACCGAAAGCGTCAACACATTCAATCAGATCTGTTTCCGATAGAAGCGGCTGAAACACGGTGTGGACATGATTAGACATGAGAGAATACGCGTCCAGCCGGAGCGCTTCTCCATCGAGTCGATGTAGGTTTTCGGCGATTCTTTCTGCGACTCCGTCATTGCTAATCCATAAGGGACCAGTCCTGGCCTTGTGGAGAATTTCTTCAAACTTCAGAAACCATTCGCCAGAGAACCGCTCTAGCCGCCTGAACTGCTCCTGTACAGCGGCGGAATTAGGATCTTCTTCAACTCTGATGAGCTGCTCTAACTGTCGCTCTAAATACCCCTTCTTCTTTTTGTATAGGCGAACGACCGAATTAGGGATTGACCCAACGAGACGAAAGGTAATGAATAGGTTGGCATTCAGCGGCTGAATGTGGGGCCGGTGACGCCTGGAGAACGGTCTGTAGTCAAGATGTCCCATAGCAAGTGAGGTTTGCCTCTAGTGACGGTTATTATGTGCAAAGAAGAACAGTTTGTCGATGGCTGTTCGACGAACTTCAGTTTGTCGTTTGGGGGCCCAGGTATTTTCGGAGGAATCATTACTGTTTGAGCTCAATCGTTACCGGCCTCAGCGGTTCCAGATGTTCCGGAAGGTTCCCGGTGCGAACTCGGGTTTCAGGGTAATCAAACACGACACGGCATAAAACTCCTCACCCGATGACAGTTTCTTCCTAACTTTCTCGTTTACATAAGCAAGACCGGAATTTTCAATGTTAGGAGAAAAAATGAAACGCCAAATTACGTTAATGACGCTGGCAATCGCAACATGTCTAATCTGGGCAGGGTCAGTGCAAGCCCAATCAAAACAGGCCTTTACGGTGAACATACCTTTTCATTTCGTTATTGAGAACGAAACCTACAATCCGGGCGAGTACAAAATCGAACGTCTCAACCCGCAGAACCCGAGGATGCTGGTGCTGGAGCCAGTCGGAGAAAAAGGCCGAAAGATCT
>DATKDA010000154.1:0-30926 GCA_035512935.1 Pyrinomonadaceae bacterium | reverse complement strand
AGACCTGTTCGACGAGTACCAGCACGGCGACATTGACCGCCGCACCTTCCTGTCCCGCGCTACCAAGTTCGCGGTGGGCGGCCTTACTGTCGCGACCATTTTCGAGAGCCTGAGACCCAACTACGCTTGGGCGCAACAAGTACCGGCCGACGACAAGCGCATCAAGGTAGGCTACGAGACCGTGCAATCCCCTGCGGGGAATGGATCGATCAAAGGCTACCTGGCCCGGCCGGCAAAAAGCGGCAAGCTGCCCGCCGTCCTTGTGATCCATGAGAACCGAGGGCTCAATCCTTACATCGAGGACGTAGCGCGCCGTCTCGCCGTCGCCAACTTTATCGCCTTTGCGCCCGACGGTCTGACTTCGGTCGGCGGCTACCCGGGCAATGATGAGAAGGGCGCCGCTCTTTTCCGGCAGGTTGATGGTAAAAAGATGACCGAGGACTTTGTCGCAGCGGCCAAGTGGCTCAAAGCGCGCTCAGACTCGACCGGCAAGCTAGGAGCGGTCGGCTTCTGCTTCGGTGGTGGAATGGTGAACCAGTTAGCCGTGCGATTGGGCCCAGAGTTGAACGCCGGGGTTGCGTTTTACGGCCGGCAGGCCGGCGTGGATGATGTCCCTAAGATTTCTGCGCCGCTGTTGTTTCAATACGCGGGCAACGACCAGCGGATCAACGAAGGCATCGCGGCTTACGAGGAGGCGCTCAAAGCCAACAAGAAGGTGTTCACGTCGTACATGTACGAAGGCAAACAGCACGGCTTCCATAACGACACCACGCCGCGCTATGACGAGACGGCCGCCAAACTGGCGTGGTCGCGCACCCTGGAATGGTTCAACAAATACCTGCGGTGACCGGTTCATTTCAGACGGTTACCCAAAGTAAGTAACGTATGGAGCCTTCGTATCTAGCACTTTTTCAGACGGGAGAACTCGAAAGGCGTGTTGAGGCGCTCGAAGCATTACTGGAGCGCTGCACAGTATGCCCGCGCGATTGTCTGAACAACCGTCTCAACAATGAAATAGCTGCCTGTTACTCGGCTCGTTTACCGATAGTCTCATCGCATACTCCTCACTTTGGCGAGGAACCGGCGCTCGTAGGAACTTATGGCGCCGGCAACATCTTCTTCGGAAACTGCAATCTCCGTTGCGTTTATTGTCAGAATTTTCAGATCTCGCAGACTCATAAGGAGCAGATCAAAAACGAGACCACGCACGAGCGACTTGCCGAGATGATGCTCGAGCTACAGGCGCGTCGTTGTCACAACATCAATTTTGTTTCGCCCACGCACTTTGCGCCACAGATGGCTCGCGGGATTATGCTGGCGGCGCAAAAAGGCTTGCGGCTGCCGATTGTATACAACACGAATGCCTACGACTCGGTCGAGGTCCTGCGCCTGCTCGAAGGAATCATCGATGTCTATCTCCCGGACCTGAAATACGCTGAAGACGAGGCAGGGTACCAGTACTCAAAGGTAAGTCATTACAAAGAGTATGCGCGCCTGGCCGTTGCCGAGATGTATCGCCAGTTGGGCGCCGGGCACGTGATTGGTGACGATGGTCTAATCAAGCGTGGATTGGTTGTCAGGCTCCTGGTATTACCGAACGATGTCGCAGGCATCCGCGAGTCGTTGGAGTGGATTAGAGACGCGCTGAACCCGGGAGTGGCGATTTCGTTGATGGCCCAGTATTACCCGACACACCAGGCAGCGGATCGGGCTCGCAACATTCTCCTCTCGCGACGAATAACTGAAGGGGAGTGGCTACGCGCCGTTTCACTTCTTGGTGAGTTGGGAATGGAAGAGGGCTGGGTGCAGGAGTTTGATGGCGCCGCTTATTACTACCGGCCGGATTTCAGGAACCGCGAAGTTCCGTTCAGCGATATCAGAGACTTCACTTCTTAGGGGCCTCATAGCTTACGCTGGGACTGCCAGCAGGATAAAAGACACCCAGCAATCGTAATTCCCCAACACCAGTGTTCTCGACGCAATGCACCTGCCGCTTTGGCAAGTAGATGCAGGAGCCTGGCCCAATCGGAGCGTTAGTGTCACCGGCCCACATTGTGCCTGTTCCGCGAAGAACGAAGAGTACCTCCTCGTATTCATGGAAATGGTCGGGGGAGCGGCCCGGCGGTATCGAACCTACAAACTGTGTTACCTGCGTGCTGCCTAACTCTTCATCCACCAGCACTCGATACCAGCGATCAGATGTTGTCACCGCGCGCCGGTCTCGAAGTCGAACCGTACGCACGGGCTGTTCAACGCTTAGGTTGGGCGCGGTGGAAGGCGAGACCCGTAAGAAAGAGTTTCGAGGTTCCGGACATTGCGAACTCAAGAGCACAACCGGCTCTGCACCTCGGTTTTCCACCGTATAGGTTTCTCCGGGCCGTACATAAATGCCTGTTTCCGGCTCGAGAGAATACCGCCAACCCTCTATCGAGACTGTTGTTTCCTCTCCGGAAGCCTCGAGGACATAGAGCACTTCATCGCAGTCATCGGCCCGCAGTCGTGGAGCCAATCCGTGGGCAAACTCAATCACCCGCAGCGAAATGGCCTGGGCGCCGGCAGATCGATCGACCTGGCGCCACATAGTCACACTCCCTGAACGCTCAGGAACGCCCTCACGCATTGTCGTAACTCGGCAACCACCCTTGAGAGCGACGGGCATCAAGACGTCCTCATTACTTAAGGTGGTGTGTGGTGTGTTCGGTTACCGATGGGCGGACAGTGGTCGAGTTCGCCGTGGGGAGTTCGCGGGCAGACTCAGGAAAAAGTGCGGCGGTGTTATTCACCTGGCCGAGTTCTGCGGGAAGGTTTGCTTCGGGATCAGGCAGAGACCGCTTACGCGGCACCGTGAAAGCCAGCCCGTTGATGACGATTCCTATTCCGAGAAAAAAGAATGCCAGCGCCACCCCAAGAAACGGGAGCGTTTCTTCCTCAATCAAACTCAGAATTAGGGCAAGAATGGTTGCGCCCAGGCCTATTGAGGCGAAGACTACACCGAATCGAATTCGTCGCAAGCGTCTCTCTTCCGGCGACTCGAGAAACTTCTCGATCTCAGGCAAGACTTCCTCCGCGACTTTTTGCAGATCCTCGACAGAGTGAGTATTCCGAATTTTGTCTGCAATCGCGCGCCCGACATGGTCCCGTGCTGACACGGCCGATGCAGTGATGGCGTCCGGTCTCTCCAGGCCGATGCGAACTATGCGCAGGTCTGTGCCACAGCCACGACAGTACTGGCTGCGTTGGCGCTCTTCCGAGCCACAGGTAGGACAGTACATGGCGAGTTATACGCTTGCTACTCCAGCAAGGTTCACTACTCTTCTACTTGAACACCTCGCCAGAAGGCGACACGGTCCTTAATCTCGCTTGCGGCTGGCTTGGGGTCCGGATAGAACCAGGCCGCGTCTTTATTGACCTCGCCATTGACAACTACGTTGTAATAGCTTGCTTCGCCCTTCCAGGGACAGGTGGTGTGGGTGCTGCTTGGCTGAAAGTATTGGCGATTGACTGATCCAGCGGGGAAATAGTGGTTACCCTCGACCACCACCGTATCTTCGCTCTCGGCCAATGTTGCGTTATTCCATGTAGCTTTCATGGGTTGATGTTAAATCGCTATACAGTGAATATCAACCGCCACTGACTGAGGGCAAAATCGTGATCTCGCTGTCAGGCGTCAGGCTGGTATTCAGAAGTTCGCGACGGCGGATATTCTCGTTATCGACGAAGATGTTGACGTGCTGGCGCAGTTGCCCCTGTTCGTTGAGCACTCGATCACGGAGCCCGAGATGCCGTTCCCACAGTTCGTTCAAGGCCGCGCCTAAGGACGCATGGGGATTCTGAAGAGAGATCTGGCTACGTCCATCGGTGAACTCAGTGAGGAAACCGGCAATGTTGACAGTGAGCATAGTCAGTTGTCAGTGGTCAGTAGTCCGTTGTCAGTGGACCGTTGTTTCTTTGGCCTTTGGCCTTTGGTCTTTGAACTTTGAACTTCATTGACCACTGACTACGGACCACTGACAACTGACCACGGACCACGAACCACGGACCAATCAAGGCAATATTCCCTCAGGGACGAGCCAGGGATGCATGGCAATTGCCAGCCGCCCGGCCTTCACAGCCGGATCCGTCTCCGCAAGACTCTTCGCCTCTTCCAGTGTGTCAACCTTAAAGACAAAGATCCCTCGCAGCTCACCATTGCCGCCAAATGGCCCTGCAATCACCAGCTTCTTCATCTCCCACAGCTTTCTGATGTTGGCGAGATGGGCCTTTTGTAGCTCCTGAGTTTCTGGCGTGCTTTGAGGGGTCCACTTATCTCCACGTCTTAAAAAACCAAGGTAGAGGGTGGTCATCTTGAGCGGGGAGGTCGGTCGCTTCAACGCTTCGGGGTCGGCCCACCAGGGTACCATCTCGATTTGAAGATAACCGGCCTTCACAGTCGGATCCGCTTCCGCCCACTCTCGCGCCTGCCTTGCAGCAGCTTCCTTATCGCTCTCGGAAGGTCGAAGAACGTAGATACCGATGATATCGCCTCCGCCTTCCAGTGGGCCTCCAATAATCGCCTTGCCTGACTCAAGCAGGCTTTGAAAGTACGCAAAACTTTCTGCATGAAGCTGTTTCATTGCCGGTCTGTGCTCGCCGCCAGGCCACTTAGGTCCCTTCTTAAAGAGCGCCATCTGAAACTCAGCCAGCTTGAACTGTGGCTCCTGGCTTTGTTGGGCCGGGGTCCATGGCTGAAATGTCAGTAGAATGGTTATCACAAACAAACTAATTAAAGTTCTCATAAGTGTTCCTTCAAGTGGCCGAGAGCTTGTCAAATGCACCTGCCTGCGAGTTCACTGAACCAAAGCAGTCTTCACGCAAACAATCGGTGGTAAACCTTCTGCAATTGCCTGCCAGGAATCACCGCCATTCCGAGAGTTGAAGAGTTTTCCGTTGCGGGTCCCGAAATACAGACCAGCGGGCGCGAGCTTGTCGGCCGCCAGGGCGTCGCGCAGCACTGTCTCAAAAGCATTCTCTTGCGGCAAACCTTCGGTTAGGGCCTCCCATGATTCGCCCGCATTTCGGGTACGATAGACGCGCAGCTTTGCTTCGGGGGTGCAGCGAAACTCATCAGACTCGAGCGGAATTATGTAGGCCGTGTTCGGATCGTGTGGATCAATCTCAAGAGCGAACCCAAAGTCAGAAGGCACACCGTTGGCAATGTCGGTCCATGAGTCACCACCATCCTCACTCTTGTACAAGCCCCAGTGGTTCTGGAGGAAAAGATGGTTTGGGTTTGTAGGGTGGGAGACGATCTTGTGTACGCACTGGCCAAATTCCGGATACCAGTTCTCAGGAGGCAGAAACTGTGCTCGAACGCCCAGATTCCGTGGTTGCCACGATGACCCGCCATCATCCGTTCTATAGACACCACCTGTTGATATAGCAACATGCATCCGTTTTGAATTCGCCGGGTCAGGAAGAATCGTATGCAGGCAGAGACCACCTCCACCAGGCTGCCATTGAGGACGATGCGGATGGTCATAAAGTCCCTGCACCAGCGACCAGGACCCGCCCGCATCATCAGAACGAAATAAGGCCGCCGGCTCCACGCCACAGTAGAGCGTGTCGGGCTCGTCCCCATTTCCTGAAACAATCTGCCAGATCTGTTTGACTGAATTGTCGGCCTCTTCGGGAAACTTGACGGTGTAGGTGTCCGGCTCAGACCATGTGCGTCCGAAATCGTCTGACGTGCTCAGGTACGATCCCCAGAAGGAACTGTTCACGGCGGCCCAGAGTCGCTGCCGGCCATTCCGCTGATCAAAAGCGAGGGCATATATCGCCCGTCCCGGAAAATATGGACCGCCAACCTCCCAGTCCCGTCGCTCAGAATCTGAACGAAGCAAAAATGCCCCTTTGGTCGTACCTACCATCATCAGCACCGAGCCGGGGCGCACATTGACATGACCAGGTGATGGCATATTGAAATCTCCTGTTTGAATGTGGAATATAGGACGAGTTTATGAGACTCGGTGATTAAGGTAAAGCCGTCACAAAGAGATCCGGTTTTTCGCAAATGTCTACGCCGGCCTGCTTAGATAAGAGCGCAGAACAGGTGGCGTAGTCTTGCGCACGAGGGCGCTCTTCACCTTCCACTGCTGGGCCGTACTCATCTCCATCAAGAACTTCGTATCTCCGGCTTCAAGAACGGCGACCGGGATCCCGTCACGATAGAGCACGCGATTGGCAGCATGCGTGCTGACGCGAGCGCCCGGAGTGATGATGCCAATCAGGTTCAGCGGATCTGCTGCGCTTACGGATACAAGACTCTCGAGGGCAGGTGCGCGCCTGATTGCGCGAACCATACCCACAGCTTCAGGTAGGGCGAATTGCTCGCCTGAGATGCCTGCTACAAATCGTCCACCCCGAATTTCGCCTCTTGCCTCGAGACGATGATAGGTGCGCAGCAACACGCGCCAGGGGATCGCGATCCCTTCGCGTTCCAGCAGGCGTTTGAAGACGATGCCGTAACGGATGAGAAGAACCCGCGCTACTTCTTCAACCGACTCAGAATTGGGAGTTGAAACCACTGCTGGAATATCCTTACCACCTCTGAGGATAGACCAACGTCCGGCGCTCGCCATATCGTAGACTGCTTCGCGACGCCGGCGCCGGCCCGCGTTAGTCTTCCGTGAAGCGGGGGTCAGCAGCGCTCTTAGTCCCGTAAAACTGTCTGACGTAATCAGACCGTATGCGACCAGTTCGCCTAATGACTCTTCAACCTGACTCCGGAGAAGCTGTGTTCCCTGGACAATGTCGGTAAAAAAAGACGCTCCTCGCGTCGCCAGGAAGTTGTAGACAGTAGATGTGGGCGTGGAGAAGGAGAGTTCTTCGATCGAAGGTTTGGGGAAAACAGAGCTCCAGAGTTCGAAGTTAGTGCGCCGAACCAGTGCTATTGGTGTCGTCCGAACCGGCGCAGTGCCGCGAGGTCTTTCGACTCCATTGCGCGGCCGCGTCAGGCGAGCCCAAACGACTTCACCTGACAGGCACAGAGCATCCAGCCAGGCAGGATCGTATTCGAGCAAGCGACTGGGATAGATCTCGCCTTCCCACGCAGCAGCGGGCGCTTCGAAGCCTTCAAGTTGTTCGATGATGGCGGCGAGGCTCTGCGGTCCCTCAACCTGGTGGTCAGGGGTGACTTTCTGCCACGCCAAAAGGAAGCGAATAAAGTCCGCGCTCGAAACCGGCTCAATCTCCTGGCGGAGGCGGTTCAGCGTGTAGCGGTGAATGCGCGCAAGCAATCGCCGCGCGCACCATTCCGTCGTGTCTAAGCCTGGCGTGAAATGGCCGCGAAGCACAAAGCCTTCAGCCTCAAGGCGCAAGAGTCCGGCTTCGATCTCATTTTCGGTCAAATGAAAGGAGGCGGAGAGTTCCTTAACCGTTACGGGCCCAAGTCCCTCGAGCCGGCCTCGAAGAATCTCAACGATCGCAGTCTCGAATGTCCATTCGGTAAGGGAAAAGATCTCGGGTACCGCTATTTGAGTTTCGAGCGTTACTGAAGGATAGATGGCCAGTAGCTGCGGAAGTCGTTCCGCAGCAACCCAGAATCGATTACCGGCCTCTCCCAGAAAAAGGGTCGCGCGGCGATCCGATTGCAATTCAACAAAATACTGTTCCCATGCGCTTCCTTCTTCTGCTGTGGTAAAACCCAACTCGACCAGAGCATCGTGGAGTTCGTCAGCACTTTCAACCTGGGGCCACGCTTCATCGCGCACGCGATCGATGGCCGCTTGATCTAGCTTTCCGATGTCTGCCGCCGATTCAGGGTCAAGCCAACGACGTTGGGTGACAGCTCGTGTTCGTCTCTCCTCGAGAGGCGCATCATCCAGAAAGGCATAAGGACGGGCGTTCAATATTTCCTGGGCAAGTGGGGAGGGCTCGAGCAGATCACGCGCAAAGAGATTCTTTTCATTGCGCTCAATCGACCCCAGCAGTGCCTCCAAGCCATCTATGTCCATTGCCTCTTCAAGACAATCTCGAACCGTCTGCGTGACCAGCGGATGCTCAGGAATCTCGCGTTGGCCTGTGAGGTTTTCGGCACAGGCAACCTGATCAGGGAAAACTGCTGTCAGCAGATCCTCGGCGTCCATTCTTTGAAGCTGCGCTGGAATCTTACGTCCACCGCGCCGGCGGAGCACAGCCAGCGCCCGGGTTACGTTCCAACGCCACCGAATCTGCCACATGGGAGCGTCGAGCAGTGCCTGACAGAGCAGATCGCGAACCGTCTTCGAATTCAAATAATGAAACACGTCCTCGAGGGGAAAGCTGTGGGTAGGACCAAGTGACAATACAATCGCGTCCTCGGTTGCCGCCGCCTGGAGTTCGAAATTGAACTGCCGGCAGAACCGCTTGCGCAATGCAAGCCCCCAGGCACGGTTGAGCCGACTGCCAAACGGAGCGTGAATAACCAACTGCATGCTACCGCTGTCATCAAAGAAGCGCTCGAGCACAATGTTCTGCTGGGAGGGCATGATTCCGAGAGCTATCTTGGACGCCGCGAGGTATTCAAATATCTGTTCGGCGGCTGCGGGCACGACTCCAACTTCCTGCGTCAGCCATTCCAAAGCTGACGAAGAAGCCCCGTCCGTCGCATCTTCCAAAACGACGCGACTTGCCACTTCCTCACGCAGGCGCGAAACCGATGCAGACAACTCCTGAGTCCGCGATGGCGCTTCCCCAAGCCAGAAGGGAATCGACGGCGGTTGACCGTGCGCATCTTCGACTCGCACCTTGCCCTGTTCCACACGCAGTACCCGCCATGAAGTGTTTCCGAGCTGAAATATATCGCCCTGTAAGCTTTCGATGGCGAAATCTTCATTGACCGTCCCGATTACCAGGTCGCTCGGCTCGAGCACCACAGCGTAATCCGCAGTATCGGGAATCGCGCCGCCGGAAGTTATTGCCGACAGACGCGCACCCTTTCGTCCTCTTAACCGTTTGTTAACCGCATCATGGTGAAGGTAGGCGGACCGCCTTCCCCGTTTTGTTGAGAACCCCTCCGCAAGCATGCGCACCACGGCGTCAAAATCAGATCTGTGCAAATTACGGTAAGGGTAGGCACGACGAACCATTGAGAACAGAGCATCTTCAGTCCATTCCTCGGCGGCTACAGTGGCAACAATCTGCTGGGCAAGAATATCGAGTGGTTGTTCGGGAATTGAAAGCTGATCGAGCTCTCCACGGCGGACAGAATCGAGCAGCGCGGCGCATTCGACCAACTCATCGCGCGACAAAGGAAATAGTCTTCCTTTTGGAAAACCACCGACCGTGTGGTTCGACCGACCTACCCGTTGGAGGAAGCTGGCTATTGAGCGCGTCGACCCTATCTGACAAACCAGATTGACGTCACCAATGTCGATTCCCAGTTCCAGGGAAGCGGTTGCGACCAGGGCACTCAATTCACCGGCTTTCAGTCTTTGTTCGGCAGCCAATCGTTGTTCCCGCGCCAGACTGCCGTGATGGGCGGCAATATTCTCTTCACCCAGGCGTTCGCCCAGGTGCCGGGAAACCCGTTCGGCCAGCCGACGAGTATTGACGAAGACTAGCGTCGTCCGGTGCTGTCTGATTAACTCGACAAGCCGGTCATATACCTCATCCCAGGCTTCGCCGGACATAACGGCTTGAAGCGGGGATTCAGTCACTTCAATTTCGATATCCAGTTGTCGCCTGTGCCCGCTATCCATAATCGTGCAATTGGGACTGCCGTCGAGAGCAAGATTGCAGCTTCCCACCAGGAATCGAGCCACCTCTTCGATCGGCTTCTGAGTTGCTGAAAGCCCTATGCGGATCAGGTTCTGGCCTACGAGTTCCTGTAAGCGCTCAATCGATAGGGCTAAGTGTGACCCACGCTTATCGCCAACGACGGCATGGATCTCATCAACAATCAACGTGCGCGCGGTCCGCAACATGCGCCGCCCGCCCTCACTTGTCAGGAGGATGTAGAGCGATTCGGGTGTTGTAACGACAAAATGCGGCGGTCTCTTGATCATTGCCGTACGTTCCGCCGCCGGCGTATCTCCTGTGCGCACCAGAGTGCGAATGTTGACCTGCGGTAATCCCATCGCTTCGAGCTCTTGCTGAATTCCTGCGAGCGGGATTTGGAGATTTACATGGATGTCGTTACTAAGTGCCTTCAGCGGTGAGACGTAGACAACATGCGTGGTGTCGTCGAGCTGTTCGACACCGAGCCGTACAAGATCATCAATTGCGGCGAGAAATGCGGCCAGCGTCTTGCCGGAGCCGGTGGGTGCGGCAATCAGAGTATTGCGATGTTCTTTAATCGCCGGCCAGGCGAGTTCCTGCGGTCGCGTTGCCGCAGGAAACGTCTTCGCAAACCAGCTTGCTACTGCTGGATGAAAGATTTCCAGATTCATGGGAGCGGCCATTATACCCCCAACCTTCCGAAATCGCACGCGTGAATCACGCGCCCAAACGTGAAACATCTAGAAGGATAAGAATTGAGGATTATGCGTCTTTTGCGCAGCGAAAGCCTGAGATCATCCAGCGTTCATTTGGGTGAAAAAAATTTCGATACGTGGAACGCATGTGAAGCCGGGGAGTGGCAAACGACCCTCCGCGCAACACCTTCTGGTTGACGAACCACTTGTCGTTGTACTCATCGAACTCAGTCTTGAACCCCGTGTAGGGTGCATAGTCTGAAGAAGTCCATTCCCAGACGTCACCGATCATCTGGTGACAACCATTGGAGCTCTGTCCATTCTCAAAAGCCCCGATGTGAGCCACACCCCAATGGAAGTTCTCGAATAGATTAGCCCGCCTCTCGTCGATCTCTGAATTTCCCCACGGGAAGGAGGCCTTTTCGTTCTTCGCAGGCTGAAAAGTTGCTGCCTTTTCCCACTCAGCTTCTGTTGGCAGACGTTTGCCTGACCATTTCGCATACGCTGCCGCTTCGTAGTAGCTCACATGGCTGACGGGCTCGTCAGCCTTGTCCTGCGCTGCATTCAAACCCGAAAAATCACGAATCAACCAGTCATCACCGTCGCGTTCCCAGTAGAGCGGCGCCTCCCACTGTTCCGCTTTAACCACGTCCCAACCTTCAGCGAGCCACCAACGAAAGTCCTGGTAAACGCCATCGCGCATGAAGTCCAGAAAATCACCATTGCTTACCGGCGCCCGATCAATCGCAAAATTCTGAAGAAAGACCTGATGCGCAGGTTTTTCATTATCGAAAGCGAAGCTATCTCCCTCATAACCGAGACGAAAGAGGCCACTTTCGATTTCGGACATTCCTTCGACCGGCTTTCGGTTTGGCGAAGTGGGTCGCTGCTGCTCCGGTTGATAGAGATCACAGAGCAAATGCTTGATGTCGTACACCAGCAACTCCTGATGCTGCATCTCGTGTTCGAGACCCAGCCGGACAAGGGCCTGTATCCTTTCGGCTTCCGGGTGCGAGTTAATGCCGGTAAGAAAATCCAGCGTCAACTCATCGATGCGACGCCGATAAGCGAGAGTGTCTCTGACCGTAGGTCGTGATTTCGTGCCGCGTTTCGCCCGTTCGATCCGCGAGCCGAAGCCTTCATAGTATGAATTGAAGTAAAAGAGGTAGTCCTCGGAATAGACCTTGTAACCAGGTTTGTATGTTTGTAGCAGTGTTTCAAAGAACCATGAAGTGTGACCGACGTGCCAGCGTGGCGGGCTCATGAATTCGGCAGTCTGAATCACATAGTCTTCTGTTTCCAGCGGCGCGACAATCTGCATTGTGCGCGCTCTCGTCTCACGAAAAACGTCAAGAATGGTTGCTGATTTCACCGAAGACATATGGCGCCTAACCTATTCAACTATAATCGTGCCGGGTATCTGCTCCAATACACTACCGATAATCCGCGCATCGGCATAGTGCTCAAGCAGACGACAAAGTAACGCTTCAGCACGGTCAGGAGCAATAGCAATCAACATTCCTCCCGCCGTTTGCGGATCAAAAAGCAGATGCCGCATCTCCTTCGCTACCGAGTCGCTAATCTGAACTGCGTCGCCCACATATTCACGATTTGTTTTGTCGCCACTGGTCAGCATTCCCTTTGCGGCCAGTTCAAGCGCTCCTTCAAGCAGGGGAACTTTTTTTGAATCTATTCGGATGGTTACCTGACTGGCTCGGGCCATCTCCCACGCGTGCCCTAGCAGAGCAAATCCCGTAATGTCTGTTGCAGCCCGGACCTCGAACTCGCGCATTGCCTCTGCCGCATGCTGGCCGGGCGTAAGCATTGTCTTGACCGAGGCAGCAGCAACCTCTTCGGGAGCTTTTGCCCATTTGATTCCTGTCGAGATAACACCCGTTCCGATTGGCTTTGTAAGAATAATCACGTCGCCGGGGCGCGCTCCTGAATTGGTCGCAACTCTGTCAGGATGAATTACACCCGTCACAGAATATCCGAACATGATCTGTTCGCTATCGACACTATGACCCCCGATCAAGGTTACGCCGTAGCGATTGAGCGTTTCCAGCCCACCCCGCATGATCTCACCGAGGATTGTCGGATCAACGCCTTTTTTAGGAAAACAGGTAATAGCCATCGCCGTGACAGGAGTCCCCGCCATGGCCCAGACATCGTTAATCGAATTGAGGGCAGCGATGCGCCCATAGTCGTAAGGGTCGTCAACTATCGGAGTGAAGAAATCGAGCGTTTGCACGAGTGCCAGGTCGTCCCGGAGGCGGATCACTCCCGCGTCATCGGCTGTATCAAAACCGACAATCACATTCTCATTTAAAGGCTGTTTTGGTAGCCCGCCCAGAACCTGAGCGAGTATGCTCGGGCTAAGCTTGGCCGCTCAACCAGCGCACGCAACCATTTCGGTCAAACGCATCGAGATCACCTCCCTTCATATGGTGGGGTTACGCGTGATAGCCTCACACTCGATGCGCTAGATTGTCAACTTTGAACCGGCGTAGCAGGGTGGCGCATCTTGTCCAGCTTGCGTTGTGACAGTAGCGAACTTTTTCCCGGAGCGCGTGTGGTGTAGGAAAAATTTTAGAGCGATGAACAAAACGCAACCAGAACAGGATAAGCCACAGGGTGCACCTAGAAAGATTCGTATTGGCCCGGCCGGCTGGTCATATAAAGACTGGAACGGCATCGTCTACCCAGAAACTCCGGGAAAGAAATTTGACCCCCTTGCTTATCTGGCCAACTATTTCGACACCATCGAGATAAACAGCAGCTTCTACCGGCCACCAACCGCAAACACTACCAGGTCATGGGCCCGTCGCGTCGAGTCGAATCCTGAGTTCGTTTTTACGGCGAAACTGCATCGTGTCTTCACCCATGAGCGCGGCAAGGCTACTGGTGAGGATGAGAGACTCTTTCGCGAAGGCATTCAGCCTCTGGCCAACGCCGGGAAACTTGGCACCTTGTTAATTCAGTTTCCATGGTCTTTCAAAAATAATGACGACGAACGCCTCTATCTGTTCAAGCTAATCGACAAGTTCAAAGACTATCCGCTTGTTTTGGAAGTGAGACATTCTTCGTGGAACACACCGCCAATCCACGAAAGGTTGGTTGAGGCAGGTGTAGGGATTTGCAACATCGATCAGCCACTCTTTTCGAAATCGATTCACCCGGCTGCGATATCAACCTCTCCCGTAGGGTACATCCGCCTTCATGGACGCAATTATCAAAATTGGTTTCGGGAAAAGGCGCCTCGCGACGAACGCTACAACTATCTCTATTCTTTAGATGAGCTCGAGCCGTGGATTGCTCGGATTAAAGACGTGGCGGAAGAGACAAAGGAGACATATGTGATTACGAATAATCACTTTCGCGGCAAGGCTGTCGTGAATGGACTCGAGCTGAAGTCGATCCTTGAAGGGCAACCCGTGGCTGCGCCAGCCTTGCTCCTTACGGAGTATCCACGACTATCGGAGTTGGTTGAACTTTATGAAACTCGTGATTCCAAGGAGCGAAAGCTTTTTTGAATAAACCTCGCCGGGCTGAGATTAGCTTTAGCTAGTGAGCAGTTCGGCGAAAGAGACTGGAAGACCATCGGGATCGATACAAACAGCCAGTTTTATCCCTTCCCCTTCTCGCCGTGTTGGGGGCATCACGAAATTGACACCTCTGGCCTTCAGGTCTTCGAACGTGCGCTCTACGTCCTTCACATTGAATCCAATGGAGCAGGTTCCCGCATCCTTTGATTGATCAGCCCCGGAATGCTTCGGAGCCACGCCGCCACCATGGAGCGCTAGTGTTGTTGCTCCCGTATCAAACTCTGTCCATTCGGGTGATTCAAATCTGACCGGGATGCCCAGTTTGTCGCGATAGAACTCGACCGACCGCGCCATATCAGATACAACAATCATCGTGTAGTCGATTTGACTGAACATTTCTTGCGTCTCTATTTCTTTCGCGTTTTACCGTTTCCAAGAGTGACGATGATGTCAAATTCGTCCTTTGTTAGCGGCATCACGGATAATTGGGACTGTCGAATAAGTGGCAACTTCCCGAGTCTCTTGTCATAGCGGATCGCCGCAAGCGGCACTGGATTCGTAAGGGGCTTTACAGGTTTTAGATCGACGGCCACCCATTGCGGATCGTCTGCCGTTGGATCCGGATAGGCCGCTTTTACAACTTCAGCTATACCCACAACGGCTTTTCCTTTACCCGAGTGGTAAAAAAGTACCCGGTCTCCTGTCCTCATTTCTCGCAAGTTATTTCTGGCCTGATAATTTCGCACGCCACTCCAATCAGTGCGGCCATCCTTAACAAAATCGTCCCACGAATATGTCTCGGGTTCCTGTTTGACCATCCAGTGATTGGGTTTTCTGTTTGCCTTCATCGGGCCTCCGTATCTTGTCTCGTTGCGGACGTGAGCTTAGAATGTGACGCCCTAAACAGCAAATCGGAACAGGAGACTACATGTTAAAAGAAGGAGCGACTGCACCGGCCTTCAAGACAACCGACGCTCTCGGCGAGAAGGTCCAACTAAAAGATTTTCGAGGTCAGAAGGTAGTTCTGTACTTCTATCCCAAAGACGACACCCCTGGTTGTACGAAAGAGGCCTGTTCGTTCCGGGACGCCTTTTCTGAGTTCGAAGCTCAGGGCATAAAGGTTCTCGGTGTCTCGCCAGACAGTGAAGCTTCCCACAAAAAGTTTGCCCAGAAGTACAACCTGCCATTCACCTTACTCGCCGACAAGGATCATGCGATTGCTGGCGCCTATGGAACCTACGGACAGAAAAAGTTCATGGGTCGAACCTACATGGGAGTAAACCGAACGACTTTTCTGATTGACGAGAAAGGGAAGATCAAAAAAATCTTCGCCAAGGTAAAACCCGAAGAACATGCGCGCGAGGTTCTTGAGGCTTTCGGAGAATAGTTTCAGCCCTGGAAGATCACGTTGTGGTCAGGCTGCCACCCAACCACCAATCTTCTCCGGTTCACCTTCAGGGTTCCTACCTGGCATTAGACCTTGCAGCGAGCTGAACGAGCTTGGCACGTCGCGTTTGCGGCGCGGCACAACCGGACTGATCTCATCAAGAATCGTGTATTCTGGAGTATCACTGATGCGATAGATCCTGGTGTTGTCGATAACTTCGGTGCGAATCTCTCTTGACCACAGCAAGAGATTTGCCAGGGCATCTCCAATCTCGTCTTTACCCAACTTGGTCTCCTGAGCGATCTCTTTCTGTGTTCGAGCCCCTTTCCTGATCGCCTCCCGAACCCGGTCAACCGGAGTAAGCTTTCCGACCGCCCGGCTATAACTTCCGGAGCCATTGGAGCGTTCGGTCACTCGATCACTTGCTTGCGCATCGCCGGCAAGTTCTGCGGAGTCTGTAGACTCAGTTCCGACAAAGCGTTTACGCGCCGATTTATATTCCTTCAGCGCTCGGCGACTTTCGCTAACTTTGTGGCGAATGCAACTTTTGCAGTAGAGGTTTCGTCCATCTTTACGCGCCCGGCAGATCCCAAATTCAGACAGAGGCAAAAGTTCAGAACAGATCGGACATCTTTTGGCTTCATTCAACGACACTTCATTCATTTCAGCGCTCCAACAACTTGCAATCAAAAAATTTCAAACAAACTTGCTGAACGGAGAAAAGCTTCCCACGCGGGCAGACATAGGAACTCTCCCGATCCCGTGAGTCTCTCGTTTAAGTGATTATGTGGCGAAGTGCGCCAGGATTGCCTGCGCCGTATCGATAATGTGTGGCGCGATTAACTAAACCGAGTCTTTTGGTTGTGGTAGGTTGCCGGTCGATGCGAGAAGAAAAATATAAGAGCGAGTAACCTACAATTCCAATCAAAAAACTCATGCCGACGTTAACACTTTCTTGTGGCAATCAACATCTCTTTCCGCGAGGGAATCGCATTATAGTTATCGAAAATTTTTTTGCAACACCTTTTTAACAACTGCATGGTCCACCTTCGCATCAGTCGTTGTCACTCATGATTAAGGCAAATGTCATAATGCAAACCCCTCTCAAATTAGAGGATAGATGATCGCATCACTCCGATTCTTGTGTCGCAGTTGTCACGAATTCGAAGTTCGGATCTTTTTCCTGCTCAAGTTTTTCCAAGAAAATTTGCCTTCTTTCGAATACCCCATAAACTGTTCGCCGTCTGTATCACGCAACAGACTGAACGCCGCCCACATGGTCCTACAATTAGTTGAACCTGCCGCTGAGTTCCAGAGAATCTCCTGGTCCAAATCTCAGACTAACGAAAGTTTTTTCGCAGCATGTTGTCGTTCGGCAAAGTGAAACAAATTTGTCGCTATCAATTTTCTGCAAGGATAAGTTTGTTAAGATGCTGAGCGAGTTAGCTTTGTTGGAGCGCCGCAGGAGTGTGCAAAATGCCGTAAGTGTTACTTTGTAACAACTTTGCAATAACGACCGTTGCGTTATTCACAAAGTTATCCACAGAAATCTGTGGATAACTTTCTGACCCTCGATCACCTCGCAGGGCGATCCTTTAAGCGATACACAAACTTTAACCCCGACCACACGTCATCAATCGCACAGATCTTTACGTCAACGAGACCGGCCGCTAAACCAATCCCTTGAACGTTGGCGAACGTCAGATCAGTTGTCCGTCCTGAACTGTTCTTTGGCCACGCAATCCATAACATCCCCTTCGGGTAGATTCTGGTAGCCTGTTTTGTAAAATCTCTCCGCAAACGTCTTTCAGAATCGGCAAACAATACGATCAGATCGACGAGCCTAGTCGACTTCGCGATACGGACGTTCTCAGGCAATGCCCCAAGATTGTCCTGAAAGTCTATTGGGGCATTTATCATTGCGATGACTGAGCCTTCTTTGATGCCAAGCTTTCGAGCAAGCGGTGTTCCCGAGTAACCGGCCATAACTCTTCGTCCTTGTCTACTCCCGCGCAGGCAGACGACTTTGCCATGCGTTAACTGATCACGCGCACTTGACGTGGATTCTTCAAGCCGGTAGTCAGCTTGTTATTTACTTCACGCTTAACTCGCGCAGCGATCCGCTTATCAAACTCGCTCATGAATTCTTTGACAGCAGCCGGGTCACGTTTTGCCAGCTCACGCAAAGCCCAGGACAAAGCTTTCACGACCATATCTTCGCGATCGTCGACCAGAAGTCTGCAAATCTTAAGTGTGCGTACGGTATCGCCGGTTCCGCCATGCGCCTTGCTATTGAGTGGCACCGTGCTGACCAACGCGGCTCTTCGCCACCAAATGCTTTGATCCCTTGCCCAGCCCGCAACGACCCTGTCTGGAATCTGGCGGTTGCGCCAGGCCGGTCCCGAGAGGTAATAAGCAAATATATCTACGTCACCCCAACTGGCCATTCCTTTGCCGAGTCGTTTAACTTCGCCGGCATCAACTCTTCGAAAAGCTTCATTGTGATGATGAATTAGTTCCGCTGCGAAGAAGCGATAGATGGCGCCGGATCTTTCCATCAACCTTCGGCTCAATTCGAGAACCGTTTTCGCCGGCGCGTCGTTGAGTCGGCACGAGTACTCCTGTCGAAGCGAACGAATCGCGGCAGTTCGCTTTTCGTGCAGCGCCTCGAGGCGCAAACTAATCTCAGTCTCCAAATCGGTTATGTGAAACGTTTTGGCCACATGTTTCATAATGCGCAACGATGCCTGCCAAAGCCAGAGCTTTCGACCAGAAGATTGGTCCGGGATACTATTATGGTTGCTGGGGCTTACTCAAGGATTAATAATCTTGGCGTATGCGGATAATTGAGGCTCGGAAGATCGAAGTGTTGAACAACACCCTCAAAATGATGGCGGCACCTTTGAGAAAGGATCTTCGGTAGTTGGGCGACTGTATGTGATAGAAGGAGGACAAATTGGAAGCGGGCAAACCAAATGCGCCCCGAGGGCTCTAACAAAAAGATGAGCAAGATCCATCCAGGCGAGGTTACCGACAAGAAAGTTTATCTGAATCGGCGCATGTTTATGCGTGGCGCGGTGCTCGCGGGAACTTCTGTAGCCACGGGTTTCCTGTATCGGAGTCTCAACCCTCCACCAGTGGAACTGCCGCAGGGAGAGAAACTTAGCTTTACCCAACCTTCAGATCAGGTGGAAGCTGTAAATAAAGGATTTCGGGTCGAGGAAGGTTTAACTTCACTGGAAGACATTACGAACTACAACAACTTTTACGAGTTCTCCACAGACAAGCGGGCGGTCGCCAGTAAAGCCAGAAACTTTATTACAAGACCCTGGACTGTTTCGGTTGAGGGACTGGTGAACAAGCCACGGACCTTTGATCTTGACGAACTTTTAAACTTTCCCCTCGAAGAGCGTGTCTACCGGCTCAGGTGCGTTGAAGGGTGGTCAATGGTGATTCCCTGGGTCGGTTTTCCGCTTGCCAGACTGTTGGAGCAAGTCGAGCCAACCTCCGAGGCACGTTTTGTAGCTTTCGAAACCTTGTATGATCCCAGGCGCATGCCAAATCAACTTACG
This sequence comes from Pyrinomonadaceae bacterium, assembly GCA_035512935.1. Taxonomy (GTDB): domain Bacteria; phylum Acidobacteriota; class Blastocatellia; order Pyrinomonadales; family Pyrinomonadaceae; genus PSRF01. The sequence continues at coordinate 11,992 of DATKDA010000154.1, read as the reverse complement.
GCGGTACTTGATTGGCCGTATGTTGAAGGGCTCAGGCTCGATGAGGCCCTGCATCCGTTGACGATTCTCGCTACGGGTCTCTATGGCGAGACTTTGCCCGCGCAGGATGGCGCTCCGATTCGGTTGGTGGTTCCGTGGAAGTATGGCTTTAAGAGCATAAAATCGATCGTTAGAATTCGTCTCGTAGCGGCTGAACCACCTTGTACCTGGAATCTCGCTGCTCCAAACGAGTACGGCTTTTATTCCAATGTCAATCCGAATGTCCCTCACCCGCGCTGGAGTCAGGCCCGGGAGCGCCGGATTGGCGAAACCTGGATGCGAGAGACATTAATGTTCAACGGATATGCCGATCAGGTCGCCCATCTATACGCTGGTATGGACCTGAAGCGGAACTTTTAGCCTGAACGAAGATGGAATTACTTAAGAAGATTCGTTTTCCGGCCGTTGTGATTTTTGTTAACTGTCTAGTGCCGCTGGTTCTAATGCTTTGGGACGTTTATCACCAGAAGGTTGGGGCAAACCCTCTGGAGTTTGTTACGCGCACAACCGGGATGCTGACGCTGGTGTTTCTGTTCATAGTGCTGGCGATCACTCCAATTCGCGTGATTACCGGACAGAATGCACTTGTTAAGTTTCGCCGGATGCTGGGGCTCTTTGCCTTCTTCTACGGCTCCGTCCATCTCTTGACCTACATTTGGTTCGACCGATCTTTTAATTTGCGCAGCACGGCTGGCGACATTGCTCAACGTCCTTTCATTGCTGTGGGATTGTTTGCCTTAATCCTGATGCTTCCTTTGGCAATTACTTCGACGAACAGAATGGTCAAGCGTCTCGGCGGCAAGACATGGCGGCGATTGCACCGGCTTGCCTATCTCGCAGGCGTCGCAGGTGTTATTCATTACTGGATGCTTGTTAAATCCGACACGCGGCTGCCTTTGACGTTTGCATTTGTCCTTCTGCTATTGCTTGGGCATCGTTTGTTTGTTAAATACTTCCCGCCTGAGAGCCGGTTGCCCGGCACTACAATTGTCCCTCGCGACTAAAGTTAGTTTAATAACAATTTTCTGAGTCCGCTCTGACTTGTCTCAAATGGATCCCCTTAAGCGCTTTTCTACAAGAGCCGAGAATTACGCAAAATACCGACCCGGTTATCCTCCCGCTGTTATCGGCCTTCTCGAGAACCAATGTGGCTTAAATAGCGACTCGGTAGTAGCTGATATTGGTTCAGGGACAGGAATACTCTCGGAACTGTTTCTTAAAAAGGGCTGCCGTGTTTTAGGAGTAGAGCCTAACGAAGCTATGCGACTCACGGCCGAGCGACTGTTGCAACATTATTCGAACTTCGAGAGTGTGGCGGGAACGGCTGAATCAACCACGCTATCCTCGGGTAGTGTTAACTTTATAACTGCAGGCCAGGCATTTCATTGGTTTGATCGGGAGAACGCGAAAAGGGAGTTTGCCCGAATCCTTAAACCAAGGGCTTGGATTGTGCTCGTCTGGAACGAACGACAACTGGACACAACACCGTTCTTGTCTTCTTATGAAGACCTTCTGCTGAGATACGGCACCGACTACTCACAGATCCGGCATGAGACAGTTTTGGGGGCAATCGATGAGTTCTTTTCGCCCGGGCAGGTCCAGTGTGTCACTTTTGAGAACGCTCAACATTTTGATTTCGAAAGCTTGAAGGGTCGGGTCCAGTCAGCATCTTACACGCCAGAACAGAGCGCACCTGAATTTGAACCCATGATGGTTGAGCTAAGAAGGATTTTCGACGCGCACCAGGTGTACAACACCGTTACGTTCCTCTATACGACGAAGGTGTACTATGGTCGCGCGACCCAATCTTCCTGAATGCTGGTTTTCCGGCACTAGCCTGAAGCGGAAAGAGGAAATTGATTAAATAAGGAAGACAGACGAGATGAAGAGCGAGTTCCCGCCAATCTACTGGCTAAATGGGATGGGCTATCTGGCCATGCAGAAGCGAGAATCGAGGACATCAGCCTGGGCGGATGCTTCGTAAATACGAAGGGGCAGGTACAGTTGGGAGAAATTGTAAGTCTTGACGTGAAGCTGCAATCGGGTGAATGGCTCCGTCTTCGAGGTGAAGTAGTTTCTTATCAACCTGGAATCGGTTTTGGAGTCGTCTTCAGCTTTCTGACTGGAGAAGAGGAACTCGCTCTGAAGCGGTTAATACACTGAGCTGACTAGCTTACCCGCCTTTGAATAGCAGCGAGGGCAATTGCCACCTCCGCCCGCGTAAACTCCCCCTGCGGCCGAAACATTGTGTCGGCCTTAATTAAGCCATTTTCGACGGCCACCGCAACATATCCCCGCCACTCTGAAGGAATAGTGCCTGCGTCAAGATAGGCCAAGGCCGTCCCAGCTTTCGCTTCAGCCTTTGCACGAAGCCCCGCCGCTCTGACGAGGGCAATGGCGGCCGTCAAGCGCGTGACACTGTCATTTGGCCGGAACGAGCCTCCCTGGGTCACGTCTACAAAGAGCGGGCCTTCAGGGCAGGCCTGAACGCTCTCAACAAACAGCCTGGTCGTAGTATCGCGTGCGTCGCGATAAGTGGGTTGGCCCGCGAGATATTGTGGGATTCGTGCGCCAAGCACTAGAGCAGAAGCCAGTTCAGAACGCTGTATAGCCATGTCGGGCCTAAAACGCACTCCCACGGGCAACATAGCAAATGAACGTATGCTCTGATGAATATCGTCTCGGAGGGCAGGACTTAGCCCCCCAATATCATTCAAACGGCGGTAGCGCGCTTCGCCAAGCTCGAGCACGCCGGTGAATTGTTGCGACGAAGCAAGTAAGGAGACCTTGTGGCGAACTCTGACGCTCCAGGCTCCGGCAGCAGGTTTCGTCAGAACAACCCGCTCGCGTTTGCCCGTTAGCCCAGGGAGATTCAGATTAGCCGAGTCAGCCCGCAATACTCCCGACGGATCATAAACCTGAAGATCAAGTTCGTTTGTGCTAAGCAAGGGCCCCCACGCAATTTGAATGGAAGCGACTGCGGTGTTCTCTGGAATCTGCAATGTAGTTTCCGAACTGAAACCGGGGGCTACTGTGGCAGAGAATTGAGTGGGTGCGTTCACAAGCTCGACCTGACCGCGATCCAGAGTGCTTCGCCATGCTCCCAATCTGCGCTTGGTGAATGCCGCCTGGAGAATCATAACCAACCGATCCCTTATTGTCCGATCAGTTCCTGGTAAAGTTTCTGAGTTTCCGGCTCCGGCTCGACTCCTAACTCTTCACCCAGAAGGCCTTTAAGGGCTTGATACTGCTCCTTTACTGCGCCCCTGTTCCCAAGTGCTGCGTGGGCCTTCATCACCAGACAATGAATATCCTCCCGGAACTGGTCCTCTCGCAGGATCTCTTGCGCGAGATGCAATGACCGGGGCCATTCCCCTGACTCCAGGGCCGCTCCTGCCAGTGCCTCCAGAAGCCGCAGATATTGCTCGCGATAGTATGTTCTTTGCTCGTCAACCCAGGGCTCGTAACTCCCCTGCATGAAGTCACCTCGATAAAGTATGACAGCTCCTTCGTACGCGTGAATACATTCATCAAACCGGCGTGCGCGGCGCGCACTCTCGCCCACCGCCACCAATCGGTCGAACTCCTCGATATCGATGTAGTAAGAGAATTCGGGGTTCATCTGATATTCGCCATTGCGATAGAGAAGGAAGTTCTGCTTTAGCGGCTGATTACTGTTAAGCGCCTTGCGTACATGAGAGACCGTCGGATGGAAATTCCTCTCGACGACTTCCTGCTTGGTTTCGCCCCAAAAAGTGTCAATAATCATGTCCTTCGCAGCGCGCCTGTTTCTTCGCGATGCGATAAAGCAAAGGATGTCGCGAGACCTGCGTGTAGTCCACGCGTCCGCAGACAGCGGCCGGTTGGGATCCCGAATGATTTCAACTGGCCCAAACATCTTAATTGTGAGATCTGTAACAACCTGAGCACCGAGGGACCCTTCCGAGGCCTTCACCTCTAATGGCGCCGGTATTGAACGCGCAATCGTCACCTGCTCCTTTAGATCCGAGGGCAGTAGCTCAGCAGCTTCTTCCGCAGAGAACAGCTCGGGAAATGTTGCGATTTCGCGTTTCAACCAGTACTCATAGTCGTAGCGCACCACCAGATCTACCACTCGTCGTAAGTGACCGATCATCTCTGGCTCTTTCCCCAGCCGGTAAGCACAGACAGCCAGCGCTAAAGACGCCTGTGCCTCGTAATAGTAAAGAGTGTGACTCTTGAAGTAGTCGGAGGACCCGTCGCAATTGATCGGCAGCAGTCTCGAAATCACTCTGGGCGATCATGATCCGGCTCTGGGCGAGTGAGGCAGTATTAAAGGCAATATCCTCGCTGTCTGCTGAGCGAGCGGTGACTAATCGATCAATCTGCGCCCGCGCCCCGTCAACGTCACCCCTTTGCAGGCTCAGCAGGGCTCGCTCCTCGAGCAGTTCGGTGCGCACCAGATTGACTCCAGCTTCAGCGTACGCGCGCGATGCCCGCTCGTAGTATTCACTGGATCGCTCGAACTCTCCTCGCTCGCGATAGAGATTGCCATAGGTCTCAAAGGTTTCTGCCCGCTGGAAGATTAGATTGAAGAGCTGGCAGCGCTCGATTGCCTTGTCAAGATTCTCCTCACAGGCGACGAGGTCGCCAAAATAGAGGTGACAACGCGCCATGTTTAGATGGGCAGTGGCTTTCTGGGGAAGGGGCGGCTCAGAGCCATTGCGAAACATGCGACGCAGCCAATGCAAAGCTTCGCCAAAATCCCCCCGCACCATTGGCGGCAAGCCGACATTATGAGTAATCAGCCGAATGTAACGTTCGTCATTTCGTTCTTCAGCCAATTGCAAAGCGCTTCGAAACTCGCGTTCCGCTGCAGTCCATTGCCCCATGGCGACCAGACACAACCCTCGCGTGTTCCCACACTTTGTACTGATGGCCGAACGCTCATCAATCAGTTCGGTGGCACTGTCGAGATAAGTAAAGGCGCGTTTGTAATCCCCCTGGCGTCTGGCGATTGTTGCCAGAGAGTGAAGCACTTCCGCTTGGCCTTCTTTGTCTCCCAGTTGTTCCAGAAGAGCTGCGGCACGGCGAAACATGCTGTGGGCAGCCTCGTACTCGCCCCTTAAACGAGCCACTTCTGCCCGATGAGCAAGGGTCCTTGGATGTGATTCCACGGCCGGCTGAGGAAGTTGATCGGCGAGCGCCGCGAGGGAACTCAGGGCGCCGGAGGAGATCCATTCGACCCCGTATTGCGAGATTATCCCTGCTGCGCCTTCATAGTCCTCGGCCGCCAATAGATGCCTGACTGCTTGCTCCCAAGCCCGCCGCTCGAGGAAATAAGCGGCATGGCGTTTTTGCTCCTCCGCAACCCCGCTCCGGCCTATTTCGGCCCGTAGTCGTCGGCGGAGAAAACTTTGGAAGAGGGGATGCAGGCGATATTCTTCGCCCCGCCCATCGCCCGCCACTGTAATGAAGACGTTTCTCCGAACCAGGTTGGGCAGCATTCGGGAGCAGTTCATACCTGGGTAGAGCGCAGCGCAACTGTCGAGTTCGATGCTATCAAGCAAGGCGAGCTTGAGCAGCAGTTGCTGGACATTTTCCGGCTCGTTTGAAAAGACCTCTTCGGCAAAATAATCAAAGATGTCACGCTCAGATTGCCGTAACACCTGAACAAGATTGGGTGCTTCAGACTCGCTTGCGCGAGCGCTGGAAAGAGAACGTTGAGCAACCTGGCGCACGAGCTGGAGTGCGGTGATCCATCCGTGTGTCCGTTCACGATATTCGGCCAACTGTTCTGGCGTCATCTCCAGGTCAAAAACCTTACGAAAAAGCTCTTGAGTCTCGCCGTCCGTAAAGAGCAAGTCCGAGCGGTCAATTATGGAGAAGGGGGCCTGCGACCTCAGCCGCGCCAGCGACAAAGGAGGCACTTCCCGGGAGATAACGATCACATGCAGAATGTCCGGCAAATAAGCCAGCAGCCGATCAAGTACCGCGTGGACCGGCGTATCTTCACCAAGGTGGTGGTAGTCATCGAGAACCAATATCAGTTGCTGCTCAACACGCTCAAGCACCTCATTTAGCAGAACATCGACTGCGCGCTCAGGGTATTTAGCCAACTCACCGGCAACTTCCTGAAGGTACGAAAACATTGCCTGGCCAAAACGGGGTACTACCTGCTGGATGCCAAAGGTCAAATAGCCAAGAAACACAAACGGATCCGCATCCGTGTGATCCAACTGGTACCAGACAAACTGGCGGTTCTGATTTCGCAGAAAGTCGGCAACCAGTGTTGTCTTGCCGGAACCGGCATTTGCCGTTACCAGGGTGATGGGGTTCGAGAGGTTAGCTGAAAGGCGCTCGCTCAGGCGTGGGCGCGACAGCAATTCAGACGCCGGGCGCGGTGGCAGAGTTTTGTTCGCAGGAAGAATGTTGGCTGCCCGCCCACAGTTTTTGAAGCTCCTGGAGGGGCCTCTTGCGAAGGCTTCCGCTGGCGAGTCTTGGGAGCCATGACGATCTGCCTCTGTGTCGGATTCCAATTTCCGCGCAGATTATCACAGCGAAACGACTCCAATCCACCATCTCTGGTAGGCGACAATGCCTCTCTTGTGTTCAGAAATGAGTGACTAATCACCGGTTAGCGACCTGCGGCTCATGCAAGCGCGGCAGTTTTCTCGGACTTACAGAGCGACGCGGCAAAGTTGTCCAGGGCGGCGGCTCGCCCGTGTGTGTGATCCAGCGCGATAGACGCTTGCTGGCTAGTCAGCCCATAACAACCAAACAGATCGAGCGCCTCACCCTTAGTGAATGCCAGTGCATCCTCATCAATTACCGAAAGGGTCTGCTTGGACCGCATCCGCCATAACGGCGCCGGCGGCATCGTTCGGCTCGTTATGAGCATGTGCACTTCCGGGGGCAAGAGCGGTAGTAGACGGTGGAAGAAAGGAACCACCCAATTTGAGTCACATACAAGGTGCAGATCCTCGATTACGACCACAATAGGCTTCAGCTCACACTGCAATAGCTGATAAATAAAGGCTTCTGCTAATCGGGAAATACTGTCGGGCCCCATCCGACCAACCAACTGAACCAGTGGCTGGCGGTTAAAATCGGGCAACTGGTTCTGAATGCTGCCCGCCAGGTATTCGAAGAAAACTGGCAGTTCTCCATCGGGAGTGTCTACCTTGTACCAGGCGATTGACCGGCCGCATTTCCGAGCAAATTCGACTGCCAGCTTTGTCTTCCCGGTCCCAGCCCGGCCGCTAATTACGGTAGAGGTACATGAGGCAAGACTCTTATCCAAAAGCCCAAGTAATCTGGGCCTGGAAATACCAGGTGATGGCGACGGCATAGCTATTTTATCGAGGATTAGCTGCATCTTCGTCGTTTCTGAATCGTCGTTGGTTTCAATTAAGAACATAAGGAAATGGTTTTTGAGTGTTCAGATTTCCAAAGCAGGGGCCCAAATCTATTGGCACTGACCAATTCGTTACAGGGCTCCGTTCGCGAAGTGGTTATATTATTGGGGGCTTGAGTAATTCTTGAGTTTTTAAACAAGGTTCAGCACAGGACCGCAATAGCCCAATCTAGGCGAATGTTCGGTCAGTTGAACCGAGAGCAGTATGGAGGGTCGTTATTAAGCAGCGATCGAGGAAGGCCCATCACAAATGGGCGCCTGAATTTTTCTTCTTTTTCACCTTCACATCGCTGAGGACTATGCTGGCGGCGAGGATGACCCCAGCGATGGCAGCCATAATGAAGAAGATGGTTGGGAGTCCGGGATATCCAAAGATGCGAAATGATGTCTCAACGCGCATCAGCATCGCAGCACGATCAGGGCCGCCAGCACCAGACCGAGCGTGATTCGATTCGCAACCTTCTGCAGCCCTTCGAGCAGTAATGTCTCGTCGATTGCATCAACTTTTAACTTAAGTTCATTATTGCCCACAGCATCCAGAATTCGGTTCACGCGCCGTGGCAATTTCTGCACAAACTCCTTGGTTTCTACCAGGCCGCCCATCAGGTTTCCCGGAGCCAGGCTCTTTATCACGTTCTGCTGAAGTATCTCGCTCGCTTCGTCTCGAATCACCGCATTCGGATCAAAAGCCGGCTCGAGTGTAAGAACAACGCGATCGAGATTCAGGAGGGTCTTGGCAATCATCGTGAACTCGGGCGGCAGCCGGAACCAACAGTCTGCGGAGATTCGCGTGATCTCAAGTACGACCTGGCCCGCATTGATTCGACTGAGATTGGCAGTCTTGTGCTCGGCTACCAGATCCGCCACGCGACGAGTGAAGTCAGCCTTATCAAAGTCCTGCTTCGGTTCGCCCATCCGAATGGACATCGCGGCAGCTTCATCGCCTCTGCCCTCGCTGATGGCCAGTAACAATCGCAAAAGATTGTCCTGGAACTCACCTGTCAAGCGTCCGACCATTCCCACATCGAGCAGCCCGATACGCTGATCGGGGGTAAGGACCACGTTGCCTGGGTGCGGGTCGGCATGGAAGAACCCGTCAACGAGGATCTGTTTCAGGTAGGCGCGAAACAGTTCGTCAGCCAAATCGGCGCCATCAATTTCAATTAACTTCAAGGGACTAAAAGAGGTGATTTTCTTTCCAGGAATGTAGTCCATAGTAAGGACGTGGGAGGTTGTAAAGTCTTCAATGGGCTCTGGGATAACCAGCCGCTCAAACTCCTGAAGATTCTCTTTCAGGGTCAGAAGGTTGTTGGCCTCGATTCTGAAATCCAACTCGCGCAGCAGACTGCGGCGCAGATTGAGCAGCATGTTCTCGAAATCGTAGCGCCGGCCCAACTCTGTGTGTTCATCGAGAAACTGCGCCACTTCATTCAGCGATTCCAGATCTTCGATTATCTGCTCTCGAATACCCGGGCGTTGAACTTTGACTACAACGGCGCGGCCGGACCGCGTGTGAGCCTTGTGTACCTGCGACAGCGATGCGGCGGCCAGCGGCGCAAGCTCAAATTCGGAAAACGCTTTAGAGATGCGCACTCCGAGTTCGCCAGAAACAATCCGCTCCACTTCATCATAAGAAAATGGTTCGACATGGTCTTGAAGGCGCGCTAAAGCTTCCAGGTATGGCGGGGGCAAAAGATCTGCCCTGGTAGAGAGGAGTTGTCCGAGCTTAATAAAAGTTGGTCCAAGCTTCTCCAGATCGCCGGCAAGTTCGTCGGCCTCCCGGGTCCGCTCGACCGGCAAATGCTCCTGTAGATCCAAGCCATGTTCCCAACCTGCCTGCTTCACAAGATCTGAACGCCCGTATTTCACCAGCAACAAGGCAACATCCTTGTACCGCTTTAGGCGTTCGGGTTTTAATGAAACGACCATCGGTCTAAACTCCCTACTCCGGGTTAACGAGGGGAGCAGAACATTCCTTTTACTTTGGGCTCGCGTGTCAGGAGTTTTAGGAGTACCCTTTGTCAGACTCGCTACGGAAGTTTCACGTAATCATCACGGGGGCAATCTGAACCGTTCAGTTATGAGTGTAAAAATTCAATTCTCAAGGAGCCTTGGAAATGTTTAAACGAGCAGTGGCGTTTGCCTTGTTACTGATGATAGTCCCGCTGGCGGCGACACATTCACAACAACCCGCTCCGCCTAAAACCCACCTGAAAGTGGGACAACCGGCGCCAGATTTCACCCTGAGGGACACCGATGGCAAAGAGGTTATGTTGGCGGACTTCAAAGGAAAGAAGAACGTCGTACTGGCCTTTTATGTTCTCGCGTTCACAGGTGGTTGAACGAAAGAGCTAAAAGCGTATCAGGCTGATATCGCAAAATTCGAGTCGACCGATACCCAGGTTCTGGGGATTAGTATGGACAGCTTTGCTGCTAACAAACGTTATGCTCAAGACCTCGAGGTCACTTTTCCATTGCTGAGCGACTGGCATCGGAAGGTGGTAAAGGATTACGGTTTGCTTGGCGAAAGCGGCTACTCTGCAAGAGCCACTTTCGTTGTCGATAAAGAAGGAATTATTCGTCACATTGAGGAAGGACGAACAGCCATTGACCCTACGGGTGCGTACCAGGCGTGCAGTCTGCTTGACAAGAAAACGTCCTGAGGCAACGCAAGTTTGTTTATTTTGGGCTCTTGAGGGCTCGGTCGATCGCGTTCCGCAGTCCTTCCGCGCTTAGCTCTCTCAGCCTAACTCCATTAATGAAGATCGTCGGGGTTCCAGTGACACCATAGACCTCGCCGTCTTCAAGGCCACGACGAACCTGGGCCTCGTAGGTTCCGCTGTCGAGGGCGCTGTCAAACAGCTTGCGGTCCAGCCCCAACTCGCTCGCGTATTTCTTTAATGATGGAATATCGAGGGCATTTTGGCGCTGGTACAGCAGTGCAGTGTATTCGAAGAATTTGCCCTGCGCGTGAGCCGCGCGGGCAGCTTCGGCGGCTTTGCGGGCATGCTGGTGGCGCGGCAGAGGAAAATCGCGAACAACAAATCTCACTTTGCCGCCGTAGCTCTTAAGCACTTCCTCGAGAATGAGGTGCATGGCAGCGCATGAAGAGCATTCGAAATCAGTAAACTTGACAACCGTGACGGGAGCGTTAACTTCTCCTCGCGCCGGACTGCCATCCACGTTAATTATCTGCACCGGCTGTTCAGGTTCGGTTAAGAGCAATTGTATTTTCGCGTTGGCTCGCAACCGGAGCGCCAGTTCATTCTCAAGCCGGAGCTGATCTTGGTCCACCAGATACTCCGCTAGTTCGTTGCGCACGGAATCCAACTCGCTATTAATCTGGGCCTTATTATCTTCATAGAACTTTGCGACCTCAGTCTCGGAAGGCCTTCTTATCTTGTCGCTGACCTCGGCTCGCACGATTGCTTCGGGCGGAACGTTTCGCCGACTCGCTTCGGCGAGCAGCAGGAGGTTATTGATCGTTTGGTCCACAGCCTCCCTCTGAAGCAGATATGCGCTAAACCGTAACCTGTAAATAATCGGCTTCAATCTCTCGGCCAGCGAGCCCACAGTGATCGCCCGTCCGCCCACAGTAGCCAGAACTACCGAGGGGCCAAGATTCGGTGTCGCGGGATTCGCGCCCGGGACGACCGTGTGGACTACGCGGAGTTTTGTTACCAACTGTTCCGCTAGTTGTCCTTCACGCTCGCTGCGCAAGGCATCCTCGACTTGGGATCTGACCGTGGCCGGTTCTATTCCATGAAACCGTTCACGGTTCTCATCCATAACCTTCTGGATTTCTGCTTCTGATGGCTTGGTAACCCGCTTGACGATCTCGGCTTCGTATAGTTGCTGTGTAGAGATTCGTCGCCGTTCGGCTTCGAGCTGGAGCAGCGTTGTATTGATCTGCATCTCCAGGATCTGGCGTTTGGCATCGGCAATGTTATCGTCCAAACGATCAACTTCCTCGCGCACTTCGGGATCGATGTCGGCGGACGTTAGCGTCTGCCCATTAACGATGGCGAGCGGCACCGGTGCTCTTGGGGGCCGAGGGATGGCTGTCGTTACTGTGGTTGGTTTCGTTGGGGGGGATGGAGACGGTTTTGTCGAAGGTTGCCGTTGTGTCGTTTGAGCTGCAACTCCGGAGACAACTAGCAGAAGAAGACCGATCAGAAAGGCAGAATACTTTAAATTCATCGAGAATCGTCCAGCGAATTAGAGTCAGGAATACTTATAGTTGTGGATCTTAGATCACAACTCAAGTGGTGACGTTGCCCCTGGTTAAATAGAGGAACAAAGTCAGGAATGACCTGATGTGGGAGTAGCGAACCGCGATACTAGCGATAACGAATAATACTTCGCCTTCGATGCTTTACGGGCTTTCGAACCGAAAGCAGGCTTCGGTGCCGGCCATTAAGAATGAAAGCCAAGCCCTGATGCGTAAGTCCAAGTAACCTCGCGGCTCGTGTGACGCTGCCACCAGATGCCTCAAGAGCTTTCCTTATAATACCTCCCTCGAAACGAAGCACCTCTTCTTCGAGGGAACATGCAGAA
>DATKDA010000153.1:0-11115 GCA_035512935.1 Pyrinomonadaceae bacterium | reverse complement strand
TAGCGGAGGCGCATACCTCTTTGGCGGAAATCCATCTAAGGCAGTGGCGGTGGGCGGAAGCTGAGCAGGAGTTCAGGCGAGCCATTGCCCTCAATCCCAACTATCCGACGGCGCATCACTGGTTCTCGATTTATTTGAGAGTTAAGGGACAATATGATCGTCGTGTGCGGCAGGATACTCATGCTGGCGTCGGTTGCGCACGGGAGAATACTCGTCTCGATCTTGCTAGATGCTGAAGCAGAAAGATATTAGCTGACCGGCGTCACAACACCATGGTGCCCCGCATGTATTAATACATAGTAGAGAACAATCCTCGGGAACCGAGTGAGTGATCCAAGCAGATACCGTTTCCAGGGCATGTGTAACGCTCCCGCGGTCCAGCTCGTGACTGACCATGGCAACGGAGTGACCGCAGCAAGGACTACGGCCCAAACTCCATATCGCCGTGTCACCTCGATGCTCCGTCCATGATGGCGCCCAAGCACTCGGCGAACCAAGCCAGTGGTGGCGAGATGTCCTCCACACCACCATCCGACGTGTCCTCCTAAAGTAGAGAGCAAGCCCAAAACCGTCACAGGTAAGTACCAACTAGCACTAAGCTCGCTCCCGGCAACAATCCACAGTATCGCATCGGGAGGGAGAGGGCTTACCAAGGTTTCGCTTAAGAAGAACACCAGTGCCAAGCCGCCAAAGTCAAGTTGTTCGTAAGCCCATGTTGCAAAGCCAGTGACCTGCTCTCGGAAGAAAGCTCCAGATACTCCCACTGCTGCAAGGAGCAAAGCCGGAAGAGACAAGGCCAGCAACACTTCACGTCGCACAAAAGCGTCTATTTTAGTTTCCTCACTGTCTGCTACTGTGGAGTTGCTCGTTGGTTGCTTAGAGGTAAGGGAGAGATCCTCACACGGGTCTACATTGTGATTTGGTTTCTCTTTGCTAGACATCACCCAATCTTAACATCAAACAGTGATGAGCAAGTGGGGGGTTCGCCAGATCAAAGTTGCGGCTACTAATTCAGTTGCGCGTTTCCGTGCCCTTGTGGCTCATGTGCTGCACTGTAAACTCAAGAATTAGCCCCCTCGAACCAGCTTAGATGGGAATCTCTGATCCGTCTGAGTTCCGCCGCTCCGAACCGCGCCGGAGGTTATAGGAGCAGGGGAGCTATAAACATGTCTCTCCTCCGGAGTGAAATCCCTAACGATCGCAATGCGTAATCTATACATCGTCACGACTGCTATCTTCTTGCTCTTCTTTCCGGGAGTCGCAAATGCTGTGTACCTCGAAGAGTTACAAGCGACCAAACTTACCGACATCGAATATGGGCGAGCGGGCGGTGAGAGGTTGCTACTTGATGTAAGCGTGCCTTCGGGGCCTGGTCCATTTCCGGTAGCAATACTTGTACACGGTGGTGGCTGGTCCGGCGGCGACAAAAGCGGCGCTGAGAAGCCGGGAAGCGGAGCGGATATCACGCCCTGGTTAACTAATGCACGGTTTACATGGTTGTCGATCAACTACAGGCTGGCTCCGCGGCACCGCTGGCCCGCTTGTTTTGAAGATGTAAAGACGGCAATCCGTTGGGTAAAAGCGCACGCGGCAGAATACAAAGGAGACCCCAACCGTATAGTGCTCTTTGGCCACTCAGCCGGTGGGCACCTTGTCACGCTTGCAGCCACTGAGGTTGATGACAGTATAAGAGTTCAGGCGGTAGTCGGTTATGCGCCGGTAACGAACCTTGAACAGGATCTGGAAGCGCGCGGTGGGCTCAGTGTATCGCTACAGAATCTGTTGGACCGGCCAAAGGAACCAACTCCCGAATCGCTCGGCATATTGCGCGCAATTTCCCCGCTGAACCACGTCCGACCGGGCTTGCCGCCTTTTCTGCTTCTCCACGGAGACGCAGACAAGACTGTGCCACTTCAGCAGTCAGTCGACTTTCGGGCGAAGCTGCTGGCAAATGGAGTGCGCTGCGATCTAATAACGATACCTCGAGGGGGGCATGGCTTGTCGGATTGGGAAAAGTTCATGCCCGACTACAGCTACACTTATGACGGATCACCTAAAGCCGCAGTGACCAGTTCTGTGTCCATGTACTCCGTTACCTCTCGGAGCTTACCGTCTGTGACGCGAAAGATGAAACAGTACGTGTTGTTGTAAGGTATGCCTTCCTTTGTAGTACTGCTACCACGCGCCTCGACTACTACCAGATCGTCTTCAGCAATGTAGCGATCTGCCACCGTCTTAAGACTGTCACCAACTTTGGAGCGCAATGCCCCGAAAAGATCCGTAAGAATGGCTTGCTTCCCTTCGTAGGTTTTGGACCATTTAGTGTTGCCGGTGACGACCCATCGGAAGTCATCGGCCATGCTGTCAATGAAAGGCTGTGGGTTGCCTTTTGAGAGCTCGGTAAAAATATGCTGCAAGAGTTCTTTGTTCTCGATTGCGCCCATGATTGCTTATCTCCTAAATTTCTACGTATTTCTAAATTCTATTTGATTTAGTGGATTAACACTATGGCGACGATCAAACAAAGAATCTATAATGCAGACTCGAGGGTTCAAAATCGCAACCGTGCAAGAAATGGGCTGGCCGGGTATTACGAATGGAGAATTGCTGCGCTTAGCGGAGGAGCAGTTTCACGTATTCAAACAACCGATAAGAATCGCAAAAATACTGCTGCGTTCCCAACAGAGCACTATCGGTGGCGGGCGCCGACCCACTTGATACCAATATCTATCGAGGAACGCAAACGATCTGCCAGTTGGGCCATGTGGTGTTCAATATGCCAAATATTGATGATCTGATGTTCCAACTTGGAAACTTCATACCAACTGAATCCGCTATCCGGACTATGAAGATCAAGCGCGTCAACAGCCCCATCAACCATATCTTCACAAATCTTCCAGTAGGCTAACACTTCTTCCTTCGTATACGGTTTGGGGATCAACGGCAGGTTGCTTTTCGGATCCGGCGGCCCGGTTATGCCATCGGGATGCTGGACGTCGTTCTGGTGCAGTTCCCAGGGCTGAAAAGCTGCTAGGTTTGGCTGCAAATACAGATGGGTGAAGAACAAGGCGTGGTACGCAATCTGCCAGAAGGAATTGAGATTTTCATTGCTGAACCAAACATCATCAGGGCAGTGGTCAATTGTCTCTCGAAGCATCCCGAGACACGCGTGATATTGGCTCTTTAATATGTCGCGCAGCGCTTCGTCGTAACTCGTTTTACTCTGGTCGTTCATAGCATCTTCAAGCTCCCTTGTCAGGTATTAAGAGTCATCCAAAGGTTAAACCGGCGTATTCGTGGGATGTGTGGGTAATATCAGCGGACAAGACCAGCACCACGTGCCGTCACGCGAACCGGATTCGAGCCGTTTCATTACATAAATTTGGCTTGGTCCCATCAGGCTTCATAGTATAGATCCCGTTCTTTGTGCTGTATTTCCCAGGAACAACTACAATCCCATCTGGGCTGGAAGCCTGGATACGCGGTTCGTTTCGCAGAGGTAAGGCCGCGCCGACAAGCCCGGAGCACTGGCTTCAAAAAGTTGTACTATGACTCTCACTTGCATCAGGTCGGGCCGCTATCGCCCAGGCAAATAATTTTATGGCCGCCGACATTCCCCCAACGACAATCAGCTCAAGCCATTTCCCGCCCGCCGAGCCGATTCAATCGCCTCCAGGTGAGCCTCAGGAGTCGAAGCCTGGTAGATCGCGTCACGACTCAATCGATCTGCTGCGAGGGATTGTTATGGTGATCATGATGCTGGATCACACTCGCGATTTTGTGCACAGCGCCGCTCTGCAATTTGACCCGGTGGATCTCTCAAGAACGAATGTAGCTCTGTTTCTGACGCGCTGGATTACCCATTTCTGCGCTCCTGTGTTTGTATTCCTCGCCGGAACCGGGGCATATCTTCAGCTTTCGCGTGGCAAGACTAAAAGAGAGCTCTCCCGGTTTCTCTGGACGCGTGGGCTCTGGCTCGTGGTGATTGAGTTTACGGTGATCAGGTTGGTGACGTTTTTCAATTTCGACCTGCGCTTTCTTGGTGTGATGCAGGTGATCTGGGTAATTGGCGTTTCAATGATTGTGCTTTCGGCTTTAATCCACCTGCCTCTGAAGCTGGTAGCTGTCTTTGGGCTTGGGATGATTGGGTTGCACAACCTTTTGGATGGTTTTCGGGTCGAGAGTTGGCGTGGGCCAGAAAGTGCCGTGCCGGGAGTGGGAGCAAAACTTTGGATGATCCTTCACCAACCTTTTGAAGCGTTTCCTATTGTTGGTTTCCCGAGTCCTATTGTTTTCGTTGTGTACCCACTGATCCCCTGGGTGGGGGTAATGGCCGTCGGCTACGTGTTCGGGTCTCTCTATCGAGAGAGTAGTACGAAAAGACGGAAATGGTTACTGCTCATAGGTGGACTCTCGACGTTGCTTTTCTTTGTGGTCCGGGCGATAAACATCTACGGAGATCCAAACCACTGGTCCACGCAGAAGAATTTTGTCTTCACTGTGTTGTCATTTCTAAATACCACAAAGTATCCACCATCGCTCCTGTTTCTGCTCATGACGTTGGGACCTGCTATTGCGGCTCTTGCATGGTTCGAAGCGCGTAAACCGGGTTCCCCACCAGCTTCCGGGTTTTTAGGTTTTCGCGACGCTTTAATAACCTTCGGCCGGGTACCCCTCTTCTTCTATGTCCTGCAATGGCCCACAGCACATACGATTTCGATTCTGCTGCATTGGGCCTTTGGGAAGCCTGTAGCGTGGTTGGTGCAAACGCCTCTCGACTGGTTTGCAGCGCCGCCACAAGGGGTGGGTTTTCATTTGGGAGTAGTCTACCTGGCGTGGATTGCGGGCGTTCTTTTGCTGTACCCGTTGTGCAAGTGGTTTGCGGGCGTAAAACAGAGACGAACCGATTGGTGGCTATCGTATCTGTAAAGGTCTGATTTTCTTGGAACCGTGAAAAAGCGAATACTGGCTTTTGACCTAACTGCCATTTGGCTGCTAAGATTGTGCCACATGGCGCATGCGCGCCGGGAAAATAGATTATGCCGAGCACAAAAGCAACAACTGAGCACGCGTCGCCGGATATTAAGGTCTTTCGGGAGAAACTTCGCACGGGAAAGCGCGGTAGCGACCATCTCTACATCATTCTCCTGGGAATGAAGACTCTCGAAACTGACAAATTGCTTAAGCAGATAGAAAAAGGATTGCCATTCCGCATGCTTGAGCGACTGGGACGAAACCTCGAACTGCCGATAGGAAGAGTAGCTGAACTCGCTCAGATCAGAAACAGAACGCTCCATAGACGGAAGGAGGCAGGACGCCTCCAACCGGACGAGTCGGATCGGCTGCTTCGCGTGTCCAGAGTTTTCGCAAAGGCAATCGAACTTTTCGAAGGTGATCACCGGGCTGCCGTACGCTGGCTTTCGGAACCTCAACGGGCTCTAGGTGGCGCTGTTCCACTGACTTTAGCTAAGAGCGAACTTGGCGCGTTGGAAGTTGAACGTCTCATTGGTCGCATGGAACACGGAGTCTTCTCCTGATGCCAGCGGCGTGGCGAATCGTCAAAACCAGATTCGCCTCCAAGGCTTTCGACGGCGAAGGAGCGCGGCTCAACGGGGGACGGTGGAACAGCATCGGTGTACGAATGGTCTACACGGCGGGAAGTATCTCCCTAGCTGTATTGGAACTTCTGGTACACCTTGAGAATACTGACGTGCTTCCCTCGTATTCGGTTTGCGCAGTCTATTTCGATGAGGCACTTGTGACCGGTTTGGAATGGGGCCGGCTTCCTGATAACTGGGCAGATAGTCCGCCGCCGCCGGAGCTGTTTGCGATTGGTGATGCCTGGATCGCCGCTAGATCTTCAGTTGTGCTTGAGGTTCCAAGCGCCGTGATTGAGAGTGAAACCAACTACCTACTCAATCCAGAGCACCCGGATTTTGAATCACTCACGATTGACCCACCGCGCCCCGTCAACTTGGATCCAAGGCTCTTGCGATAAGAGTTGAGCGTTATGCCAGAGGATCAGCTTTCTATTTTTGGGGTTTAATTCCCCACCCGACAACGCCGCGCATCTCCACATCTCCCTTTAGCATCAATGCGTTGCTCACCGGTCCGCGTCCGCTATAACGAAATACGATATCACGGAAGAAGCTTTCAAAGATGGCTTACTGAGATCTACCGGGGTGAAGAAACTCTCGAAATGGCTAAGACATGCTCTTCAATGCGGTCCCATTCGCTATTCGCGAATGAGGATAAAGTGTGCCTGAAAGTCGAGGGCAGTCCACAATTGAGGAGGCAGTGATGCGGATCAAACTGTTGAGATGACCTAAGTCCTGACCTAAGGTCCCTGTGGGCGTGGTGGCCTTTTGTCGGGAGGAATGGCCAGCGGAATGTCGCCGTCATCGATCAGATCGTTTTGCGACTCGTTCCTTTGCGAGCCCCCGCGCAACAACGGAGGCAGCCTGGGAGTCGGAATTTTGACGGTTGCGATCGGATCCGTGCGACGAAGAATTGCTCCACCCCGTCCGGCAATCCAGACGTTCGAGCCTCCACGGTAAGTGACCGAGAACAACGAAGCACTGGTAATCGAAGGTTGAATCTCCCACGTCTGTCCGGCATCATTGCTGTGCAGGATTCGTCCCTGCTCGCCTGTTACAAGCACATCCTCCCGGTCCAGCACTGACACAGCAAAGAGAGCGGTTTTGACCCCACTTTCAAGATCCTTCCACGTTGCGCCGCCGTCATCTGTTCGCAGAATGATTCCACGCGCGCCAACAATGTAGCCGCGCTCAGCGTCCGCAAAGGTCACCGCATATAACCATTCTTTTAAGTTCTGATCGACCCGCTTCCAGGTCTCGCCGCCATTCTCTGTTCGTAGTATTGTCCCGTTTGATCCAACTGCAACTCCCCGCTGGGCGTCGGTAAAGGCGACATCTTCGAGCCAGTTGAAGGTATTGCTGCGTTGAGAGTGCCAACTCTGGCCGCCATCCTCCGTCCGCAGAATCGCCCCTCGAGCGCCCACAATCCATCCTTGCTCGAGCGAGATGAATTCAATCCCCAGGAGATCTTCCGGCACCTCCGGTTTGACCGTCTTCCATGTCACCCCGCCGTTATCAGAATGCAGGATGGTCCCCTTTTCACCAACAATCCATCCAAGCTTGTCGCTCAGGAACTTTACCGCATTCAGGCGGGCCGTGGTCCCAGATGGCCTGATTGTCCAATTCCTGCCGCCTGAACTTGTAAAAAGGATGCGGCCCCGGGAACCGACTGCCCACCCGCGCGAGTTATCAAGGAAGAATATCTGCGAAAGATCATCCCTACCTCCTTCCGTTAATCGCTGCCAGCTAAGCCCACCATCCTCAGTCCTAAGCACCAATCCATCAGCTCCTGCCGACCAACCCAGGCTCTCGTCAGCAAAGTAAACTGTTACCAGACGCGGATTGGTTCTTACGTTAACCGGCAACCAGATATTGCCCCCATCGCCAGTGGTGAGCACCACGCCGCTGTCGCCGGTGGCCCAACCATGCTTCTCGTCTGCAAAGTAGACTGAGAACAGATCGGTTGTGACGAGAGCGTTAAGTGGCCGCCAGGTTGTCCCTCGATCGCTGCTTTCCAGAATGGTCCCATGGTAGCCGACCACGATCGCGCGATTGGCTGAAGCGAACGCGACGCCCGTTAACACAGTCTTGACGTCGCTCGGGCGGTGTTTCCATTCGGCCCCACCATTGTTGGTAACCAGAATTGTTCCTTTGGAGCCAACTGCGATCCCGGTCTTCTTATCAACAAAGGCTACACCGAAGAGGTGGGCTGAACTCGAAGACCTTTGCGCTTTCCACGAAATCCCACCGTCAGTGGTCACCACTATGGCCCCAAAAGAGCCGACAGCCCAACCGGAGAGTGGATCATCCGGCGCGAAAGTGACGGCAAAGAGGTGATCACGAGTGCCCGTGACTCTTTGCACCCACTTTTTGCCACCATTGCGTGTCGTTAAGATCACGCCGCGTGCGCCGGAAATTACCGCACGCGACCGGCTACGCACATAAAGACTGTACAGACTGGTCTTTGCAGGCGAGAGCTGCTCCCGCCACGTATACCCGCCGTCTTCAGTGCGCAGGATTGCCCCATCAGCGCCTACGGCCCATCCGTGCGACTTATCTGCCGCAAAGTTGACCGCGTTGACCGTATTGCCCTGCGGTAGTGGATTCTGCCATTCCCAGCCGCGCAGGTGGTCCTGCGCTGAAATGGGAAAGGCAAGAAAGATCAGAAAAGCGAAGCCAGCCAAAGCGGAGGAAGTATTTCGTGTGAAGGTGAAAGGCATTGTTTATAGATCGTTGTGAAGAATTGATAGAACTATTCGACCACTCCAATCTGGTCGATCGCTTCCTGAAGAATCTCTTCGGCGACAATCCCGGTCGAGGCGATCCGCCGCGCGGCAAAATCCGCGGCCTCCTGGATAACGTGTCCCGCATGACCGCGAGTCCACTCCCAGGTAACCTTGTGCTGGCTTGCCGCCTTATCGAGGCGCGTCCACCACTCATGATTAGCTTTGCGCCTGAACTTTCCCTTCATCGTTTCAACCACGTATTGGGAGTCGCTGAAAAGATGGACGCGACACGGCTCGCGTAATGCTTCAAGCCCTATAGCGGCGGCTGCGATCTCAGCCTGTTGATTGGTAGCGTGGCCGAGATAGCAACCGACGGCGCGCCAGATGCCCCGAAAACCCAGTAAAGCTACCGCCGCGGCGCGTGTTTCGGCCCTTCCGTTCCCCAGACTGGAGCCATCACTGAAGATCGTCACAGCCTTTAAAGGGCGTGATCTTCGCTCTGTTGCCACTGAACTAACCATGTTAATTTTTTTGCCCCCGTCATTCTAAGCGCAAGCTAGTTGAATTCAAACCCGGAGGCCCATTCGAGGAGTTATCGGCTGACGGGCAACTATGTTAAGGTAACGCAAATCCGGCCCATCGGTTCTGGTTGGCAATGCCGAACGTCTCGAACTTCCCATTATTAAAGAGCTGCACAAAGCTCGTCGTCCGTGGCACTCGGCGCCTCTACCGTGATCCAGGCCGCGCCACTCTCCTTTTGAGAATGACCTTATGGGTGGGTGCGCTATCGCTTATGGCGAAGGTCTTGCCGTTACCTCGAGCGTTAAATCTGGTGCGACCATTGCGAAAATTGTCGCCGCGGACAAACCAGCGCCCTTCAACCCGTGAGCTAGCAGCCGTTCTTGACAGTCTGCTGAGCAGAAAGTTTCTGTTTCTCCAACCAGTCTGTTGGAAGCGGGCGGCAATTCTTCACCGCTTTCTCGCTCTTGGTGGGACCGACACTAAGATTGTTTTTGGTTTGCGGAGCGACGCCGGTGGCTTATTGAGTGGTCATGCATGGTTGGAAGCCGCTGGGGAACCCATTCTCGAACCTGAAGTGCCGAATTACACTGTCACCTATTCATTTCCTTCGAACGAAGCCTTCGAGTTGGAATTGGCCTCCCTCGAAAGCGGAAATAGAAGGCCTCAGTAAAGCACAAGGGAGAGGTTTGCAGCACCTCTCCCTTGAGTATCACCTGTTGTTGAACGCAAGACGTCTTACGGCAGAACCTCCATATTTACAAAGAACCTGAAAGTACCCGTCTGTTGAATGCCAAGCAGAAAGCGAACATCGATACTGTCCCCATTTGCCAATGGGGTGGCCAACGTAATGGTGCCGGCGGAAAGACTGCCGTTAAACCCGCTACCGTTAGGCTGTGAGGGTGGTTGTTCCAGTGTTGTGCCCTGAACCGTTACATTGGAGGTTCCCACGCCACACGGTGCCCGGTCCACCGTTACTACAACAGCCGTGGAGGTTCTAGGTCTGAGATCAGCGAAACCGGAGGGTGCTGGAAAAGTTGTCAGATCGATAATGCGAAAACGTAAACGGGTGATCGAGGCGCCCGTATTGTTGGTAAAGGTACGACGGATGTCGAGAGTGCCAAAGGTTGAGTTATTTGCCGGATCAGAAGTGAAATCTCTTACGCGGTTAGGAGGGTTGGGAGACCCGACACAAGGATCGAGCAACGTTGACGGTAACTGTACGTTACGTTGGATTGGGCTCGATAAATTTTCCGGTCCCGGCGCACCAAGTCGTTGTCCCGCCCCGGCTGACGTTCCGTTCGTATCCACGAAGACGAAGTCAGCGGCATTGTTGTCAGTGTCTTTAGGCGTAGAGATTGTACAGCCACCAGGTGTGGTGATGCTTCCGCTCTTACCACAGTTGTCACGATAGAATGAGTAATCGATCGAAAAAGGTGTTAATGCAGGATACCCGGTGCCCTCTTTATAAAGCGTATTAGCTTCACTTGTAGAACCGACAGCATCCAACCGGTTCGCCAATGTGAAATTGGCCGGGTTGGATGTTTGGAACAGCGCGATACCGGCATTGTCAGGAATATCAGTTGTATAGGTTGCATCTCCGGTGGCAGTGGTGCCGTTCCCTGCCGGATAAGAGGCAAGAGAATAACCAACCGAGTTCACGCAAAGGTAATGCCCGCGGGCGGGAATAACTGTGCCGTTAGGAATGACACAGCGAGCGACTCCGTCCGAGGCCACTACTGCGAAGCCACTCGAGGCGTCGTCGGCCGCAACAGTAAGAGCGCTATCAGAATTATTATAGATCTCGACGAATTCATCGTTTGCGCCATTTGGCCCACGTACGCGAAACTCACTGATCAGCAGAGAACCCCCCGACAACACTACAGCCGATTCGGTTACTTTCTTTTCGCGACCACGACCAGTATCGCTGATGCCCTTCTCCTGGGCCGGAACTGTTGCCGATGACAACAGAAACGACAGGCCCAAAAGCAAGAACGTATATGTAGTTCTGAAACCAACTCCCTTTTTCATTCAATTCCTCCTTAGGCGAAAGTGCAACCCGTCCGAGCGATAAACGGTTGCGCATAGGCAATGCCGATTGAGATCAGTTATGTGTGATGAACGATTAAACGGCGCATTTGTGACACTGTTTCCAACTACAGAAAGCATTTGGCTTGAGTTTCGTGTCGGTCGCTAAGATTGACTGCTAGACATCGAGGCGAGCGGATTTGATATTAACGGTCCAGTCGATAAGCGTCAACAACTCTTTCAAG
>DATKDA010000152.1:0-5583 GCA_035512935.1 Pyrinomonadaceae bacterium | reverse complement strand
TGGGTTGTGCGCAACGGGATCGTCATTGTGATCGGACTCGATTATTCCCGTTTCATGGGCGCGGGCGGAGCATACGCAATCTCGCCGCGTTTCGGAGTTCAGTATGACGCGAATGCTTCAACGCGAATTAGGGCCGCTTATGCTCCAGGCGGTGATGAAGCAAATACGCAGAGTGTTGCCGCCTTCGAAGATGCAGAAGTAATCTTCAAGGAACTGGCGAATCGTCCGATCGCTCTCGTGGATGGGCAGGCAGTGATGGAGCGCACTCGTCGCTTTGAAGTCGGAGTCGAGCGAGTCCTTGATAACAACTCAACCCTGGAAGCCACTGCTTTCTTTGACACAACTTCGGGCAGAGGCGTCGGCTTGCTGAGCACTCCCATTTCGGCCTTCTCAGGCGAAACTGGTGAGTCATTGATTACGGTAGCCAATCAACAGGGCGCTGCGCGTGGTATGCGACTGGTTTATACCCGGCGCTTGAGCCGAGTGTGGACCGCGTCGGCAGGTTACTCGTTTGGTCGCGGACAGCGTCTGTCGCCTGACGGTTTCTCGAACCCCGCGGAAGTTTTTTCATCGGAGTTCTTCCACACTGCTGCGGTCCAAGTTGGCGCAGGCATTCGCAGAGGCACACACATTAGAACGGTATTCCGGTTCTCGCCTGAAGCAACAGTGTTCGCCATCGATCCATTCGCCGGGAGGCTGGGGGTCTACGATCCTTCCTTAAGCATTCAGGTAACGCAGGAGCTCCCGAGTTTTGGGCTCCCGGTTCGTGCTGAGGCTGTTCTCGATGCACGAAACCTTTTGGACACTCAGGCTAATGTGGAGAATGGGGAGATCCTTACCCAACTCAGCACCGGGCGGCGCTCGGTGAGAGGTGGCATTTCAGTCAGATTTTGAGAGACGGAATGGTCGGCGGATGCGAACTTCCGGTAGGTTCCGCCCTGTCCTCTTGCGCCCGACTCTGACTGTCCAAAAACTCGGAAACCTCCGAAAAATTGGATAGCTTCTGAGGAGTCGCTGGCGCCGGTGACATTGTTCGCCTTTAGGAAGCACGGGAGAACAAGTAGAGTACGGTGCTTTTCCTCGTAAAACTTTGAGTCTTTTTGAGCTGGTGATGGCGGAACATGCATTGCTCTTGTCGTTTAGATCGCTAGCTCAGCATTTGTCCGGCGCCATATAAGCCGTGAAAAGATCAGTACTCACAACTCAAACTTTGCTGCTCCTGATCGGGGCTGCGCTCCTCGTTACGGCGGGGCTCCTTAATTTCGCTCAGCGAGCGCGACACGAAACTCCTCCATGGGATGGCGTACGGTGGACCGAGACCAGGGAGGGTATCGTCGCTGAAGTCGTCGAACCGGGATCCGCTGGGGAGCGGGCGCGTCTTTTGCCCGGAGATCGGCTGTTGGCAATCAGTCTCGACGACCAGAGATATGAAGAGGTCGTTCAAGCCCGAGACGTCCAAATGTACCTGGATCGGGCGCGCGTGGGAGGTCCGATTCATTATTTGATTGAGCGCCCCTCCTACCCTGAAGAAAGTCGCTATTATTATGCCGATATCGATAGCCTTGGAGCGATTCACCGTTGGACTCCTCGGGATCTCTACATCAATGCCATCGGACTGATCTACCTGATCGTCGGCTTCTTTGTTTTATTTAAACAAGGGGGCGGCGCTCCGTACGCGCAGCACTTTGCGGCTCTGTGTCTGGCAGCTTTTGTTTTTCACTTCTATGTGCCAGTTGGGAGCTACAGAGATCTTGATCTCGCTGTAGCATTCCTTCGAAATTCTGCTTTCATCCTGTTTCCTCCCCTTTTCCTGCAT
Source organism: Pyrinomonadaceae bacterium (assembly GCA_035512935.1). Classification (GTDB taxonomy): domain Bacteria; phylum Acidobacteriota; class Blastocatellia; order Pyrinomonadales; family Pyrinomonadaceae; genus PSRF01. The sequence goes on along the minus strand of DATKDA010000152.1, from coordinate 3,767 downwards.
TTCTGTGCTCTGTACCCGACACGCCACCAACTCTTCAACGTGCGGCGCTGGCGCGCTGGTTATTTATACTTACCCGCGATTGTTCTGTTGGCGCTGGCAAATTTTGTATTCCTCCGCGATGTCATTGCCAATGCTATTCCCTTGTTGGGTAGCCTTCCGAACTTTTCGGAAAGTTTCATCGGGCTGTTCTACAGGTTGAGCTTTGCCCATTTTTTGTTGGCTTTGATTGCCAGCGCGTTCCTGCTGATCCGCACATTAGTCACCGCCAAGGGCGCTCTCGTGCGGCAGCAAATGAAGTGGGTAGTATGGGGGTCCGTACTTGCGATAACGCCATTCACCTTGCTCTACGGCGTCGGGTATCTCCTGGGTGGGCGACATGATCCCTGGTTGACTGACGCCGCAGTCTTGCCTTTGGTGCTCATACCCCTCGCTTTTGGATATTCAGTCCTGCGCTATCGCCTGATGGACGTCGAGTTGGTTGTGCGCCGGGTTTTCGTTTACGCGCTAACCACCCTGGCCATCGCGATGATGATTGGTTCCGTAGTTTATCTTGCCGGTCTCTACGCGCTGGGCGGCGACGAAGGCTTCAGTTCAGGCGAGATTACGCTGCGAGTCGTTGTCGCGATTGTAGCGATGGCAGCCATTGTAATGATCGCAGGCCCGGTCAAGAATTTCCTTCAGGAACAGATCGATCGGTTGTTCTATGGCGAGCGGTACGATCTGCGGAACAGTCTGCTGGATTTCGGTCGCACGCTCTCGGCAACTACTGCACTGGATCCTCTCCTTGATTCACTGGTGAGCCGCCTTCAGGAAGTGATGAATGTAGGGAGAGTTGCAATCTTCATTGAGGACAAGAATACTCGGTCCGGCTATCGCGTAGCCCGGACCGTGGGTCTGGATTCGGAGATTGTCGTGCCTGCCGATTTTCGCGAGATGATTCGCGTCCGCTCGGCGGCGAATGGTGTAGTGCGCACAGACGATCTCGACCTGGTTCCGGAAACCACCGGCTTTGTCAAACGCTCACTTCACTATTACGTGCCGTGCGTGGTGCGCGGCCGCATGGTCGCCGTCATCGGGCTTGGGCGCTCGGCTGATGGAGCCCTTCTGTCTTCGGAAGACGTCGAAATACTAAGGACTGTTTCGGGCTATGTGGCCGTGGCTATTGAGAACAGTCTTCTTTACCAGGAACAGCAGGAGCGGGCCAGCGAACTCAAACTGCTTAAGGAATTTAACGAATCAATCATCGAGTCTATCAATGTCGGCCTGCTTGCCGTTGATCTGGAAGGTCGCGTAACGAGACTCAATTCCGCTCTCGAGCACATTCTCGAACTTAGACGTGACGAGGCTGTCGGCCAGCGCGTCGAGGACCTATTTTCCGAAGACTTCGCCGATACTCTCTGGCAAGTTTTGGGTAATGATCGCTGGCGGCTTAAAGAGATTCGTCACATCTACAAGCTGCATACGGCTACATGCGCTGGTCGCACACTGGTGCTCAATATTGCGCTCGCCCCACTCCAGGACGGCCAGGGCCAAACTGGAGCGCTCGTCGTGCTCGAGGATGTAACTGCTCGTATTCGGCTCGAGGAACAGTTACAGCAGCGTGAGAAACTCTCCTCGATCGGCCTGCTGGCGGCGGGTGTAGCTCATGAAGTTAATACGCCGCTCACGGGCGTTTCCTCCTATTCCCAGATGCTGCTCGGGATGCTCCCGGACACCGATCCAAAGCATGCCCTGCTGCAAAAGATCCGTCGGCAGGCTGAAAGAGCTACAAATATCGTTAATAATCTTCTCAACTTCTCACGTACGGGCGGCGCCACGCAGTTCGCCGAACTAGATATTCACCGGGTGCTCGACGACACGCTGCAATTGCTGGAACCGCAACTGCGACGTAACCAGATCGAGATTGTTCGCACCTATGAGCCAGAGTTACCGAAGGTTTTTGGCAACGCCGGGAAGCTCCAACAGGTCTTTACAAACCTGTTGTTGAATGCGCGAGATGCAATACCTGATGGAGGCCGCATCACGATTGCAACAACGGAGACAGAAGACAATTTGCTGATGGTCGAGTTTTCCGATAGCGGAATTGGGATCGCCCCTGAGAACGTAGCGAAGATCTATGACCCCTTCTTCACCACGAAGGGCGTCGGGCGCGGGACCGGTTTGGGGCTCGCAGTCTCCTACGGGATCGTTCAGGAACACTCGGGCCATATCGGCGTCGAGAGCACCCCGGGTCAGGGCACAACATTTCGCATCACTCTACCAACTGCGCAAGCACGACCACGATTGCAAGCGGTTGGCGATTAAACTGAGTTAGGTTTTCCGAGAAAGGCTAGTTGTGGGTCAGTATGGAGTGCCATGGGACTTCATACTGACCCACTTTTTGCTTCCGGGGCTTTTGTTTTATGCAATGTCCTCGCCTAAACTAAGTGTCCGTTTCCGTTAACGTTTCCAAAAAGAGAAGGTTGTATGGGGAAAAAGGGTTCTGTCCTCGTCGTTGATGACGAAGAAATAATGCGTGAGGTGCTCGAGACGCTTCTCACCGCGGATGGATATCGGGTAGACCTCGCCAAGACCGGTGAGGAAGGATTGGAAGCCTATGGCCGGAGAGCCTATGACCTGGTGCTTCTGGATGTATCAATGCCTGGCATCGGCGGCCTTCGTGCCCTGGAAGAGTTTCTTAAGATCGACCCCGAAGCGGTGATCGTGATGATCACTGCTTACGCCACGTTCGATACGGCAATTGCTGCATGGGAGCGAGGCGCTTTCGGTTGCGTTCGCAAACCGTTTCAGAACGAACAGATTACAGCCACAGTCGGCGCCGGAATCAAGCGACACCGCAAAGAGGAGGAACGACGAACTCTTAGGCGGGCCATGAGTCGGGCCGTTGATCGCGGCGCTATAGTTGGACGCTCTGATGGAATGCAGGAGGTCTTCCGGCTTGTCGAACAGGTGGCGCCGGCCCGCTCAACTGTCTTAATCACCGGAGAAAGTGGGACCGGGAAAGAGTTGATTGCAAAAGCTATCCATGAAGCAAGCCTGCGTGCCGGCAAGGCTTTTGTCACCGTCAACAGCTCAAACATTCCCTCCGAATTGCTGGAGTCAGAGTTGTTTGGTCATACCCGCGGGGCTTTCACTGGCGCTGTGGCAGCGAAGAAGGGCCTGTTCGAAGTAGCCGACGGCGGATCGATCTTCCTCGATGAAATCGGCGACATTCCCCCGGAGACTCAAGTGAGGTTATTGCGCGTGATTCAGGAGCGCGAGTTCACGCCGTTGGGTGACACGACTCCGCGTCGAGTTGATGTTCGCATAATTGCTGCTACCAACATCGACCTCAAAGAGGCAGTTAAACAGGGTGCTTTTCGCGAGGATCTCTATTATCGCCTCGCAGTAGTTCCCATCGAGTTGCCGCCTTTGCGAGACCGGCGCGAGGACATTCTGCCGTTGGTCCAACATTTTATCAGGAAGTATAACGAGGAAAATGGACGACAAGTATCCGAACAGATTGCTCCAGAGGTGCTGGCACTACTCGAAGCCTACTCATGGCCCGGTAACGTGAGGGAGCTTGAGAATGCGGTTGAGCGCGCAGTTGTCATAGCGCCTGGCGACGAGATCACCCGCCAATGTCTGCGTCCTGAAATCAGTGATCCGAAGTCAGTCGCCAACACTTCAACCGACGGCGCCAGTACCGGCGCCGTCCACGACATTGGACGCGGGGTTAACTTCTATGACGAGGTGCGCCGATTTGAGATCGATCTGATTCGCCGGGC
>DATKDA010000151.1:0-68270 GCA_035512935.1 Pyrinomonadaceae bacterium | reverse complement strand
CCAATCCAACCCCGTCGCCAGAAAAAGATAAGCATTGATCCGGCTACCAGAACCATCACCGACACCACTACGAGGTAACCGTAACGCCACTGGAGTTCCGGCATATGATCAAAGTTCATACCGTAGACTCCGGCGATGAATGTGAGTGGGAGCATAACGGCAGAGAAGATCGTCAGGACCTTCATTATCTCGCTTAGCCGATTGGAGACAACTGAGAGATATGCATCAAGTGAGCTGCTGACCAGGTCTCGATAGCTTTCTGCCAGGTCGGTTACCCGTACCAGGTGGTCATAAATGTCGCGATAGAACGGCAAGACCGGCCCAGTCACAAGCTGAAACTGACCATGACTGATGCGATAGAGAACCTCCAGTTGTTTTGATGAGATGCGCTTCAACCGAAGCAGACTCCTCTTCAGACTTAGAATCTCTTCCAGAATCTGCTTGTTTGGCCGTCTCAAGGCGAATATATCCTCTTCAAGCATTAAGATGCGTTCGTCAAAGTCATCCATCACCGGCAAGTAATCGTCGACAATGCTGTCGATAATCTGATGGAGGAGAAAGGAAGCACCACGTTGGAAGATGATGGGGCTTGAACGAATGGACTGTTTGACCTTTTCGATGCTATCGAACTTGACTTGATGGTAAGTAACAACGTAGTTGCGTCCCAGATAGCCATCCAACTCGATTGTATTGAAGCGCTCCGGGGTCAGGTCAGGTCGCACAGCGTGAAAGATGAAGAATAGATACTCGGGAAACTCTTCCGCTTTGGGATGATGTCTCGTGACACGACAGTCTTCAATTGTCAGGGGATGAAATCTAAAGACATCGAGAAATAACCGGTCATCACTCTCGGAGGGCGATTCCAGATCCACCCAAATTACGGTGCGTTCGTCTTTAAGAATTTCGGGAAGTTGCTGGACGGTAACTCCGGTTTCGACCTGCTCAGCACCGTCGCGGTAGACAAAGATTTCCATTCCTAACCCTCCGGGTATCTCCGTGAGTTCTGTACCGAGTCTTTGTTTTGAATACGAGCCCGAGTAATTTGATTTCTCAAACATACTCGACGAGATCCTGCCTGACTGCTACCATACACGACTTTGATCGAGACTAAATTCAAATCCAGAATTATCCATTATGTCGACGATTCCAAAAATCCTGGTTGCTGAAGAAGTAAGCGAAGGCGGACTAGAACCACTTCGGGCCGCCGGTTTTCTCGTGGAGAAGAGAACTCGTCTCTCTAATGATGAGTTGCGCGATGCCTTGAGCGAGTATGACGGTCTGATCGTTCGAAGCGAGACCCGCGTGACGGCGGACTTAATGGATGCCTCGACCCGACTGCGCGTGATTGGGCGAGCGGGCGTTGGGGTAGACAATATTGATGTTTCGGCAGCTACCGCGCGCGGAATCGTCGTTATGAACGCCCCGGATGCTAACACAATTACCACTGCTGAACATACGATGGCCTTGCTCGTTGCAGTTGCGCGATTGATTCCTCAGGCAAATCGTAGCTTGAGAGCAGGTAATTGGGACCGAAAGAGTTTCGTCGGCACGGAACTTCAGGGAAAGACCTTGGGCATAATCGGGCTTGGCAGGATAGGCAGGGCAGTTGCCAATAGAGCCCATGCCTTTGGAATGAGTATCGTTGCCTACGATCCCTTCATTGCTCCCGAGCAGGCCCGCGATCAGGAGATTGAAGTCGCGCCGCTCGAGCAGGTCTTTTCCAGGTCCGACTTTTTGACCGTGCATACTCCCCTAACACCTGAGACCAAAGGAATTGTTGGAAAAGAGTCGTTCGCGCTGATGCGAAAAGGCGTCCGTATCATCAATTGTGCCCGAGGTGGCTTGGTTGATGAGGAAGCGCTCTACGAAGCTATTAAGAGTGGAATAGTGGCGGGAGCAGCGTTGGATGTTTTTGCGAAGGAACCGCCACCTAACAACCACCCTTTGCTATCACTCGAAGAAGTAATCGCCACGCCTCATCTGGGCGCGTCAACTACCGAAGCCCAGGAGGGCGTAGCATTCACCGTTGCCGAGCAGATGCGTGACTATCTGCTGACGGGGGCATTGAGAGGGGCTGTGAATGTTCCGTCAGTTGGTGCGCGGGAACTCCAGGCCTTGCGCCCCTATATGGAATTGGCTGAAAGCCTGGGCCGGTTCCAGGCCCAGATCGTTGACCAGCCTGTGAGGGAAGTGAAGATCGAATATGCGGGTGAGATCGTGAAGCTCGACGCAGCGCCGGTGACGAGGGCTTTTCTCGCGGGACTCTTGCGGGATGTCAGCGCGCGAGTTAACGCGGTAAATGCCTTCATCATTGCCGAAGAGCGTGGAATTACAGTAACAACCTCCTACTTCCGGGCGCAAACGGATTCAGTGCCGGCAATTCGCACTGCTGTGGTTACCAGTGCAACTCAGCATAGCCTGGCGGGAACGCTCTTTGATTATGGGGGTCAGGGACGACAGGGACGAATCACGGAGATGGGAGGCTTTCATATAGAAGCAATTCCTCACGGGCATATGCTGGTTATGCGTAACCGTGACGTCCCGGGTGTTATTGGCCACGTTGGCACTCTACTGGGCGAGCGTGGCGTCAATATCAGCCGCTTCCATCTGGGCCGCAAAGAGCGCGGTGGCGAAGCGATGGCGGTGATTGAGGTTGATGCACCTGTTGATAAGGAGACGTTAGAGGCTTTGCGCTCACTTGAGCAGGTCTTCTCTGCCCGCGAAATAGAACTGATCTAAAAGCGCGCGTTGCCTATTGGATAAGCTACTAATATCGGGTGTAGGCACAAGAAAGATACCCGTGATCGTCGCCCCAAGCCCAAAGAATGCAAAGGTGCTGAGGGTTTCGACACCTTTTCGCTATTGCAAATGAAAAGAGAATAAAAGAAACGGAACGAGGATGATCCAGGAAAGGTGAAACTGCATCAACCAGCCGAGACCAAACCCCATCAGGAAATTGGCCCACCGAGGCGGTATGAGGTTACGGGTGAGGAACGGATAAGTTTCGAGCGCGCCGATGAAGAAAAGAACACTTCCGAATAAGACGTAGGAGGGATTAAAGACGTGCGTTGAAAGATTGAGCGACCATGGAGCTCAGTAACCACGTCCATATGAACCATCCCGGCACCTGCGGTAAGCGCTTGCAACAGTACCACGCAAGGAAGCTGAGGGCCGCTAGCGATAACAGGTTCAGCAGGACGTAAGGCGCCTCCGGTATCGGCAGTAGGAAGAGCGGCCCGCCGACAACCAAGCCCTGTAGTGCACCGAGGATTTGAATGGTGTTGTGACGTCTGGTCCGAAATATGGCCAGGCCCCGGTCGCATAAAACTTCAAGCCCATCAGGTATATTTACTTTTCGTCTTCAGTCCAAAAATCCGAGCAAAGGCCGAAACCTAAACGGAAGATGAAGGCCGTTATCAAAAGGAGCGCAGCCAGTGCTCTTTTTCTTCGCTGACTGAGCTTCATACACGAGCCTTAAGACCCAGACCTGAACTCCTTTTGCCATCGACCTCGCGTTTCAGCAGGCGGAACAGATGTGCGAGTTCCGCGGCCTGATAGTGAGCATTCAGGCCACTCGGATTGGGAAGGACCCAAATAATCGTATAGCCGATCCTCTTTTCCTGACGGCCAACTACAGCCTTCCGATCATCAAAGGCGATGCGATAGACACCCAGTCCCAATATGGCAAGAAATTGCGGGTTGTAACGGCGCACCTTTGCGACAAGTTTTCTTCCTCCCGCGACGAGTTCATCGCGTTCGAGACGCTCGGCAGTGGCGGTTGCCCGGGGAACTACGTTGGTAATACCGTATCCATATTTCAACAGTTCACGCTCTTCGAATGCTGAGAGTTGTCGATGAGTAAAGTTTGAAGCGTGGAGGGCGGGCCAGAATCGATTTCCAGGTCTCGCAAAGTGATGTCCCACTGCGGCTGTGTATAGCCCTGGATTTATTCCACAAAAGAGAACCTTAAGATTCGGCGCAATCACATCCCGAACGGTTTTGCCTTCGGCGGCCAGGATCTGTTCACGGGTTGGCTTCCATGGCCTGTTATCATCTGGCTTCGGCAATTTCAAACCGCGTTTCCTGAACCGCGCTGCTCTTGGCAATCCTGTCAATCGCTGTCACGCGCAGCAGATATCTACCCTGGGGAAAATTGAGCGGTATCATGGCTGCATAAGGCAAGCGCTCAAGATCGACGCCCTCAGTCGAGATCTTCTTCAAAGCTGTTGTCATAACTGGTTGATTATCCCGGATGACCTGTACTTGAAGAGCAATATCCGGCTTCGAATCTGAGGAGGATTTTGCAGCGTTATAAATGAAGACTACGAAACTTAAATTGGAGTCTTGTTGAAAGCGCTGATCTACACTCACTCGAATCTGATCGTTCGCAGGATTGTTTTCGTGGTCAGGTGTGCGTTCCCCCACCATCAAACTGCTCAAAACGAGTTTACGGTCGGAGAGATTGGGAATATCGATCCATGCGTGGGCGCTGCCGACTCGACCGGTTTTACGATCGTGGGCGGACGCGCGTACGTGGTAAAGTCCAGGCCCGAGAAAAATATTATGCGTGTAAGCGAAATTGCCTGAGGATCGCGGCGAACTGCCTGCTGGCACTCGCATAGTGACCTGTTCGCTGAAGTTTGCGCCCACCTGTCCCCGATCGTTGAAGACCTTCCCGACAATGTCGACTACGCCTTCGCCGAACTTACCATCCGCGCTGGGTGAAAGGAAGTCACCGACTTGCATCGATACTGCCAGCATCAATCCCTGATTAGGTGTGTTAACGTAATTCAATTTTAGCCAAACTGAAAGGTCCCGGACAGGATGCACGGAATTAAGGGCATGCTGAAGCTTCACGGCTGGGGTTTCTGGTTTGCTTGCCGCGGCTTTCAGGACGACTGGTTCGGGCTCCCGGTCAAAAAATCCGCGACGAACACGAACGATGAGGTCTGGCCGGCCCGAAATTTTTACTTCCATCTGGCGAAATCGCTTTGGCTTCTGACTTTGCCTGTCCGGTTTCCAACCAACGAGATAGTACACAGCCGTCTCTTCGAGCGCCCGCGAAAGCCCAGGTTCCAGCACGTTGGTATTGAGTATTGCCTGTCCCCCGGTATCTTTCGCCAGCGCATACAAACTGTCTTGAGACGCGCGCAGTTCAGAATGGTTTGCGCGTTGGAGACGGCCCGAAGGGTCGAAAGGGGTGCCAGTGCCGGCATCTTCGAGGCTGGCCACGAGTCCTCGAGCATCCATCGAATAGATGATCACACCGCTCCGGGCGGCGGCACTTGTAATTCGTCTCAGCCTGGTGACTGAGTCCTGATTGTGGTCGAGAAAGAATCCGCCTGATATAAGAAATACGAGTTTTCGACCCGGTAACGCGTTTGAACTACGAACCAGGTTTTCGAGTCCAATCAAAGTATTAGCGGTGATGCGTGTCGCCTGCTGCAAAAGCACTCGCGCCCGGCTTCGGACATAGTTCTCCGCCATTTCAAGCGGCATCCCCGGATTCGTCCGCATTGTTTCTTCAACAAAATAGTCCGTGAGATCGCGGTCATAACGGTCGATTAGGAGAGCCTGATACTCAGTCATTATTGGCGTCTGGTAATCCTTGACGCTATAGGGTCGAAGTTTGAGTCTCTTAAGGGCTGCATGAAGCACGGATTTGTTGTCCGTGAGCTGCTGAAGAAATCCTATCTGGCCGCTGGCAGACGTGATGGCGGCTTCGTCATTCTGCCCCATCTCTTTATCAATGAAGCTGGATATGACTCTTTGGGTGGCCGCCAACCCCGCCGGATCCAAGTGCAGGTCGTCGACATAGAAGAAGACGGTTCCGCCCCGATCAAGCGGGACTGGACCAGCCAGGTTTTTTGCGGGAAAGGAACCGGATCCACGCGCCGCTAACAGTTGCGAATCTTCACTGAGTTGTCCTGCCCGTACCAACTCCAGAAAATCGATCTCTTTTGGCTTCCCGTCAATCTGTATTTCGAAGTCCTCTTTGCGAAGCCCCTCTACGAACCGACCCTGCTTGTCAAAGACCATCACGTCTGTCTGGACGATATCGGTGTAAACTCGAATTACATCCGAAGGCTCTTGTCTGTCCTGGCTCAAACCGATTGACCAGCACGGCAAGAGGAAGATCAGCATGCTGATGAGGATTCTATTGCTCAAACTATCTGCCTGGGGCATGATTCTATTGCTAAGGCTATTCGGGCAAGTTCTATTTTGGGGAGACTTTAGGACTCGACCAAATTCCGTTACTGTGTCGAATTCGTTAACTACTATGTAACAGATGGAGCTACTGTGCAACAGCAGCAGCGCGATTTTAGATCTATCCGCTGAAGATTCCTGATGGCTATTGAGATTGAAAAGAAGTACCGATTAACCCGCAAACAATACGATCTGCTTTTGCGTCGCTTGCCGGTAGTCGGAGCGATCTCCGAGGGTGAGGATTTCGAGGAAAATACCCTGTTCCGCGGTGGTCGGCTCGAGTTAGGTCGCAGCGTACTCCGGCTGCGGCGGCTGAAAAACAGTGCCGTGCTCACTTTTAAAGAACGGCTTCCCTCGGCTTCTGAGATCAAACTTCAGCGGGAAGATGAAACGCGTGTTGGCGATCCCGACTCGATGACGACTATTCTCCATGCGCTTGGCTTCACGCCCCTGCTGGTATACGAGAAAAGACGCCAAACGTGGCACTTGGACAACACGCAGGTAACAGTCGACGAATTGCCTTTCGGGTTGTTTATGGAGATCGAGGGAGACGAAGACGCGATTCTAGCTGTCGAAGATAAACTTGAGATTGAAGGACTGAAATCTGAGCCTGCTACGTACCCTCAGCTCGCTTTCAAACACGGAGTTAAAAATGGCGACGTCGTCGAATCGCGATTTTTAGATCGGTGAGACTAAACTGACGTAGCGGATAAAGGAACGGCTTCGTCCCATCGGAACGAAGCCGTTTCCGTGCTTTAAAACTCGGGAAGAAGACTTACATCCCCATACCGCTCATGCCACCCATGCCACCCGGCATTGGTGTAGACTTGTCGTCCTCGGGGATTTCAGAAACCATGGCTTCTGTGGTGAGCATTAATCCTGCGATTGATGCCGCGTTTTGTAGTGCTGTACGCGTTACCTTAGCAGGATCAATAACACCGGCCTTCACCAAGTCCTCGTATACCTCAGTTTGGGCGTTGAACCCAACGTTCTCGTTCTTCTCCGATCGGACTCGCTCGACGACGACAGCGCCTTCTTTCCCTGCGTTCTGAACTATCTGTCGCAGCGGTTCCTCGAGGGCACGTCTCACGATGTTTACACCAATCTGTTCATCTGGGTCCCCTTCGCCGTCTGTGCTTGTCTGGAATTTGTCGAGAGCCTTCGCTGCTCGGACGAGTGCCACGCCTCCGCCCGGAACGATTCCTTCCTCAACCGCAGCACGGGTTGCATGCATAGCATCTTCAACCCGGGCCTTCTTTTCCTTCATCTCGGTTTCAGTGGCGGCGCCAACTTTAATGACTGCCACGCCCCCGACGAGTTTAGCAAGACGTTCCTGCAACTTTTCACGGTCGTAGTCTGAAGTCGTTTCCTCAATTTGGGCTCTCAGCGTTTTGACGCGCCCTTCGATATCGCCTTGCTTACCGGCGCCTTCAACGATCGTAGTGTTGTCCTTGTCAATAGTGATCTTCTTTGCGCGACCCAGATCCTCAATCTTTACATTCTCGAGTTTGATACCCAGATCTTCGCTAATCACTTTCCCGCCAGTCAGGATGGCAATGTCTTCCAACATGGCCTTACGTCGATCGCCGAACCCGGGAGCTTTTACTGCGGCAATGTTCAATGTGCCACGGAGTTTGTTCACGACGAGTGTAGCCAGCGCTTCGCCTTCGACATCTTCAGCGATGATTAGCATTGGCTTGCCCATTTTTGCTACCTGTTCGAGCAAGGGCAGGAGGTCTTTCATCGAGCTGATCTTTTTCTCATGAATCAGGATTAGCGGATTATCGAGAACCGCTTCCATTCTCTCAGGGTCAGTTACGAAGTAGGGGCTGAGATAACCGCGGTCAAACTGCATTCCCTCGACCACCTCGAGAGAAGTCTCCATCGTCTTCGACTCTTCAACGGTGATCACGCCGTCCTTGCCAACTTTATTCATGGCCTCGGCAATAATGTTACCAATCGTCTGATCGCCGTTTGCTGACACGGTACCAACCTGTGCGATGGCGTCGCCCTTAACAGGCTTGGCAAGTCGCTTGATCTCTGCTGTGGCGCGCTCAACGGACTTATCAATACCTCGTTTCAGGGCCATTGGATTGGCGCCTGCGGCTACAGTCTTAACTCCCTCACGAAAGATCGCCTGAGCCAACACAGTAGCGGTAGTGGTGCCATCACCGGCTACGTCAGAAGTCTTCGAGGCAACCTCACGGACCATTTGCGCGCCCATGTTCTCGAGCGCATCCTTAAGTTCGATCTCTTTCGCCACCGTGACGCCATCCTTGGTGATGGTTGGTGAGCCGAACTTCTTGTCGATTACAACATTGCGACCCTTTGGACCGAGGGTAATCCTTACCGCGTCGGCCAACTGGTTGATTCCTCGCAAAATGGCCGCACGCGAGTCCTCACCATGAATTACTTGCTTTGCCATGTCTCTCTTTTCTCCTGCTTAAAGAAGTCAAATTCATAAAAAAGCAGCAAAGGTCTGTCGGACTACTTGCTGCTCTTCTTGCTGCCGGCTCCGGAGGCCGCCCCAGCCCGTTCAATGATTCCGAGAATCTCGTCCTCTCGCATGATGAGGAGTTCCTCTCCATCGATCTTGATCTCCGAGCCGCTGTATTTGCCAAAAAGGACCCGATCGCCCTTCTTTACGTCGAGGGTCTGCCTTGAGCCATCATCTTTGTACTTGCCTTCACCCGCCGCTACTACTTCACCTTCCTGGGGCTTTTCCTTGGCAGTGTCGGGAATGATAATGCCTCCGCGCACCTGCTCTCCCTCTTCTATCCGCCGCACAATTACGCGATCGTGGAGCGGCTTGATATTCGTTGCCATTCTCAAATTTCTCCTTTCGATTTACCGGTAAGATTACAAACTGATTGGATTTAGAAAGCTGCTCTGGAATAAAAGTTAGCACTGTCCGCAAACGAGTGCCAAGAATATAGCCTCCGCTAGTTCATTGTCAACCGGTGTTATGGAGGTTGGAAAGGAGCCTTTTACCCGGCGGCACGTTTGGCAGCTCGCGCCGCAGTGCGCTCTTGTTTTTGGTAGGCAGCGACCCTTTTTGAGAGAGTATTCCGGTGGATGCCGAGAATCCTGGCGGTATTTGACAGGTGTTTTCGGTGCCGTAAAAGTGCCTTTTGAATGTATAGTTTTTCGAATTCCGCAACCGCTTCCTCAAGAAGGATTTGACCGTCTAGCATCTCTTCGATTAGGGCTTCAAGTCGAGCGCGCATCAATCTTCTCGAATTAGGAACACGAAAGACCGACTTCAAAAGGTTTATAAGTCTTTACCGGTCAGGAGACGGAAAGCCTCAAGATAGCGAGCAGTGGTGGCCGCCGCAACCTCGGCGGGAATAGGGGGAGCAGGCGGCTTCTTGTTCCACGTCAAAGTTTCAAGATAGTCGCGCACAAATTGTTTATCGAAAGATGGTTGTGATCGTCCTGGGGAGTACCGATCGAGTGGCCAAAAGCGGGAGGAATCGGGGGTTAACGCCTCATCAACAAGTATAATCTCTCCGGTTTTCTGACGGCCGAATTCGAATTTCGTATCGGCGATGATGATTCCTCGGCTGCGGGCAAATTCGCGGGCCTCTCTGTAGATCCGGAGCGACGTGTCACGAAGAAAACTTGTTGTCTTCTCTCCGAGAATCTCGCGAACTCGGGCCACGCTTATATTCTCATCATGACCTTCTTCCGCCTTGGTTGCTGGAGTAAATATCGGCTCGGGTAACTCTTGAGACTCGACCAGACTCGGTGCCAGTTTGTGCCCGCACACTTCCCCGGTTCGCAGGTAATCCTTCCAGCCTGAGCCTGAAATGTAGCCTCGGACCACGCATTCAACAGGGAAGACCTCAGCTTTCTTTACCAGCATCGAGCGTCCCTGCAGAGCTTCAGCATGTTTGCGGACCGCCTCGGGCATTTCCTCGATCTCGGTCGTTACTAAATGATTAGGGACAATATGCTCAAGTTTTTGAAACCAAAACTGCGAGAGTGCGGTCAGCACATTACCTTTGTGCTCGATTGGTGTAGGCAGCACACAATCAAATGCTGATATCCGGTCGGTTGCGACTATCAAGAAATGATCATCATCAACCGCGTAAACATCACGCACCTTGCCACGCCGTACCAGCTTGAGATTAGAGATGGATGTTTGCAGTAGAGTAGCTGGAGTCATTTCACGAACTTTGATCAATCGCTGCTTCGAATGAAGTGTTAAGAGGGCGAATCGGATTTTCCTCGCGAGGCAGATGCTTGTCAAGCAGCGTGCGAAAATTTAACCATTTATCGCTGAATGCAACCTTCTGATCTGCATGGCATGATTGTGTGCATGGTCAGCATAGATGCGAAGCCAGTCTTCGGTTGAGTAGCGCCCACTCTCGGAATGTTCTCCCGCACGCTTCCAGTCTTCCTCCATCATCAGATCCAGTAGCTGCGCAGTTGAGGCGCGCGCGGCCTGAAAGGCCTGGAGGGATGGACCAATTTCTCGCTCGTTATATTTAAGCCGGATCGCAAACTCGTCCTGATCGTAGCCCTCGATGCGGGGATTTTCCTCGACGAGCAGTCGCCTCAGCCTGATGCCCGAAGTGCTTTCGCTGTCCGCAAGATGATGGACAATCTCGGCTGCGCTCCATTTTCCTTCAAGGGGGTGACTGCTCAGGGATTCCCTGGGAAAGTCCTTCAGCGCTGCCATAACCTCATCATATCCCGCTTTGTATTTCTCGATCAGGCGGGCTCTTTCATCAATTGTCATTGTCATTATCCTGTCTTTTTGGTGGAGATCCGGGAACTGGCCACATGATAGCTCCACTCTGATTTTTCTGATAGGGAACGACAAAATGATTAAAACAGTCATGCCCCGGGTGCGCACAGCTAGTCGAAGCGAGCAAGTCCAACTTACGAGAGGCAACTCACCAAAGCCAGAATTCGAGATGTCAAACCCTCAGGTAACATACGAACTGGTTTACCCCAAGGAAACTTAGGGCTTGAGTTTAGCCGATTTGTCTTGTACTATTTCGAGCGCCCGAGTTGTGCCATTCCCCTTTTTGGCACGAAACCCTCTGAGCCTCCTGCTTGTCAGTCTTTTAACGGATCACTCTAATGATAGCAGCCACTGACAGACAGAAAATCGCAAAAGACAGCTATCCTGTAGTCGAATCGCCAGAGCGAAAAGTCTCTTTGCTCGTGGTAGAGGATGATGAAAACATATCCAGTGCGATAAGCGAGTACTTTTCTCGTGCTGGTTACGAGGTCAAAACCGTCGAAGACGGCCTCTCAGGTGTGAAGTTGGCACTGGAAGATCCGCCGGATGCCATCGTATTAGACCTTATGTTACCCAAGATGGACGGTTTGGCGGTATGCAAGGAACTAAGAGAGAAGATCAGCTACCTGCCAATACTTATGCTGACCGCCAAAGACGATGTAGTCGATAAAGTACTCGGTCTGGAAATGGGCGCCGATGACTACATTACCAAGCCATTTAGTTTGCGAGAGCTTGAAGCCAGAATTAAATCAGTTTTGCGGCGTACGCGGAGCGGATCCGGCTCTGATGGTGTCAAAGACGAGGCGCCAATCGTTCGAGGCAGACTTAGAATCGATCCGGTGAAGCGTGAAGTGACAATTGGCGAGCGGCAGGTGGAATTAACGCCGAAAGAGTTTGACCTGCTGCGTTTGTTTGCATCGAATCCGGGCAGGGTTTTTCCTCGCAAGTACTTGCTCGAAAAGATCTGGGACTACTCCTACGAGGGCTATGATCGCACGATCGATTCTCATATCAATCGCCTGCGAGCCAAGATTGAAGAGAACCCGGAAAATCCTCAGTTGGTACTGACTGTCTGGGGAATAGGCTACAAATTTAGCGACGAGCAATAAGCCGTCGTCTCACCTCACAATCACTCACTTAAGTTAAGTAGAAGCCGGAATTCACCGGCAGCCTGCCTTGAAACGTGGCTATCCCGATTGACCTGCCTTTCCGTTGACTTGTGATGAAATCGCTGAGGCAATGTCCCGCCCGACTCTTTTACCGGTTCCGACCGCGCTTGCAGAAGTGTGTCAATCCGTTTCTTGCCTACGGTTGTCTACTTGCCGTGTTTGCGCTAACTCCGCTGCCCGCACCAAGCCAGAGTCTAAGAGAGTTGAATATTTCAGGGATTTCGACTCAGGCCGGGGCCGCTGGGACTGTTGTTTCGATCGCAGCGGACGGTCCTTTGAGCCGAGCACAGTTATGGCAGGATAGCGAGGGGTATCATGTCGTTATTCCTCATGCCACAACGGCAGGGGCTATTAAGACGGACAAAGGGGTCAAACTGCGCACCATCGGTAAGTCCCTTGAGATTTTGATTCAGACAAGCCCTGGAGCAGAAGTAATCGCCCGATCGACTGAGAACCGCATAAATCTATCGATTGAGGGTAAGTTAGAGCCACGTTTTATCCCCCGTGAGGTTTGGGAGGACACGTCAGCCGTCGCAGCAAAGTTGGAGGAGCAACAGTTACTGTGGCAGAACCAATCAAGGTCCCAAAGTGCGGCCGCGCCGGGATCGCCCAGTGAAACCACCGGCTTTAATTCCTCAAATGAGGGCACTGCTCAAGTATCTTCGCCGGTCACCACATCAACCACAGAACACAGTGCGTCAAACAGCGCGCCCACCACTAATGTTCCGAGTAGTCAGATCGTGCCCCAACAGGATGGGACAAAAGTCAAAGAGCTACCCGAAACTCAGATAGTTATTCAGACCGAGGAGGATGGTTTGCTTGCATCAGTGTTTTCCGGAACCGGCGTCATAATTATTCTGTTGCTTGGCATCATCGGTCTCATCGTTGTGCGCAGGATCCGATCGGGTCACAACGTTGTTCCCGGCACATCTCGAGTCGCACACGTAACCCCACCGGAAGATGACCTTGTGGTTGCCACGGATTCGCAGGGTCCTCGCTCTCTTGGTGCACACGACCAAGGCATGCCAAACAATGGATCGGGTGGGGATGCGGGCGGGGGCGGGACTTCGAAGGAAGGCAAATCGAACGTACAACAGCCTGCTACGAGTCCCTCACTCTATGGCGCGTATCGTATTGATCAAGAGGTTGGTAAACTTGTCCTTGGCCAGCCACACCGCACGGACGTTTTATCTTCGCGGGCGCCCGACGACCGCCGCGCTATCGAAACCTCCTTGATAAAAACTCTATCAGCATCAAATGCTGATGAGGACATGTGCAAAAAAGCTCGCGAAGCGCTGGAAGAGTACGGTTTTGTGGCGCGTCAGTGTGCAGCGATGCTCATGGCCCCCGATGCGTTCGAGCGCACACTGGCCGCGCGCACCCTGGGGGAGATGCAGTCGGCAATCGCGCTTCCTTTCCTACTTGAAGCTCTCTATGATCAGGAAGCGATCGTGCGCAATCAGGCGGTCCTCAGCATTGGCGAACTAAGGATTCCCTCTGCAATTGGCGCATTGTTAGACATGGCGCGGAAGCACCCGGATGTGCCGAGCAGTCTTCTGAGTCGGGCATTGAGTGCCTGCTCGCTCGATGGTCTCGACTTCTTCGACACGTCATTTTCGGGAGAACCAGTTTCTGGGATTGCCGGGCCGACTGTTATACACGAGATCACACAACTCGAACCCACAGCCTCGGTTGAGGAACTGCCTGAATCTTCAGATGATGAGCAGCTCATGGCGGCGCTGTCCCTGTTGAACAGCGAAGAGATCGAAGAACGGTCGAAGGCCGTGAAAGATCTGGGCCAGTTCCCGCTTCAGATCGCCGTCGAACAGCTTGCGGAAACTGCCAGGAAGGATCCTCACCCGGGTATTCGGTCGCTCGCGATCGCAAGCCTTGCAACAATCAATCATGAATCTGTGTTTCCGTCCGTCTTGATCGGAATGGCTGACGAGTCCCGCGAAGTGCGGGCCGCCGCTGCGCGTGCTTTGAGCCGGCTTGGCTTTGTCCGCGCAGATGCTTACGTCCGAGTGATGGAGACCGCCGATCAAGAAACATTGACTGATGTAGCAAATGCCTGCATTCAAGCAGGAATTGTGTACCAGGAAATTGACAGGCTTGTAAGCACAGACCGGCGGCTGGCATATGAAGCCTTCTGTATTCTTTCACTTATTTCAAAAGTGCAGATGACCGAACCGATCCTCGAAGCAATTAAGACTCATGAGAACCCAGGTGTTCGCCTCGCTTGCCTGCGGTTGCTTGCCTCATCCGCTAATCCAGTAATCATCGACCAACTTCGTGAGCTGGTCTCTCACGATGGACTGACTGAAGAGATAACCACTGCATTGCTAGAGACCCTCTACCAACTTGACCTGTCCAATGCAGCTAATAGCGAGGAAGCCTCCCCCCACAAGGGACTACAAGATACCCAACCCGCCGTTGAAGTAGTAACCAAGATAGATGTTGAGAGAAAGCCAGGTCTATGACGTCCAATCGAGATGAGCCTGATTCATAAATGCTCTGGACTGAGAACCTATACGATTGCATAATTAGCCCTGTGCGTATCTTCCTTCCCTGCTGCCCCAATGAAGTTGACTTTGATCAAGTTTGTTGTTTCTCGTGAATGGCGGCTGCTGATCGTCATCCCGACGCTTGCCCTCTTGTTTGGGCTGGCTCCGGGATACGCCTCTTCCCAGAGTACTCAAAAGCGGATTATCTCCGTCCGTGTCGCCGAGACCCCTGACGGTTCTCGTGTTTCCGTTGTTTCAGATTCCAGTTTGAATGACTACGAAGCCTACCGTCAGGGAAATCGCTTCTATGTGAAGTTCCCCGCGTCGGGTTTTGCTGGCTCGCAGCCAGTCTTTCGCGGCAATGGTTTCGAGGACATTCAGGTTCAGAGCCAGGGCGAGAATGTTCTCATGTCTTTTCGATTACAGCCTGGCGCGGCAGCTCGTGTCGATCAGCGATTCAACCGGCTCGAGGTGGTGTTTTCGACATTTGGAAGGAACCCAACCCCTCCCGAGGAAGGTACCGGGCAGACCGCCAATGAAGTCAAGGGAACAGTGCCCGGGACTGGACAGCAGAACGTTCCACCGAACGGCTCGGCCAACGCACAAGGGACACCCCTTGTAACCGGAAATGCAGAGACAGCCACAACCGGAGGCTCGCCAAGTTCGGAGCCAAATACTCCTATAGAAGAGACCGCCGGTTCATTGCCCGAGGCTGGCGAAAGTCAAACCGCGCAGGTTGGTGGAGACGCAGAACGCACCGCCAAGGTTGCGGGAGGTTTCCGGGCCTGGTGGCTGTTAACACTACTCTCATTGTTGTTCCTTACTGCGGTGATCCTGTTCGCGAGGGCCAGGATCAGGCGACAAGGGCGGACACGAGATGACCATGTTGGTGAGAGGTCTACCGAAAACCTCGACGATGCGGTTGAAGAAAACTCATTCATAACACCGGCCCAGCCCCGGGAACCGTTGGCGTCACAAGAGCCCATGCCTTATTCAGCGGAGGAAAATCAATTGACCGCAAAACAACCAGTACCCTCAGTCGATTTCGAGCGCACTAGCGCCGAAGTTCATAAACTTCTTATTGGTGAAAGCTACGATGAGTCGGTGATTGATTCAGGCGAGATCGCCAGTCGCCAAGTTGTTTGGACGGAGCTGCTTGGAGCGCTAGCAGGGGAGGATCCTCAACAGCGTGAAGAGGCACGCCATGCTTTTATGAACTATGGGTATTTTGATAATGCGACGCGTGTTTTGAGAACCGCTGATTCTCCGGAGGAGCGCGCCGCTGCGGCAAAGGAATTGGGTTTGTCCGGCTCACGGGCAGCAACAGCGCACCTGATAGCCGCACTCTTTGATAGCGACTCCGAAGTTCGTAGCGCTGCGGTTGGTGCTATGGGCCAAATCGGCGACTCGGCATCTGTACCTGCTCTGAACGCTCTCCTATCTCGTGAAACGCAGTTGGCAGGGGCATTTGTGCGCGAAACAATCGACTCAATCATGAGTTCTGAATCAGACCTCGGATCTTCCGATGAGAAGTCGAATGATGAAACTTCAGGCACCGTAGCTGATTCCCTCAATCAAGTATTAGATCCAAAGGAGGAGGCTTTTCTTCGGTTTCTTGATAGTTTGAAAGCACGCAGCGCTGAGGATGGAGACAAATCATTGAGCACTTCCCTGAATGAATGGGAACAGGAGAAAGAGGCTTTGATAGCTGAGGAAGCCCGATTGCAGTTGGAAGAAGAGGCTTTACGAAAAGCTGTAGCTGAACTTGAGAGTCGGAGACTTGAAGCTGAAGCTGCCCGCCGTAAAGCCCAGGAGGAGGCACTTTCTAAGGCTGAAAGCGAAGCTCAGGCGCGTCTGGAAATAGAGTCACAACAGCGCGCCGAGCAGGAACTCCTACTCCGGGAAATTGCCCGACGTAAGGCGGAGGAAGAGATCCGTTTTCGCGCCGAGCAAGAAGCTCGGTTGAGAGCTGAGGAAGAGGCACGTGCGCGCGCTGAACAGGAGGCCAGGTTTCGTTTGGAGGCCGAAACCCTCCGCAGGGCCGCTGAAGATCTGGCCCGCAAACGGTCTGCGGCTGAGACTGCTCGCCGGCTTGCCGAGCAAGAGGTGCGCCGAAAAGCTGAAGAGGAAGCACTGCTTCGGACGGAAGAGGAATTCCGAGTAAAGGCTGAGTCAGAGGCTGTTCGTAAACGGGAAGAGAACGCAATTCGTCGTGCTGAAATAGAACGCAGGTTGCGGGAAGCGGAAGCATTTCGCCTGGCTGAAGAAGAACGTCTCATGGCCGAACAAGAGTCGCTTCAAAACGCAGCCGCGGAATTGGCCCGACAACGCGTTGAAATCGAAGAAGCGCGGCAGCGTGTTGAGGAAGAGAGGCTTGCCTTTCAGAAGCTTCAACAAACCATTCAAGAGGAAGAGCAAGAGCATCTGCGCATAAAAGAGGAGCGGCAGCGACTCGAGATAGAAGTGAAGCAGGCACTGGAGGAGGAGCGCTCTCGACTGGAAGAGATCCGCAGGCGAACGGAGGAACAGAGCCAGAGCTTCGAAGAGGAAGCTCGTCTCTGGGCTGAAGAGGAACGGCGTCTCAGTGAAGAACAGGCGCAACGGAATCAGGAAAGAGAGGCGAGACGCCTGGCAGAAGAGGAAGCTCGCCAGCAGGCTGAAGCGGAAGAGCGGGAACGGCAGGAGGCCGAGGCAAAATGGCGGGCTGAGGAAGAGCTCAATCTGCGCGCTGCGGAAGAGCTTCGTAAGGCCGAGGAAGAAAGACTTCGTGCGGAGCAAGAGGCGCTAAGAAGCGCCGCCGCGGAGTTGGCCCACCAGCGCTCCGAGCTCGAAGGAGCGCGCACTCGAGTTGAACAAGAGGCGGCTGCGCTCGAGCAGCGAAGGATTCAGGCGGAAGAGGAAGCTCGACAGCGGGGTGAAGCGGAAGAGCAGCAACGGCAGGAAGCCGAAGAAAAATGGCGTGCTGAGCAAGCGTTCAATTTGCGTGCGGCGGAAGAACTTCGTCGGGCGGAGGAGGAGAGGCTTCACGCCGAGGAAGAGGCGCTTAGAAATGAAGCTGCAGAGTTGGCTCCCCGACGCTCCGAGGTCGAAGAAGCCCGCAAACGGGTTGAGGAAGAAGCGAAGCAGCTTTTCGAACAGAAGGTTCAGGCGGAAGAGCACGAGAGACAGCGAGTCGAAGAGCAACGGCAACGCCTGGAGCTTGAACTCCAGGAGACCCTGGAAGAGGGGCGTGCGCGTCTGGAAGAGCTCCGCCGCAGGGTTGAGGAACAGCGGCAACTGATTGAAGAGGAGACACGGCGATCCCTTGAAGAATCAGAGCGTCTGGCGGAAGAACAGGCACGGCGAAACCAGGAGAATGAGGCCAGACGACTGGCAGAAGAAGAAGCTCGACAGCGGGCTGAAGCGGAAGAGCAGCAACGGCAGGAAGCCGAAGAAAAGTGGCGTGCTGAGCAAGTGCTCAATTTGCGTGCTGCGGAAGAACTTCGTAAGGCGGAGGAGGAGAGGCTTCACACGGAGCAAGAGGCGCTTAGAAATGAAGCTGCGGAGTTGGCCCGCCAACGCTCCGAGGTCGAAGAAGCGCGTAAACAGATTGAAGAAGAAGCGAAGCTTCTTTTCGAACAGAAGGTGCAGGCGGAAGGGCACGAGAGACAGCGAGTCGAAAAGCAACGGCAACGCCTGGAGCTTGAACTCCAGGAGACTCTGGAAGAGGGGCGTGCGCGTCTGGAAGGGCTCCGCGGCAGGGTTGAGGAACAGCGGCAACTGATTCAAGAGGAGACACGGCGGTCCCTTGAAGAATCAGAGCGTCTGGCGGAAGAACAGGCACGGCGAAACCAGGAGAATGAGGCCAGACGACTGGCAGAAGAAGAAGCTCGAAAGCGGGCTGAAGCGGAAGAGCGGCAACGGCAGGAAGCCGATACAAAATGGCTCGCCGCGAAAGAGCTTCGAAAAGGTGAGGAAGAGAGACTTCGCGCCGAGCAGGAGGCTCTCCAAAATGAGACGGCCGAGTTAGCCCGCCAACGCGCTGAGGTGGAACAGGTGCGCGCGAGGACTGAAGACGAGAAGCGATCGCTCCGCGAATTAGAGGAGCGCCTACAGGCCGAAAAAGCCGAACTAGGACTCCTTGAAGAGCAATCGCAGCGGCAGGTAGAGGGTGAGCTGCAGCGTCTTGAAGAACGCCGCAGACAGGTTGACGGAGAGCGCCAGCGGCTGGAAGTGGAAGCGCAGCGCAGAGCTGAACAAGAGGCAGCACGTCTCGTCGAGTTGGAAGCGCTTAAGAACAAGGCGGAGGAACAAGCCCGCCAGCAAACGGAAAGAGAACAGCAGATCCGAGCTGAGATTGACTCGCTTCAAAGGGCCACGCAGGAGCAACAACAGCGGACAGAGGCTGAGATGCAGCGGCGCCAGGAAGCCGAAGCTCGCCTACGTGATGAAGAAGGTAGGCTTCAGCGTGAAGCCGCGGCTCTCGCCCAGAGTGAGGCCGAGGCCAAAAGACTCGGCGAGGCCATACTGGCTAACGGAGAAGAGCGTCTAAGGGCCCAGGAAGCCGTCGCGTCAGCGCAAGAATCTCAGTCACTGAACCTTGAGCGTGATACTGCCAACGAGGTTGTTGCCGAAGCAGTTGCCGCGGTCGTTATCGATGAGGATGAGCCACTGACAGACACTCCTTGGGTAAGTATCGAGGTTGGCCAACATGAGGTGGAGTATGTGCTACCGGTAGCTGCTGATCCTGTCCCGGAAGCTACCTCAAGCAGTCAAGATCCAGTAAAGGATATTGACGTTGTTCAAGCCGAGAAAGCAATTGCGCAGGTCGATGATGATTCAGCCATTCCTCAAGAGTTATTAGAGAAGCTAAACAGCGAGGATCCTGCTCACCGGGCTGCCGCTTTGATGGAGGTCGCTCAATTGGGTAATGATGATGCATTTCGCCAGGTCACCAATGCTTTTGAGGATTCAGTGCCTGAGGTTCGGAATGCAGCCGCCCGAGCTCTTTACGGTTTTCAACCAGATATGGCGGCTTCTTTCACTCGAGCCCTTCGTGAAGGTTCACCTGAGCGTCGTCGGCTAATCGGCGCGTCGCTCGCGTCTTCAGGTCTTGCAAATGATGCAATTGGACATCTCACCGGAGAAAGTCGGGAGAAGACATACGATGCTTTTTCCCTTCTTTTCCTGATGGCGAAGGCCGGCGAAGTGCAACCATTAATGGAAGCGATTGAGGAGTATCCAAATATTGAAGTAAGGCTGGCAGTAGTCAAGTTGCTTGCCTTGAGCGGACAGACAGAGATCGTTCCTGCTTTTCGCCGTTTGGCCGTGCGTGGCTCCTTACCCGCAGAAGTAAGATCCGCGGTAATGGAAGCGATCTATCAGCTCACCAGTCAGTCTCGCGAGACTGCACCATCCGCTGCCTGATCGCCAACTCGGTTAAGTTATCCGAAATCGTGAACGGACCCTGCTGGTTCGTTCACGATTTACTATTTGCGGCTCAGGATTTAGGATCGCCCACTGCTATGGCATTCAAGCTCTACTCAGAATACAAGCCCAAGGGCGATCAGCCTCAGGCGATCGAAGCGCTTGTACGTGGACTAGGTGACGGAGCGAAAGACCAGGTATTGCTCGGGATAACAGGCAGTGGCAAGACCTTTACTATCGCCAGTGTGATTGAGCGGACCCAACGGCCCACACTTGTGCTTGCTCATAACAAGACGTTGGCTGCCCAGCTATATCAGGAATTCCGGTCGCTCTTTCCAGAAAACGCGGTCGAGTATTTCGTTTCCTACTACGACTACTATCAGCCTGAAGCATATGTTCCGGCATCAGATGTCTATATAGAGAAGGAAGCGATTATCAATGATGACATCGACCGGCTGCGAATGTCGGCCACCAGGGCCTTATTCGAGCGTCGGGACGTAATTGTTGTGGCAAGCGTTTCCTGTATCTACGGTCTGGGAGATCCGGATGCTTACTATGGCTTGCTCCTATTCCTTGAGCCGGGCGCGCGAATGTCGCGGGAAGTGCTGCTCCAGCGGCTCGTCGAATTGCAGTATGAGCGTTCAGATGTGAATTTTCAGCGCGGGACCTTTCGCGTGCGAGGTGACGTAGTCGAGATCTTTCCCAGCTACCAGGATCAGGCTTACCGCCTGGAGCTATGGGGTGATGAGATTGATTCGATTACTACCATCGACCCATTACTCGGCGAGGTTATTCATCAACATACGACCCGCGTTCCGATCTATCCGAAGAGCCACTACGTCATGTCGCGCGGCACAATTAAGCGTGCGCTCAAGTCGATTCGCGAGGAGTTGCAGTGGTGGGAGCCAAAGCTGATTGAAGAAGGTAAACTACTTGAGGCTCAACGATTGCACCAGCGTACGATGTTCGATCTGGAATTGATCAAGGAGATGGGTTTTTGCCGAGGGATTGAAAACTACTCGCGCCATTTGACCGGAAAAGCCCCCGGGGAACCTCCACCTACTTTGCTCGATTACCTGCCGCGCGACACAATCATCGTCATAGACGAGTCCCATCAAACAATTCCGCAGATCCGGGGAATGTTCGAAGGAGACCAGTCACGGAAGCGGACACTGGTTGAATACGGGTTCCGTCTGCCCTCGGCTTTGGACAATCGACCACTCAATTTCACAGAGTTTGAATCGCGTGCCGGACAGACCATCTACGTGTCAGCCACGCCGGGTCCTTACGAACTGACGAAGACTGGTGGGGAAGTCGTTGAGCAGATCATCAGGCCCACGGGTCTCATGGATCCGGAAGTTGAAGTGCATCCAGTCAAAGGGCAGATCGATCATCTGCTCGAGGAATGTCGTCAGCGTGCCGAGCGGCACGAGCGAGTGCTGGTTACTACCTTGACCAAGAGGATGGCCGAGGACTTGACGGAGTATTTTACAGAGGTTTCTGTACGCGTTAGATATCTCCATTCCGACATAGAGACACTGGAACGGATCAAGATCCTCCGCGATTTAAGACGGGGTGATTTCGATGTGTTGGTCGGTATTAATCTTTTGCGGGAAGGACTTGATCTGCCCGAGGTCTCTCTGGTTGCCATACTCGATGCGGATAAAGAGGGCTTCCTTCGCTCTGAACAGTCGCTGATCCAGACCATTGGGCGAGCCGCAAGGAACTCGAGCGGTAAGGCAATTCTATACGCGGACCGAGTAACGGATTCAATGAAGCGTGCGCTGGACGAAACTCGCCGCCGCCGCTCGATCCAGGAGGTTTATAATCGCGAGCAAGGTATCACGCCGCAGACAGTCGTAAAGCCAATCGAGGCCACGCTTATAACGGCGTCTGAAGCCGACTATTTTAAGGTGCCTCTGGAAATCGAAGAGATTGAAGAGTACTCGGCTGCGAATCTCGAAGCCACCATTCTGCGGTTAGAGACTGAGATGCGCGCGGCCGCAAAACGCTTTGAGTTCGAGCGTGCCGCGGAGCTGCGCGACCGCATTAAGTATTTACGCGAGCGGGAGCTACAACTGACGTAATATGTTAATCAAAAGCGAGTCCGACGAAATTCAATCTTACTTGTCGGACGCCAGTAACATGTCGGGCTTTGCGGAACGCGTGGCTTTCCCGGAAAGCGCTCAAGAGGTGTCTGAGATTCTTGCTGAAGCGACACGCACATCCACGCCCGTAACAGTCTCAGGCGCCGGCACCGGAATAGTCGGGGGCCGCGTACCTCAGGGCGGTATTGTGCTGGCGACTGATCGTATGGATAAATTGAGGAAGATTGTCCGGGATCCGGAAGGCGGATACGCCATTGCTCAGACCGGAATTGTTCTCGCTGACTTTGAAAGGCTGGTTGCCGCCGAAGGTTTGTTGTATCCACCAGATCCCACGGAGCGAAGCTGTTTTCTTGGCGCTACGGTTGCGACGAATGCCTCCGGCGCCCGCACGTTTAAGTATGGGCCAACGCGCGACTACGTTCGAGGGTTACAAGTGGCGCTACCCACGGGTGATCTGCTTAATATTCAACGCAATGAAATCCTGGCCGATAAAAATGGACACTTTAGTCTGCCGGTGACTGAAGGAAGAACTATTCAAGCTCGCTTGCCAACTTACCGGATGCCCCAAACCCGCAAGCATGCGTCGGGTTACTATGTGTCCACCGAATTGGACCTGATCGATCTCTTCATCGGTAGTGAGGGGACGCTGGGGGTGATAACCGAGGTCGAAGTGACTTTGCTGCCGCGACCAGAAGGCTTGATCAGCGGCATCGTCTTCTTTAGATCAGAAGAGGATCTCCTGGCATTTGTACAGGAAGCTCGCGAACGATCTCTTGAAACCAGAGTTCAGCAGAAAGAAGGGGCAATCGATGCCCGTGCTTTGGAATACTTCGACAATGAGTCGCTGAGATTTTTACATAAAAAGTATTCTGAAATTCCGGCAGCCGCGACCGGGGCCGTCTTCTTTGAGCAAGAGACCTCTGATACAACTGAGGATGTCCTGATGGACCACTGGCTCTCATTGTTGGAGAGTCATGGCGCACTAACTGAAGAATCGTGGTTTGCAGCGAATGAAAACGACCAGGAGAGACTGCGAGAGTTTCGTCATGCGCTGCCGGCATTGGTTAATGAGTGGCTCGCTCGCCAGGGACAGCGCAAAGTATCGACTGATATGGCAGTTCCGGACGAGGCATTTCCCGGGATGTTGCGGTTTTATGAGGAAACTCTGCGAGCGAGCGATCTTCAATATGTGATCTTTGGGCATATCGGCGACAACCATGTTCATGTGAATATGCTGCCGCGTGACGATACCGAAGCGGCGAAGGCGCGGGAGTTATATCTCACGTTTATAGACCGTGCAGTAGCGGTCGGTGGGACAGTTTCGGCAGAACATGGAATTGGTAAGCTCAAGCGTCAGTACCTGGAAATACTCTACGGAAAGGGACACTTGCGAGAGATGGCAGAACTGAAGCGAGCTTTTGATCCGGCAGCCATTCTGGGCCGCGGTAATATGTTTTCAGAAGAGCTGCTGGGCTTGTAGTCTGTTCGTTACTTTAACCGAAAGAACAATGATTAGATTCACTACCGCCGGAGAATCACACGGTCGCGCACTTGTGGCCATCATGGAAGGCATGCCTGCAGGCGTGCCGATAGACCTTGAGTTAATTGATCGCGATCTTAAGAGACGCCAATGGGGATACGGACGCGGTGGCAGGATGAAGATCGAGCAGGACCACGCGGAGATTCTTAGCGGTGTGCGTCACGGCCTTACGCTCGGTTCTCCTGTAGCGTTGATGATTGACAACAGGGATTGGGCCAATTGGACCGAAGTAATGGCGCTCGATGCCCGGGACCTTCCACCTGAAAAGTCCCGCCGTGTGAAGCGGCCTCGCCCAGGGCATGCAGATCTCCCCGGCGGCTTAAAATATGCAACCCGGGATCTCCGAAACATTCTTGAACGTGCGTCAGCCCGTGAGACAGCCGCACGCGTTGCCTGTGGTTCTCTTGCAAAACAGCTTTTGTCTGGGTTTGGGGTTGAAATTCGCAGTCATGTGGTCCAATTGGGAGGTATTCCCAGACAGCCGCTCGCCCTTACTTGGAACGAGATCGCCGGTATTGCCGAAGATGCGCCCTTGCGCTGCGCCGATCACGAGGCACAACAAAGCATGATTGAATTAATTGACGCAAAGCGCGAAGCCGGAGATACGGTCGGTGGAATCTTCGAGGTGGTAACAAGAGGTCTAGTGCCCGGACTTGGCTCTCATACTTCATGGGATCTGAAACTCGACGGCCTTCTAGCGCAGGCGGTCATGTCAATTCCTGCCGTCAAGGCTGTAGCTATCGGAGCCGGCGCTGAAGCAAGTAGTCTGCCAGGTTCAGAGGTCCACGACGAGATTGCCTATAATGTTGAAAGTAAAGAGTTTATAAGGGAGACAAACCGAGCTGGAGGACTGGAGGGCGGCATCACAAACGGAGAAGAGTTACGTATCCAAGGTCATCTCAAACCCCTGTCAACGCTGCGACGCCCGCTGCGTTCAGTGGATATTGATACGAAGCTCGAAGAGTTGGCGGCATTTGAACGCTCGGACATCACTGCGGTACCGGCAGCCGGAGTTATTGGGGAAGCAATGGTCGCCCTGGTTCTCGCTGGCGCGATGCGAGAAAAGTTTGGTGGTGATAGCCTGGGAGAGATGCGGCGTAACTTCGAGGGCTATCGGGAACAACTTCGGGGTTATTGAAGCGTTCAAATGCGATCATTGGCAGATTTTAGCGTTGTCTGCGAATTAGGCGGAAAGCAGCGTTCATCGTAAAATTGGCATCGAAGACCCTTTGTCGAAGCCAGTTGTGGTAGAGAGAATGGGATTACTAAAGATCGTAACCTGGCCGGATCCCGTGTTGGACACTCCGGGTGATCCAGTCATCGAGTTTGACGACCAGCTTAAGCAGTTGGTCGGCAACATGTTTGAAACGATGTATTCGGCGCCTGGTGTGGGCCTCGCGGCCGTCCAGGTGGGCGTACCGAAGCGTCTGTTTGTCATGGACTGTTCCGGTGGCAAGGACCCTGAGCAGCGCATCGTAATGATCAATCCTGAGGTCCTTCGCGTTGAGGGACGGCAGAATGGTGAAGAGGGATGCCTTTCGTTTCCCGGGATCTTTTTTCCGGTTGAGCGTAGTTTGAGAGCGATTGTGCGAGCGCAAGACTTGAACGGAAACTGGTTTGAATTGGACGGGATGGATCTGACCGCTCGCTGTATGCTGCATGAGACGGACCACTGCGATGGGATTGTTTTCATTGATAAGATGAGTCCGCTTAAACGGGAGCTGGTGAAACGAAAGATCCGAAAGCTTCAAAAGTCCGGAGAATGGTCCTGAGCGGATTGCTCGCCGAAACTACATTCTGGGAAAAACGGTACGCGGTCGACCCTGACGGGCGGCCGCGTTTCCATTTTGCTTATGATAGTATCTGGAAAACCTAAAATACGGAGAGAGTGTATGCCGAGCGAATTCCGCAATGAACCCTTTACTGATTTCAGTAAGGAAGAGAATAGTCAGGCCATGCGGGCTGCCCTCGCGAAGGTTGAAAGCGAGTTGGGGCGCGAGTACCCATTGGTGATTGGTGGCGAGCGAATTACAGGCGACAAGAAGTTTGACAGCATTAATCCAGCTAATCGTGCTCAGGTAGTCGGCCGTTTTCAGAGAGCAACAAAAGAACAGGCAAGTCGTGCGGTAGAGAGTGCGGCTAAAGCTTTCCAAACCTGGAAAAATACTCCAGCCGGCGAGCGAGCGGATCTGCTGTTTCGAGTCGCGGCACTACTGCGGGAGCGCAAGCATGAAATGTCTGCCTGGATGGTCTATGAAGTGGGGAAGCCCTGGGCTGAAGCTGACGGTGACACGGCAGAAGCAATCGATTTCTGCGAGTTTTATGGACGAGAGATGCTTCGCTATGCGGCGCCCCAACCGCTCACACAGATTCAAGGGGAAGAGAACCGGCTTGAATACATACCACTCGGTGTGGGGGCAATTATTCCACCCTGGAATTTTCCGCTCGCCATCATGGCCGGCATGACTGTAGCTTCCTGGGTTACCGGCAACACAGTTGTGTTAAAGCCGTCTTCCGACTCACCGACCATTGCCTACAAATTCTTTGAGATCCTTGAAGAAGCGGGCTTACCTGCCGGCGTCGTTAATTTCATAACGGGATCAGGAGCCGAGGTTGGCGACACTATCGTCGACCATCCGTTGATTCGGTACATCGCTTTTACCGGCTCGAAAGAGATCGGTCTGCGGATAAACGAGCGCGCCGCGAAGGTCCACGACGGTCAACTCTGGATCAAACGCGTCGTAGCTGAAATGGGTGGCAAGGACGCCATTATTGTGGCGGACGACGCGAATCTCGATGAGGCGGCGACAGGCGTAGTTCAGTCAGCCTTTGGTTTTCAGGGGCAGAAATGCTCGGCCTGCTCACGAGCCATAATTGATGCGAAAGTGTACGACTCGATGGTGGACAAGATCGTGGCTGGGACTGAGAAGATCAGGGTAGGTAATCCGGTTGATCAATCCACGGGGATGAGCGCTGTTATCAATGAAAAGGCGTTTAAGTCGATCAATGATTACATCGAAAAAGGTAAGGCCGAGGGCGGTCGCCTCGTGGCCGGTGGTGGCTCGGATGGTGAACAGGGTTTCTTTATTGAACCAACCATCATCGCTGATGTGACGCCCGGCTCAACTATCGAGCAGGAAGAGATCTTCGGTCCGGTCCTGGCTGTAGTAAAAGCTGACAATTTTGATCACGCGCTCGCGATAGCTAACGGGACACAGTTTGGGTTGACCGGAGCGGTGTACAGCGCTGATCAGGAGAAACTCGACCGAGCGCGTCAGGAGTTTCATGTTGGCAACCTTTACTTGAATCGTAAATGTACCGGAGCTCTTGTCGGTGTGCATCCTTTCGGGGGATTCAACATGTCGGGCACCGATTCAAAAGCCGGTGGTAGAGACTATCTTCTGCTTTTCTTGCAGGCAAAGCTTAGCTCGGAAAAACAAGGGGCGAGCCAGAGCCGGAAGGCCGATCTGGGTACCACAACATAGTGGCTCACTCGCTAACGCATTAGACAGGTGACAGTACATTGAGACTGTCACCTGTCCCCATTTACAGCAGCTATGAGAATAGTTTTTATGGGAACTCCAGACGCAGCTTTACCTACGCTGCGGAGCTGTCTTGAGGAGGGCCATGAAGTGGTTGCGGTCTGGACCCAGCCCGACAAAGCTTCGGGGCGCGGATATAGAGTACTGGCTCCTCCGGTAAAACAATTTGCGCTTTCAAAGGGGCTGACCGTTCATCAACCAGCCCGGCTAAAGCCTGAAGAAGTACGCTCCCTTTTTGCTTCACATGACGCCGATGTAGCCGTGGTGGTCGCTTACGGCAAGATTCTTCCGGCGGATTTCTTGCGTGCCCCACAGCGTGGCTGTATCAACGTTCATTTCTCTCTCTTGCCGCTCTATCGTGGCGCCGCTCCAGTCAACTGGGCCATCGTGAACGGTGAAAGTTATACCGGGGTCACGACAATGTTCATGGAGGAAAGCCTCGACACAGGACCTATACTGCTGCAACGAAAAACGCGCATTGGAGAAAGAGAGACAGCCCCTGAGTTAACTGCAAGGCTGGGTCTGATGGGCGGTGACCTGCTGATTGAGACACTTGAGCAGTTGGACATGATTACACCTCGGCCTCAACATGATCGGGACGCGACTTTGGCCCCAATGCTCACCCGCGAGGATGGCGCGATCCGTTGGAAAGACGACGCGTATGCGATCGAGCGTGCGGTACGTGGGTTTCAGCCCTGGCCGAATGCGCACACTTCGTTTCGCTCCCAGCGGCTAATCGTTTGGAGCGCTCTTGCGCGCCCAAGCGATACGGGCCATGCCCAACCCGGCGAGGTGCTGCTCGTTAAAAAAGACGAGATCGTCGTGAGTTGTGGTCAACAGACAGCCTTGCATCTGCTCGAGGTCCAACCCGAAGCAAAACGTCGCTTGAACGTCCGTGACTTTTTGAACGGCACACTTGTGAAGGTCGGAGAAAGGCTCGGACAGAACTAGGACCCGGGTTGATGAACAAGAACTTTCGGAGTCAGAGGGGTCGGCGAAAGCCGGTCTCCATAGCGCCGGCTCGCCAGGCTGCTTTTGAGACTCTCCTGCGTGTCGAAGAGGGCGCCTATGCCTCGATCTTGCTCGCAGCCAAAGCACCAACCCTTCAGCCGAAAGATCGAGGTCTCTGCCATGAACTGGTGCTGGGCGTCTTGCGTCGCCAACTGTGGCTGGACCATCTAATAGAGCACTACTCGGATCGGCATGTAACCAGTCTTGATCCTCCCGTCCGTATCGCCCTTCGACTCGCGCTGTATCAACTGCGATTCCTCTCTCGAGTGCCTGCGTCTGCTGCGGTAAATGAATCGGTCAATCTGGTGCAAGTCTCGGGTCTCAGTTCAGCAAGAGCATTCGTAAACGCAGTGCTTCGCCGCGCGACCCGAGAGCCTGATTACGACCCCACCGACGCCGTTGCAGATCCCCTCGCTCGTTTGGCTGTAGAGACATCGCACCCGCCTTGGCTGATAGCCAAATGGGCGGCTGCATTTGGCTTTTCTCAAACTGAAAAGATTGCGAGCGCAAATAATGAAGCGCCACCGACTGCTTTTCGTGTGGTTACGAGCCGGATTGAAGAACGAACGGTTTTGGACCAGCTCCGTTCAGCCGGCGCGGAACTAACGCGCTCGAACTTAGCAACCGGGGCCTGGCGAATAAATGGAGTGACGACCTTGCTGCTTGATCTGGCTCGAGAAGGTCTTGTCTATATGCAAGACGAGTCCTCGCAGATGGTTGTCGATGCCTTGGGCCTAAAATCCGGACAAAGAGTGCTGGATCTATGTGCAGCCCCCGGCGGTAAAACCTCGCTGATTGCAAGCCGGCTGAATGAAGCAGATCTGGTTGTTGCTACCGACTTTCGCACGCAGCGTCTCAGGAGCGTTATCGCTAACGCTGATCTACAGGGCCTTAGCAATATCGTAGCAGTGGCTGTTGATGGTCGGAGCCCGTTACCCTTTCAGGAGGCGAGCTTTGCCCGTGTATTGGTCGATGCGCCATGCTCCGGCACGGGGACTCTGAGACGCAACCCTGAAATACGTTGGCGCATCTCAGCCGGGGACATACAGGACCTTTCAGCGCAGCAACAACAGCTACTTTTCAATGCAGCAAGCGCAGTAATACCCGGGGGGCGCCTTATATATTCAACCTGCTCGCTGGAACCTGAGGAGAACGAAGACGTTGTAGCAGCGTTTTCTGCGGATAATTCCGATTTTAGTCCCCTTGCGTTGCCTTTGAACTCCGAGTTGTTCACGAAATCAGGGGAAGCACGAACATGGCCGCACCGAGACGGTGCAGATGGTTTTTTCATTGCGGGATTTCAACGTAAGTAGCGTGCTTGCGACTCGTGAAGTCAGGGTGCTAGACTTCGGAACTTGGGTTTTTTTTTGCTGGTATTAGCTAAGCCCGGAGAAAGAACTGAGTTCGTTGAGTCTGGGAATGCAAGTGTTTTCCGCGCTGAGAAGGCTGGGGATCGTGATTGCGATCGCTGTGGCTTTCTTATTCGGTCTCGCCGGCACAGTCTATCTTTCACTGCTGAGCCCCGAGGTCAAAGTACCAGAGGTCATTGGCAAGGACCGGTTTGAAGCTGAAAAGGTTTTAGGCGAAGCCGGCCTGAACTATCGCGTGCGCGCAACCCGACCTAGCAATCAAGCCAGTCCGAATACTGTCATGTTTCAGCTGCCAAGGGCCGGTGAGGTTGTCAAGGTAGGACAAACTGTGGCGCTGGACGTGAGTCGTGCAGCGAAGGAAGGCGAACGCTCAGAGGCGGAAACCACGGATGAGAAGGCGGCTGAAGAACGGGCGGTCGAGAATCGAAATACCGCTCCCGAAGAGAAACCAAGGCGCACAAGACCGGTGAACCGGAACGCAAACGAAAACGCGAACGCCAACGCCAACGCCAACAGGAATACAAACAGTGCCGCCGTAAATCGTAATGTTAATCGGCTTGACTCGAGCAGCAATCGCAAAGAGGATGCGGGGGAAGAAAAGGTAAACGCTAATCGCAGCAGGGTGGGCTCAGAATCAAATCAGAATTCGAGCAGGCGCCCAATGCCCAGACCCTCTGCAACAAGAAATCCCGACAGGTAAGATCGCTGAGGATCTTGATCGGAAAACAGACCCGACTCATGCTGGTCAGCGAATGGTCAATAGCAGTAGAACAATAGCTATAGCGCCGTCAATACTTTCGGCAGATTTCTCGAAACTGGGCGAGCAAGTTCAAGCTGTCGAACGTGGTGGCGCCGCTCTTCTCCATGTTGATGTGATGGACGGACATTTTGTTCCGAATATCACAGTCGGCCTGCCTGTTGTTCGATCAATTTCACGTTCGACGGTTTTGCCCATTGATGCTCACCTCATGATCTCGGAACCCGGCAGATATGCCGAGCAGTTTGTTTCTGCCGGTGCGCAGATGGTCTCAATACATATCGAAGCAGATGCTCACATCCATCGCACCTTGATGGGAATCAAGGCGGCGGGGGCGCTCGCCGGAGTGGTTGTTAATCCGGCAACACCCATTAGTCAACTTGAAGAAGCGCTGCCGTTTGCCGATTATGTGTTGGTAATGTCCGTTAATCCCGGGTTCGGCGGACAGGAATTCATTCCGACCGCAATAGATAAGGTTCGCCGGCTGCGCAGGATGATCGACGAACGTGGTCTGTCCACACGCATCGAGATCGATGGTGGTATAGATCGGGAGAATATCGCGGAGGTAGTGGCTGCGGGAGCCGAAATAATCGTCGCCGGCTCGGCGATCTTTGGGACCGATGATGCCGAGGCTGCGGTACGAGAGCTACGAGAAGCCACAGTCGAGTGGGTCTAAGGACGTATTTTCTTCAGCAAAGTTATGCTGAAGCGTAGGTTGGATTCTTTGGAGGTATCGAGTATGAGTTTTCGCTTTGTTGCTGCTTTTGCACTATGCGGGGCGTTGGCTTTGGGTGTTACTGACGCGGCTATTGCCCAGGGAGGCGGTAGCGCTCAAAGCGAGCATTCAGCCATGCAGCGTTTGGAAATTATGCGGTCCAAGCTTGAGGCGATGCGCCGTTCACTAAATAGCGCAATCTCTTCGATGGAGGCTACAGATAAGGAGAAACGTTCGGCCGACGACCCTCGGGAAAGACTCAGGGGACTGGATAAAGAGGTCGGCTCAATCCTTTCTGAGGTAAGCGAGATCCGGGCCAAGCAGGAGCGTTCCGAACGTTACGATACAACAATACTGGATCGGCTCGAGACCTCAGTCACTGATATAGACGCAAGAGTACAAGCAGGCTTGCAAGCGACGGCCAGTGAACGGACTGTGGGAAGTGGCGCGACCGCGAGAATCACACCAAAAAAGAAGAAGAAGAAAGGCCGGTTCTTTGGACTTCTTGGTGGCGGCGGTGACGATAAGTATGAAGAACTGACTGGTGCAATCGCGCCCGGCCGGGACCGCGTTCTGTTTGAAGAAGCGGCTCGGGAGGTTCGAAAGGGAAGTCACGAAACTGGAAGACTGCTTTTCACAACTATCATCAATACCTATCCTGATTCACCATTCTTGCCACTTGCTAAGTTAGCAATAG
Source organism: Pyrinomonadaceae bacterium (assembly GCA_035512935.1). Taxonomy (GTDB): domain Bacteria; phylum Acidobacteriota; class Blastocatellia; order Pyrinomonadales; family Pyrinomonadaceae; genus PSRF01. Next base: position 36,491 of record DATKDA010000151.1, on the reverse strand, counting down.
CAGATTCTTTTTATCTCGAAGGATCAACGAGCGCCCTGATCCAGGCGGCCCAGGCCTATCAGGACTGGTTAACCTTCTTTCCAACCGATCCGCTTGCGCCAAACGCTATGTTGAAGGTTGCTGAAGCCGAGATGCGACAGATGGGACTCCCGGATCGCGAGATCACGCCGGCGCGAAAAGCCGAACAACGGTTGAAGGCACTGCTGCAACAACATCCGCAGACAAAATTACGACCCGAAGTTGAGCAGCGCTTGAAAGAGGTGCAGGAAAATCTGGCAATGCATCACCTCCAGATTGGCAACTTCTACTACAAGGCCCGCTTCGAGCAGGGCAAGGGCGGGCTCAAGGGCGCTCAGTCCCGCTTTAAGGAGATAGTAGAGAAATATCCTAGTTTCTCTTACATGGATGAAGTGCTCTTCCGACTCGCTACCACTTATCAGCATGAGGAGGAGCCCGACGAAGCCGCGAAGTTTTATCAACAATTGCTGCGGGAACATCCGAATAGTGAGTATTCCGAAAAGGCCCGAGAACAATTGGAAATTATCGGGTTGCCAATTCCCGAACCCGATCCAGACAAGTTGAATGCAGCCCGACCCGACCGTCCCACATTCATGGGAAATTTGATGCAGCAGGTGACAGGCAGGGCCGATGTCACCGTAAGCAAGAATGGAATTCTGATCAGTAAGGATGGAAAGGAAGGTTCAGATCTTATTGATGAGGCGTTAAAGCACAACGGGCAGTTACCTGCAACTACTACCCCTCAGACACCCACTACCGTGGACCAGGGTTCACAACAAGGTCCAACTCAGGGTTCTACGCAGCCTGGTGCTGCTGCAAATAGAACCGGCGCAACTTCCGGGAGTAGACCTTAATTAAAGCCTCCGCTATGGAGATCGGTGCCGGCCTGTGATCCAAGGATCGCAGGCCGGTTTGTTATTTGAATTGGATTAATTACGCTGGTATGTTTACGGAGCAATTCCATCATATCTACCCGGTCAAGGAAATCACGTGGCGCCATCCAACCAAGCGGCTGCAAATATCGAGGCTGAGTTTATCCGGCGTCACAAGGCCGCGGCCACCACTGTTCTGGCGCTTATCGTGCTCACGGTTCTGTTATGCATCGTGGCTTATTTCTCTAAAGGATTTCTGGTTGAACAGAACAACCCGTCTTTGGACATTGCCCTACGTATTACGATTCTGATCTTCGGGTTGGGCGCAGTCGCTCTCCGGCGAACCAGATTCTCAACCATGCGCTTACAAGACATTGGCGCTCTTCAGGGCGCTTTGGGCTTGCTTCAAACGCTCCAGCGGACGACCTTTCTGGTAGCCCTCTTGGGCGCTGTAACCCTGATTATGGGATTCACAGCAACACTAATGACCGGTAATGAGTTTTACACCTATGGGGCCGGGCTTGTCTCTTTCGCTATCCTTCTCTACTGCTATCCCGTTCGGCGCTCCTGGAAGCGTGCCTTGGAGCAATTCACCCAGACCGACCCACCTTCGGCATGAAGTTATTTTGTTGATCTCAGTTTAATGGTCTGCTAGTCTTTGCAAGGTTTCCTGACTTTGCCGGCCCCGGCTAAGTTCTACCGATTTAAACAGCACGCCTCACGGCCAAGTCGCTCTCGCAGCGAAACCGCAATCAGCGGTTAACTTTAGATTATGCCCATTCGACCCCCGTTTCAGTTCAGATCTGTTCTTAAACTGACGTTAGTAACCAGCCTTTTTGTGCTGGGAGGCAGCGATACCCTCATCGCTCAAGAAGTTCAACCCCGCCCGGTCGCCCGCCTTATTTCGACTTTGGGATCGACTGAAGATGCGCCTCGGTCACGCAGAATCGATACGCTGACGCCAAACGCAAAGACCAGTGCAAAGCCTGTGATACGTTCCGGCCTTGCTGATGCGAACTCGATCGAACGAAGAGCTTTTGATGCCACGAATGCGGTCAGGGCAAAAAACGGGCTTGCGCCACTAATGTGGGACCCCGAGCTCTGCCTAATGGCACGCAGACACTCCGAGAGTATGGCGCGGCTCGGCTACTTCGGACATGAAACACCTGCTGGCATGCGTCTAAAAGATCGCGCCCGCACTGCTGGACTTCGGGGTTGGCGAGTACTTGCAGAGAACATCGCTTATAATCAAGGGTACAGCGACCCAGGGTCATTTGCTGTAGACAGGTGGATGATCTCTCCAGGCCATCGCGCGAACATTCTCGACAGAGCATTCCAGGGAGTGGCAATCGGTAGTTACGTCGCAGCAGATGGTCGCGTTTACTTAACTCAGATATTCATCACGCGCCTGACGCCATAATCTTCCCACAGACTGGCGGCTTGCGTCTTATGGACAAAGAACCGCCGAACGTGTTTGCGCCGCAATTCAGCCTTCCCGCCTTTGCAAAGATCAATTGGAGCCTCCGCGTCCTTGGTAAACGCTCCGACGGCTATCATGAGGTTGAAACAGTTCTGCAGACGATTTCATTGCAGGACACGCTTCGTTTTGAGTCCATCCAGAGCAGTGACATTACTCTCGTTTGCGATAAGCCTGGTATCCCCACAGACGATAGCAACCTGATCGTTCGCGCGGCTCGGGCGCTTCAGTCACGTAAAGGCGTAACCTGTGGTGTGCGCATTTACCTCGACAAGGGGATTCCCTCGCGAGCAGGGCTTGGAGGAGCATCAGCAAATGCCGCCGTTGCCCTCATCGGTTTGGCTCGACTATGGAAGACTGAAATCACGAGTGTCGAGCTTGAGGAAATCGGGTCCACCCTCGGGGCAGATGTGCCATTCTTCTTTCATGGCGGCCGTGCGCTGGCGAAGGGCACAGGGACGTCGATCACTCGTCTACCGGACATTCCTGAGCAGCCGTTGTTAGTCGTCACGCCGAGTGTGGGAGTTTCAACGGTGGAGGCTTACGGAGCGCTCGATTCTCCTACCTTGACAAGCAATCGCACGGAATCTATTCTCTCTAGTTCCCACGTGGCGGCTAATTCTCTCGATAGTGATCAGTGGTTGAAGAGTGAGTATCTTCATAATGATTTCCAAAGGGTGATCTTTGATATTGAGCCAGAAATCGAGCGGGCCAGTAGTTCTCTTGTCAAGGCAGGCGCAAAGGCCGTTTTGTTGGCTGGCAGTGGCTCAAGCGTGTTTGGTATCTTTGAAAACCTGGAAGCTCAACAACGTGCCCAGCAATGGGCATTGTGGGAACCTGATTGGCAGATTTTTCCGTGTGCGACCTTGTCACGCGAGGAATACTTACTTGCGTTGAGCCCGTGGGGCACTTCGCTCTTACGCTCTTTTGACATCGATTCTAATACTGGGGCGTAGCCAAGTGGTAAGGCACCGGTCTTTGGAACCGGCATTCGTAGGTTCGAATCCTCCCGCCCCAGCCAAATTCTGCTTATGAGCACTACCGGCGGTATTAAGATCTTTTCCGGAAATGCGAACCCAAAACTGGCGGAAGAGATTTGCCGCCAACTGGGTTGTGACATGGGGCGGGCTTTCACGGACCGATTCTCAGATGGAGAGTTTAATTTCCAGATTGATGAAAACGTTCGTGGCGGCGACGTGTTTATTTTACAACCCACCTGTCCGCCCACAGACGCGCACCTGATGGAGCTGCTGGTGATGCTCGATGCGTTCCGTCGATCATCTGCCGAACGCATAACAGCGGTGGTTCCCTACTATGGATATGCGCGTTCGGACAAGAAGGATCGACCACGGGTCCCGATTTCGGCGAAGCTTGTTGCCAATCTGATTACTGTGGCAGGCGCTGATCGTCTGCTGACGATGGATCTGCACGCGGCCCAGATTCAAGGCTTCTTTGATATTCCCGTTGACCACCTTTACTCAGCCCCGGTGATGATTGGTTACTACCAGGAGAACCCGCTGAACAATCTCACGGTGGTTGCGCCGGATACCGGTGGCGCCGAACGAGCTCGGGCATACGCAAAGCGTCTGGAGGCGGAACTGGCTCTTTGCGATAAGAGGCGCGAAAAGGCTAATACGGTTGAAGTCATGAACGTCGTGGGCGATGTGCGGGGCCGCAATTGTCTGATCGTTGACGACATGTGCGATACAGGAGGGTCGTTGACTAAGGTTGCGCGGGCCTTGAAAGAAGCCGGAGCGGAGAGGATTCATGCCTGTTTCACACACCCGGTTTTGTCTGGACGCGCAGTGGAACAACTGGCCCAGTCAGATATAGAGCAGATAATCGTGACGAACACGATTCCGTTAAGAAACTCAGCTTGTGAGTTAGGAAAGATTAAGGTACTAAGTATAGCGCCGCTTCTGGCGAAAGCGATCAAGTCGATCCACGAGGAGACGAGCGTCTCCTCGCTCTTCGTATGAAGGGCAAACACTGATGGCTTAAGTAGAAGACCATCAGCGGTCAACTGAGGATTTTTGATTTGCGATTGCTGATTTGCGATTTGAGCAGCCGGCCATAAAAGCCGGTGGCACTAAATCGCAAATCCGGCAGCGTTAATCAGAGCGCTCTGTTGATCGCTGAACGTGTGTATGAAGAGGAGTATGTAATGGCAGAGCACAAAGAGATTACCGTCCGCGCCAAGCTGCGTGAAGGACGTGGCAAGAACGACGCTCGTCGGGCTCGCCGGGCAGGGCTGGTCCCGGTGGTCGTTTATGGTGGGGGTATGGAAACTGTGGCGGCAGTAGCTCCCCTGACCGAACTTGCGGCGATTCTGCGATCAGAAGCAGGTAGAAACTCAATTATTACTATCGATATCGATGGTGTTGGGGCGAGTGAGGTGATGTTCTCCGACCGCCAGATCGATCCGGTGCGTGGGCGGCTAATTCATGCCGACTTTCAGCGCCTCGTACGCGGTCAAAAGATCGAAGTCACCGTTCCATTGCATTTGATCGGGGAACCTGTGGGCGTCCGTGATGAGGGAGGTAATCTCGAGCAGATAGTTCGTGAAATCGAGATCCGGTGTGAACCCCGCGAGATTCCGGATGCTCTCGAGGTCGATGTCTCTCAACTCGGCGTTCACGACGTGCTCCATGTTTCGGATATTCCGGTGGGGGCAAACATCGAGATTCTCGAACCGCCGGATTCTGTTATAGCCACGGTCGGTATCATTCGTGAAGAAGTGGCGGAGCCTGAGGTCGAAGTTGAGGAGGTCGCAGAACCTGAGGTCATCGGTAAGGGTAAGAAGGACGAGGAGGCGGTGGAAGAGTAGCCGCGCCAGTCGACGGTCCGCAAGATCATGCGTCTCATTGTGGGACTCGGCAATCCGGGCAGAGAGTATGAGTGGTCGCGACATAATCTCGGATTCATGCTGATTGATAAACTTGCCCGGGACAGTGGCGTTCAAGTTTCGCGCCGCGAATGCCATTCCCTGGTGGGACGTGGGGAGATTGAGGGCGAGCAGGTCAAGCTCGTAAAACCGCAGACATACATGAACCTTAGTGGTGAAGCAGTGAGGCGCCTCCTGTCAAAGCATAACATCCACGAACCCGGGGAGAGGCTCGTGGTCATATCAGACGACCTGGCGCTTCCTTTTGGGAAAATAAGGATTCGATCTCGTGGTTCGGCTGGAGGGCATAACGGGTTGAAGTCCATCATTGAGGAGATTGGAACGAACGAGTTTGTGCGTCTGCGAATCGGTATTCAGCCAGAGCACACGATCTCAGAGGCGAAGCGTTTTGTGCTTGACTCGTTCCCACGTGCAGCCAGGCCGGAAGTTCAAACTGTTTTGGACGAGAGCGCCGAAGCTATCCGCGTTTTATTGCGAGAGGGCGTCCTCAAAGCAATGTCCCGATTTAACTGAGTTGTTGGATTGCGCGTGGAATTACCACTCGCAGCATTGAAGTTAAAAGCCTTCTTGCTTCATCGAATCGATGAGGCTTGACATCCAAAAGGAGGATGATTTTGGAAGTAAAAAGACAGTATGAAGTCATGTTTATCGTCGATCCGAGTGTGGACGATGAAGAGGTCAACCGCCTCACTGAGACCTTCAAACAGATTATTTCGGATCAGGGCGGGGTCGTGACGAAAGAGGAAAATATGGGCAGGCGGCAGTTGGCTTATGAGATTCTTCATAAGACCGAAGGCTACTTCGTCCTTCTTGAAATCGAAGGTTCCGGCCGCGAAATAGCGGAACTGGAACGGAGAATGCGCGTCAATGATCAGATCATCCGTTACCTGACTGTACGGGTGGATCTTGATCGGCGGCGAGCCGATAAGCTCAAAGGACGGCGCACTCGCAAAGCCGCGAAACGACCTGTCTCGCGACACAGTCAGGGCCATGGAGCCGGCGCCGCCACTGAATCTGAGGCCGAAGATAGCTACGATGCCCGGTAAAGCTGATCATCGAATTGACCGTCAACAAATGTTAGGGCTTACGACTTAGAGGAGAATTATGTCGAGTAATTATGAAGACAGGTCACGCGGCTATGAAGACGATGACCGCGGAAGACCTTCAGGGGGGCGGGGTGGACGACGTATGCACCGCAGGCGAGTGTGCCGCTTCTGTAGTGAAAAGGTGGACCTGATCGATTTTAAGGATGTGCGATTGCTGCAAAACTATATCCCGGAACGGGGCAAGATTCTGCCGCGTCGAATCTCAGGCAATTGTGCCTCGCATCAGCGGATGCTGGCTGAGGCAATTAAGCGGGCACGCAACATCGCGCTGCTGCCTTACACAACGGATTAAGGGAAAGGATTGGCAATGGCACACACGAAGATTCTGCTTCGCGAAGACGTCGACGATCTCGGCGCGCGCGGCGAGATTGTGAGAGTAAGAGCTGGATACGCTCGCAACTATCTCTTGCCGCGCAAGCTCGCCGTCGAAGCTACCGCGAGTAACGTCAAACAGATCGAACAGGAACGCGCTGCCCTGCTCAAGAAAGAGGCTAATGAACGCTCAACCGCGGAAGCGCAGGCGGAACAGATGCGATCGCTTGTCTTGAATTTTGAGCGGAAAGCTGGTGAACAAGGCGCCCTTTATGGTTCTGTGACTTCCATGGATATAGCGGAGGCATTGAAGAACCAGGGTTATGAAATCGACCGTCATCGAATTCATCTTCGCGAGCCGCTGAAACGGACGGGTGAGTTCTCGGTGCCCGTGCGCCTGCATCGTCACGTGACGATTGATCTGCAAATCAATATCGCTTCCGAAGGTGAAGTTATCGTCGGTCACATGAAGGAAGATGAACCGGAACAGCCGGAGGGGGAAAGCGAAGAACCCTAAACATTGCGCTGGGTCCTTGCCCGTTCAACTTAAAACTCAAGAACGGGTGCGGCTCCCGACGCACTGTAGTATAGTCTCGACGCTGTGAGTTCAGAACTTGCGGCGTCGTTCTGTTTCCTTGGGGCTTTTTTGTCCTTCTATGGCATCCCCTGATCCCATCCGCGATCAACCACTCGAGCGTTCCCTACCAAATAGCTCTGAAGCTGAGCGCGCTATTCTGGGTGGTGTGATCATCGACAACGGTCTCATCAGCCAGGCGATCGAACTACTCAAAGCAGAAGATTTTTACGTTCCTTCTCATCGCCGGATCTTTATCGCAATGATCGCGCTTTTCGAAAGAGGCGCCGAGATCAATCCGATCCTGATAGGCGAAGAATTGAAAAAGGAGAACGCGCTCGAGTCAGTTGGCGGGATCAGCTTTATCACCAATCTGACCTATGGATTGCCTCGCTCGACTAATATTTCACATTACGCAAAGGTCGTTCGCGGCAAGTCGATGCTGCGTCAACTGATCAAGGCGGCTAACAAAATCACTCAGGAGGCCCTCGAGGGTGAAGATGAGCCGGAAGTGATCCTAGATCATGCAGAACAGGCAATCTTTGAACTCGCCGACGAACGTATCCGACAGGGCTTTGTGCATGTCAAACCCGTCGCCGAGCAATTGCTCGAAAAAGTACAGGAGATGGAAGGCCGGGCTGCGGTCCTGACGGGACTAACCACTGGGTTCAGCGATCTGGATAAAATGACGTCCGGTTTACAGCGCGCCGACTTGATTATTGTTGCGGCCCGTCCCTCGATGGGAAAGACGAGTTTTGCGATGATGCTGGCGGAAAACGCGGCAATCAACACCGGGGCTGTGGTCGGCGTCTTCTCTCTCGAAATGTCGAAAGAAGCGCTGGTCATGCGCATGCTCTGCTCGCAGGGCAATATCGACGCGCAGCGATTCCGCAACGGCTTTCTTACTCGTCCAGAATGGGCGCAGATTGCAAAATCATTGGGTGTCCTCGCGGAAACGAAAATTTACCTTGATGACACTCCGGGTATCAGCGTGCTCGAAATGCGAGCGAAAGCGCGACGACTGGCTGCGGAGCAGAAACAGCTCGATCTGATCATCGTGGATTATTTGCAGTTGATGTCGGGTCCGGCGCGGCGAGTTGAGTCAAGACAACAAGAGGTGTCGCAGATCTCTCGCGAGTTGAAAGGTCTGGCCAAGGAGTTAAATGTGCCTTTGGTGGCGCTGTCGCAGCTTTCGCGGGCGCCTGAATCACGCTCAGATCATCGACCGCAACTCGCTGATCTGCGTGAGTCTGGCGCTCTTGAGCAGGATGCCGACGTGGTGGCGTTCATTTATCGCGAAGAGCAGTACAAGACGCCGGAAGAACGAGACAGCATGCCCGAAGATCAGAAGAACATTGCCGAAATCATCCTCGCCAAACAGCGGAACGGCCCTACCGGCACAATTTCACTACGCTTTACACCCTCAAGCATGCGTTTTGATAACCTGTTTCGAGAATAGTGTACTGAGCTCTTCGTTGGTCCCAACCATACCATTTGTTAGTGTCTTATCGAGAGATGCGATAACAGAGGACATGATATGACTTTCTTTGAGAAGCTCATCTCGACGCAGGCTTCGTCCGCCGTAATTCTCATTCGCCTGATGGTTGGCTCAGTCTTCCTTGTGGAAGGCATCCAGAAGTTTCTCTTTCCCGGGGAAGTGGGCGCAGGTCGCTTTGCCAGGATTGGTATTCCCAATCCGGAGATGATGGGGCCTTTCGTCGGTGCAGTGGAAACGGTTTGCGGAACTCTTGTCTTGATGGGATTGTTCACGCGACTGGCGGTAGTTCCGTTGATTATCATCATGCTAGTGGCGATCGTTGCTACAAAGGTCCCGATCCTCATTGGAGAAGGCTTCTGGGGTTTTAGTCTTCGTAAGGTTCCTTATTATGGATTCTGGGGGATGGCCCACGAGGCACGCACCGACTGGTCAATGTTGTTGGGCTCAACTTTCCTATTTGTTGTTGGCGGAGGCTCCTTATCGCTGGACGCCATCCTTTCGAAGCGGCGAGGAACCCGGTAGCGATCATAGGTGAAGCTGCTATTGGGCCACAACGGCATATTAAGCCTTGTCGAAAATGAAAAGCGATGAGCCGGAAATGCTTGACCCTGCTTCCGGGGTGGATGAGAAACTTCGCCTACGTCGGGAACTGGGACTCCTTGATGCCGTTGGAGTCGGCTTCGGCGCCATTGTCGGGGCAGGGATCTTTGTCGTCACAGGCGTGGCTGCCGGAGTGGCTGGGCCAGCTTTTTTGATTGGACTCCTAATTGCCGCTGTGGCAGCTTCTGCAAACGCTTTGAGTTCGGCTGAACTTGCGGCCAACTTTCCCCAGTCCGGTGGAACTTATGAATATGGATACCGTCTTCTCAATCCGTGGTTAGGTTTCATTGCCGGCTGGATGTTTCTCGCTAGCAAGATCTCGGCGGCCGGCACCGTTGCTCTGGGACTGGCCGGCTATCTCGAGATGCTTGTTCCTGGTCTACCGCCGCGTGCCGTGGCGGTAGGGTCGATAGTAGTCTTCACCGCCATCAACTACTTTGGAGTTCGCAAAACCAGCCGCGTCAATTTGGCAATTGTGTCCGTCTCATTGCTTTCTCTTCTGTTGTTCGTGATAAAAGGAGCACAATTGATCAGACTTGAGAACTTCCAGCCATTTGCTCCAGCCGGCGGGCGTGGGATTCTGGAAGCATCAGCCATCCTTTTCTTCGCATATACAGGGTACGCTCGAATTGCAACCCTGGGGGAAGAAGTCCGCGACCCCAAATCCAACATTCCGAAGGCCATCATTATTACGCTAGCGGCCTCTGCACTCCTTTATTTCGCTGTTGCAGGAGTTGCGGTTGGCACTGTTGGCGCAACACGGTTAGCAGCTACCTCCGCACCACTCGGCGTGGCGGCCCAGACTTTTACGTTGCCCTGGATTGCAACAGTGATTGCCATCGGGGGAGTCACAGCGATGCTCGGAGTAATCCTTTCTCAACTCCTGGGCCTGAGTCGAATGGCTTTCGCGATGGCTCGGCGACGAGATCTCCCGGTATTCCTAGCGTATGTCCACCCGCGTTACGGGGTGCCCGGCCGTGCGGTGCTCGTAATAGGATTTATTGCCGTAATAGTAACGGCCACCGGGACCCTGAGAGGCGTGGCTTCAGCGGCGGCGTTCACGATCCTCATTTACTATGGAATCGCCAATCTGGCCGCCTTGCGACTGCCGCGCGCGGCCAAGCTTTACCCCTATTTCATCGCGGTTACGGGAATGGCAATGTGCGCCTTGCTGGCGTTCTCACTCTCAACCGCGATAATCCTAACGGGATGCGGAGTGCTGCTCACCGGTGTCTTGTTGCGTGCATTATTCCGGCGTGTCCACTAAGTATGGCTGGTCCAACAAGCTGTTTTTTATCTTTGCCAAGGTCCCGCGAGGCCTTCGTCATGGCTGGTCTATTTTTCGTAAAGCATCCGCGACGAAAATACCTGTTGGTCCAGACGCCTGTTTTAGTTTCACCTCTTTAGTCATTTGGTTGCCGGTTCGGATCCCGATATATTCTCTTTCATGCAAGAAACCCCCGCCATCGACGCGCAACGTCCCACCTGGGCTGAAATTGATCTCGATGCCCTTGCCAGAAACTACCGAACAATTAAGAGCCGGGTAGATCCAGAAGTGAAAGTGTTGGCCGTCGTCAAAGCTGATGCTTACGGACACGGCGCCATACAGTGTTCGCGGCGGCTCGAGAGAGAAGGCGCTGATTGGTTCGGCGTGGCTTTACCGGAAGAGGGAATCGAATTGAGAGAAGCGGGCATAACCAAGCCAATTCTTTGCCTGGCCGGCTTCTGGCAGGGGCAGGCAGGCGCCTGTATTCAACACAACCTGGTTCCGGTTATTACTAATCACGAGACGGCAGCTATGCTTGATACCGCCGCAGGCGAAGCTGGGCTGGTAGCTCCCATTCATGTCAAGGTCGACACAGGGATGGGCCGGCTCGGCGTCCGGTTTGATGAGGTAAAAGAGTTTGCAGCCTTGCTTAAAAGGTTTCGGCACATAAAGGTTTCAGGACTGATGACTCACTTTGCGGCTGCGGAGAATCCTTCATGTGATCCGCTTACCAGCAATCAGATTCAGCGCTTTGCCCAAATCAGCGAGATCTTTCGGAGTCAAGGCTTTGAACCCGAGTATCATCACCTGGCAAGTTCGGCGGCCATTTACGCTCGCCCGGAAGCGTCGGGGAACATGATACGTCCCGGCGGTATCCTTTATGGCCTCTGGCGGGACATCCTAATGACCTCTGGTGATCAGCCGCAGTTACAACCGGTGATGGCGCTTCGTTCTCTAATCACCCTGCTTAAGTGGGTGCCTCAGGGCGAGACTGTCGGGTACGGTTGCACCTTCGAAGCTTCACGTCAAACGCTTGTGGCTATCATTCCAATCGGATATCACGACGGCTATATGCGCGGACTATCAAACCGAGCGCATGTGATTGTGCGTGGCTCGTACGTGCCTGTTATTGGCAGGATATCAATGGATCTGACGCTGATTGACGTTACTGGCGTCGCGGGAGTGGCGTTGGGAGATGAGGTAACTCTACTTGGCAGTGTCACTGAGGGAGGAGCGCGGACATTAACTGTTACGGCCGAAGATTTGGCGCGAATATCCGGCACACTTTCTTACGAGATTACCTGCGGCATAAGCCGCAGAGTTCCGCGACATTACATATCGAAGGAAGGGCATTTTTGAAACAGACGACCGCGTCTTATTTAAATGGCTTCTTGATGATCCGACCTGCCGTTCTAAGAAAAGAACCAACCCGGGATTCCCTATTTTCAGCTCGCGCCGGCGCACTTTTCGCAGAGATTGACGGCGCTCTTAATGTTGTTTGAGCGGAACCGTCTGAGCGCGTGGAAATCGCGGCGCCTTTGTCGGTCATCCTCACAGTGGTGACGGTAGTCACTGGTCCCACAATCTTTGAACGGCTCGTCGATGTCGGCTCGCCGCTGTCGGATCGGTGATTGCGGTGTCCATTTCTGCCTTGCGAATTCTGAACTCTTGGTGTTGCTTTGGGCGACTCTGTTCCGGTTGGGGGTTGGGCGGGATCAATGGCCGCGGCCTCTATGCCGGACGCAGGAAGGATTGCGGATGTCTCAGCGGGGGCTCGCTCCTCAACTTGTTCAGTCGTAGCGCTTGCAGACTCCCTCGCGTTCTCAGTTAAGGTGATTCGACCATCCGAGGGGGCGTGGCTCTGGGTCGAAGTAATGTAGGCCAATGATAATGCCGTGCTTAAAACTGCAGCGGCAATAGCAACCCCTCCCAAACGGGGCCAGTAACGTGGTGTTTGAGGCGGAGAACTGTTGATGACAAGGAGGCTTGTGGCCTCATTGTTTAGTTCCGGTTCAGTTGGCCGCGCAAATTTCAAATCGATAGGCGACGACAGATTCTCAGCGAGAAAGCGCAGGTCATGGACAAGTTCTGCGCCATCCATATCGCAGCTTTGCTGTTCATCCTCGTAGACAAATTCACACTCTGGACATCGCTTCATCACGAATCCTCCGGGCAAACAGGTTGTTAGTTGGGGCCTACAACGGTGAGGACCATAGATTACACGGAATGAGTTAAAGGGGCAACAGAGAGTTTCAGGGGGCGCTCCGCCTCGCCGTCAATTCCTTCCCGGGAATTCAAAACAGGGGGCGATCTTTGCCTCCCACTGCTGATTGGCTCATTTTATCCACCGATCGTTACAGGAATGCTCTGCGAACATCTCAGCGCACAAACTGACCTACATCGAGCAGGAATGGGGCAACTGTCACGGCGTATCTATCAGCCGTTAACCTGGAAAGAGTCCACCATAAAGAGGCGGTGGCGAACAACCGCCTCTTTCAGGTCGTACTATGTCTTCGGTCAATTATTGAACGGTTGGCTCATCGACGACGAGCGCGGGTTCACCCAGCTTATTTAGATCTACGTCTTCCTCAGTACCGGTCCGACGCGCAAGTGTCTCCCACTTAAGGCGCTCAGCTTCCCATTCCTCGCGAGTGCGGCACACAGAGAACACGAATTCATTATCCATGTTGCAGCCATCGAGATGCCAGAAGGTCGGGCCGAAGCCCATCTCGGAATCATCAGCGATCATCTGACACAGAGGACAGTCTTCGTCAAGAACTTCGTGAGAGCTAACGACGATCGGCAGGCGCCGGCGTTCGTTCTCGATGATCAAGGACGGGATTCTCCCGTCCAGATCGAGCTGAGGTAGAGCCAGCCAACTGCTCTTGCTCTTTTCGAGACGGTTAATTTCCCTGGCGAGATCTATCTCCTTGATTTCCATGGCCTGGTGCCAGGATTCGACGAGCAGGTGCCTGAGCAGGTCGTAATAGACTACCCACTCATGCGTGCCGCATCCCCCGTATCGAAAAGCATATGAATCGGGTGCGAGACACGGTGGTCCTTCGCCAAGAAAACTCCATTGCAGCATCCGGGTGTGCAGATCAAAATCGATGAACTCTCGTTTAGCTAGCATAACTTCGCGAGGTGATTGTCCTCGCAACTCGTCTCTGGGAGTCAATAACCAGTCGGCGTGTATTGCGGCAATTGCCTTCGCGAAACCTGGTTTGAATACTTCTGCGCCACCCTCAGCGCAGCTTTGTTGCGCGCAGACCTGAGCGTTCAGGCACTCAGTGACAATAAACTCTGTAAGGGCTGGACCGTACAGAAATGCATGTATGTCCAGTGGTGGATTGGCCAGTCGTTCCTGAAGCTTCTTACTTCTTATCCCTCTGTATTCATCGATTGAATAGAGAAAGAGCCAGTCATCAGGCACGCGGTAATAGATCGGTACCTCGGTAGCTTTATGACCGTCATGATAGCGCACCTCACCCTGGTGAGAGGGCGCGGAGTAGGTCGATTCTGAGGCCACGATTCGGGCTGCAAGATCTACGATTACGACCCCGGCATCCCAGGGTTGCAGATCAATTTGGGTCGGAAGGCGGTGATGAAAACTCCCAAAGTGGTTTTCGCCATCGCATCGCTTCTGATAACGCTCGAGGGCCGCTTCAAGCTCGGGAATTGTTTCCGGTTCGGCAGAGAGGGCCGCAATCACAGCGTCAACAACAGAGCCATGAACTTCGCCTTGAGTGGCGCGCGTATGTTCGAGAATAATTAGGTTTACTTCGCTCATTTTGATCACCTTTCTGTGGGCTGGTGGGTCGCACGCGTTCGCTGAAAGCTGATCTCAGGCGGTATTGCTGCGGGATTTTGGTCGCAGACTGGTGCATGTGAGGTCAGCACTGCATTCGTACCACGGCGGCACTATCGGTTAACTCTTTGTCCAGCGCCTTGCAAGGTCCAAGTTGAACATTCCGTGATGAGGCTCAGGCGACTGGACGCTTCAGGTTACGGTTTCAAGCGAGGCAGACAATATCACGCCAGGCGACTAAAGAAAAGCAAAAGAGGGTAAAATTTTGGCGGGTTTTGCATCAACTCGGCCCCTGCTTTTTACTTCTTCGCTTTCGCGTTTTGGACGGGACAGGTTTTCGGGTGGCAGTCCCGATTGTGAGGTCTAACCCATCATCGACAAGCTGCTCTAGTTGCACATTCACCAGGCGCGCATATGCGAGCAGAACCGGGAGTGGTGGCTCAGTGCTCCCCAGTTCGAACTCAGAGATTCGTCGGTAGTCGATGACCTCGTCGAAGCCGAGACGCCGCAGCAATTGACTCTGGGAGAGGTCGAGCGAACTCCGAATCTGCAACAGCTTTTCAGCCAGGCGCGCCGGCTTCAACCGCGCTCTTCTTCCCATCAGAAGTATTCTCCCGACAGGAAGGTGCCGCCGCTATTGAGTGTATCCGTAAATAGGGATACACTGTTTTCTCGCCAGATGTTCGCCGTGAGTATGAATCTTCCATGCTCAACGACGATGCTCATTACTCTAATAGGTGGGAGCCTGAGCTTCGCATTTGGCGGTTACACTTTTCAAAGATTAGGACGCGTCCAGCATACCAGAGCCACCGTCCTTTGATAATCCTCAACTGCCCTCTGCTATCTCACAGGAGGCCCTTATGAGTTCCTCACGCAAGAATCAGCCGCAAGATCGCTACAGAATTCTTTACGCCGGCGTTAGTCACACGCTGCTGGAGTCGCTCAGACAGAATCTTGGACCAAAAGGGTGCGAGGTCGTGCGCTGTCCGGATGGGTGGCAAGCCCGGCTTTTTGTCCAGAGTAAAATCCACTACGACCTGTTGTTGTTTGACGACGAACTTTCAGGGCTTAGCTGTGCGGATCTCTGCTCCCTCGCGGCCCTACTCTCTCATCGCCAACACACGCCTGTCTTGATTCATACGGGCGAGGACTTGCGGAAACCGCCGACCCGCCTTACAGAATGGGAATTAGTAAGCAAGATCATGAGCTTACTTGGGCTGCCTTCTTGAGGACTAGATTCTAGTTTAGGTTTCTGGCAGAAGGGAACCGCAGGCCAAGCAAAGCTGGGAATAACACTCTGAGATTGAGATCGGTATACTGTTGGAATTTGAAATACAGTAAAGGAGGAGCGGCACGGCGTCGCACGACAGGATGAAAGCGATTCAGGTAGCGAGAGTGGGCGGGCCGGAGGTCCTCGAGGTTGTCGATCTACCTGTGCCTGAACCTAAATCAGATGAGGCTCTGGTGGAAATCAAGGCCGTCGGGGTCAACTTCATTGATATTTATCTGCGAGAGGGCCGCTACCCGGCCCCCTTACCATTTGTTAATGGTCAGGAGGCCGCGGGCGTCGTGAGTGAGATTGGTTCCGACGTCAAAAATGTGCGGCGTGGAGACCGGGTCGCATATACGGGTGTGTTGGGGGCTTACGCTGAATATGCTGCGGTGCAGTCTGATCGCTTGGTCGAGATCCCTGCGGAACTGGACTTTAATCAGGCGGCTGCGGCCCTGCTTCAGGGAATGACGGCTCATTACCTTTCCCACAGCACCTATAGGCTCAAACGGAAAGACACGGCTTTGGTCCATGCAGCAGCGGGCGGCGTCGGGCTACTGTTGGTCCAAATTGCAAAGAACGTCGGCGCTCGCGTCATCGGCACAGTCGGCAGCGAAGCGAAGGCGAAACTTGCACGCGATGCCGGCGCTGACGAAGTTGTTAACTATATCGAGCAGGACTTTGAAAGTGAGACGTTGCGGCTTACCGGCGGACGAGGCGTAGGCGTGGTCTATGATGGCGTGGGGAAAAGCACCTTCGCAAAGGATATGAATGTGTTACGGCCGCGCGGTTATCTTGTTTTGTTTGGTGGCGCTAGCGGACCCGTTCCCCCCTTTGATCCGATTTTGCTTTCTCAAAAGGGATCTCTGTTTTTGACACGGCCCACGCTGGCTCACTACACGGCAACGCGCGAGAAACTGGAATGGCGCGCCGGCGATGTATTTCAGATGATTATGGCCGGAAGGTTGAAGCTTAGCATCCATGGTACCTACGCTCTGGGGGAGACCCAGTCAGCACATCGGGATCTTGAAGGGAGAAAGACGTCTGGAAAAATACTTCTGATTCCGTGAGGTTCAAGGGCTCGTGGCGACAACGTGCATCATTCAGGGACGGATGGTAGAGTTTGTTAGAAACTTTTCAAAGGGGGAAGTACTTCATGAGTGAACAAAAATCTCAGAAACAGGGCAAACGATCAGGGGCACAAAAGCTTGATTCATCACGTCACGGCTTTGATCCAATTCCCGCTACCAGTCCTGTGAGCGGTGCATCTGGAGAGCGTCTGCCGCAGAAAAAATCCGACGAGGAGACCGCATTTTCACACCACCCCAAGGAATCAACCGCTCAAGAAGAAGAGCAGCCCTAAACCTGTGGAATACATTTGCTGTTTTGCATCGCAGTGCCCTCCAAGTTGAAGCCTTAGAGAGAAAGGTGCATGTGATCTTAAAGCTTGAGGTAACGCTGCTCAGCAAGTAGAATCTGCCTGTCAGTATTCTTGGATACGCGAGGAACCTGCCGTCTGACTTTATATTAGTGGCCTGACCTAAGTAGATATACTGACGAGATCTCAGGATTTTCCCGATTGCGAGATTTGACGATCTTGCATAGATTGTGGGCAGGTGTCAGACAATATTGTGCGACTCCCACAGGCTTTTACGTCGGATAACTGAGGTCAAGGGTTTTCCAAACGTTTGGTTGGCTAACCTTTTCAAGGGCGACGTGGTTTGAAGGGATTAACATTGAATGTACGGTGGCTTTTGCGCCTGGGGACAATGAGCGAAGTCTCATAGAAAATAGGTATTCCACCCAACTGAGAAAGAGCTGTGTACAAGATCCTCAACGACTCACCTCCTCAGAGACCATCCCGGCTGCACTCCGATCAGAGGCGATTCGGCATGCAATCGTCCCAACTGACCAACTGTGGGGACCGATTTGCGATCAGATCCACCGCATTACCGGAGAAAGCAGGGACTTGGTATTCCGCGAGCGTTAGATTTCGTGGTTTCGCGCAGGCGGCCTGCCGGCGCGTGTTGGAGGGTGCCGTTTCTGGGGCGAGATCGGCACCCTTCTTCAGAAGGCTAGAAGTTGTGTTGAATTGAATCTCCAATTGCGGTGTTCCTGAGTTCATCGAATGCTCGCACCTTCCCGATTCCCTGAGCTATTTCCCTGTAAAGAACACCGCACTGGTTCGAGAATTTGCGACTTTGTGAATCCTTGAGGGCAGCTGATCATAGTTTATGAGTTACCACACTAATGGGACTGTAAAGCCCCGGGTCTTAATAATTGACGATGAGGATCAGGTCCGGCGTTTGCTCCTCGAGCTGTTGGCGAGTTGTTACACTTGCCATGACGTCAGTTCCACAGAGGACGCACTTAACGCTCTCGGCAAGGAGAGCTTTGATCTTGTGATTAGCGATATCAACATGGGCGACATGAGCGGATTAGACCTGGTCCCGCATGTTCGGTCCATCTCCCCTGACACCGTCGTAGTGATGATTAGCGGCCAGCACGGCATTGAAACGGCGATTCAGGCTATGCGAGTTGGAGCATTTGATTACATCACGAAGCCGCTCGATGTCCGCCACGTTGAAGCGGCTGTCGAACGAGCGCTTCAGCATCATCAATTGTTGGTTGAGAAACGCCGCTACGAAGAGCAACTCGAATCGCTTTTGCGACAGCGAACAGCCGAAGTAAATCGACTGGCCTATTACGACACCTTAACGGATCTGCCAAACCGCGTCCTTTTCGAAGATCGACTGCGGCAGGCAATGGCGGTGGCCCGCCGGGGAGGGCAAACACTCGGAATTCTTTTCGTCGTAGTAGACCAGGTGAAGAAGGTCAATGATTCGCTCGGCCATGAACCAGGAGACATGTTGCTCAAGGAGATGGGGAGCCGGTTGCGAGGCTGCGTCAGTGAAAGCGCTACGGTAGCCAGATTTGGCGGCGATGAATTCGCCGTCCTCTTGCCAAGTGTTCGGGACGCCGCGGAAGTAGGCGAGGTAATTGGGGCAATCTCTGAGGTCTTGAAACCTTCGTTCAGTCTTAACGGGCACGAGCTTTACGCAACGGCAAGTATCGGAATAAGTCTCTATCCCGTGGATGCCGAAGACACACCGAGTCTGTTGCAGAACGCCGGCGCCGCCCTCTATCGGGCAAGGAAACTTGGGGGAAACACTTATCAGTTCTTTACCGCTGACATGCATTCGCTGGCTGCCAAGCGCTTGGCGCTCGAAACCAGCCTACGACAGGCGATCGAGAACGAGGAGTTTACAGTTCATTATCAACCGCGAGCGAAAAGTGAATCACTGCGGATTACAGGCGTCGAAGCGCTAGTGCGCTGGCAGCATCCCCAACTTGGTCTGGTCTCACCGGCGGAATTCATTCCGCTCGCTGAAGACACCGGCTTGATTGTCCCGATTGGTGAATGGGTTCTTCGAGAAGCCTGCCGGCAAAACAAGCAATGGCAGGATGAGGGTTGGCCGCCCATGCATGTGGCTGTTAACTTATCGGCCCGCCAGTTTCAGCATCAGGACATTCTCGGAATGGTCGTACGCATACTTGAGGAGACCGGGCTGCCCCCCCAATACCTTGAGTTAGAGCTTACTGAAAGCTCGGTGATGGGTAACGCCGAGTTCGCGATAGATGTGCTTAACGGATTGAAGGCGATGGGGGTTAGAATCACGATCGATGATTTTGGAACTGGCTTTTCTTCCTTAAGTTATTTGAAGCGTTTGCCGATTGACACGCTGAAGGTTGATCGATCCTTCGTCCGCGAAGCACCCTCCGATCCCGACGACGCCGCCATGGTAATGGCCATCATTACTCTGGCTCACAATCTGCGGCTAAACGTGGTGGCTGAAGGTGTCGAGACGCAGGAACAGTTGCAACTGTTGCGATTACTCAGATGTGATGAGATCCAGGGATTCTTCTTCAGCCGGCCACTCGCGGTAGACGCGGTCTCGACACTGTTGGCTACCCATTGCGGTCGCGATCTGCCGGTTTCACTTGTTTGAGATGAACGGTTTAGCCCGACTTGCGCTGGCTTTTTCGCTCCACCACCGCAAGATTCGGCAGAGCTCAGGGATCGAACAGAAGTTCCCGGGCATTGAAAAGCTGAGCGGAACCTCCTCCGACGAAAGGGTGCCAAAGTGGAAGCGCTGGTAATCGATGACGAAGCTCAGGTGCGAAACTTCGTGCGCGCGGTGCTCGAGGACGACGGCTGGCAGGTGAGCGAAGCCGATTCTGCCGAACATGCATTCGAAATGTTGCGTGATCGGGAGTGGGCGGTTGTGTTCTGTGATGTAATGCTTGGTGGTGCAGACGGTTTTAGCGTATTACGGCGGTTCAAGGATGAACTTCCGCATACGAAGGTGGTCTTGATGACTGGACACGGGACTGCCGCTGGAGCTCTTGATGCCACCGCCTTTGG
This sequence comes from Pyrinomonadaceae bacterium, assembly GCA_035512935.1. Classification (GTDB taxonomy): domain Bacteria; phylum Acidobacteriota; class Blastocatellia; order Pyrinomonadales; family Pyrinomonadaceae; genus PSRF01. The sequence continues at coordinate 16,358 of DATKDA010000151.1, read as the reverse complement.
AGCTTATGACTACTTATTGAAGCCTTTTGGCGCAGACGAACTGCATTCGCTGTCTCGCGCTATGTCCGAGCGGCTGGCAATCCGGCCTCATCACCGGCTCGTTTCGCACCAGGGGCCGACCTCCCTTTATGAATCTGACATTCATCTGGTAGGACGCAGTGCCGCCTTTATCGAAGTCATGAAGCAGGTGGGTCGTGTTGCCTCGACTAATCTTCCCGTGCTGCTTACTGGAGAGTCAGGCACAGGTAAAGAAGTAGTGGCGTCTGCGCTGCATAGACGCAGCCAACGTCGCGATAAGGCCTTTGTCGCTGTTAATTGTGGGGCCATACCGGCCGAGTTGATTGAGTCGGAACTCTTTGGTCACATGAGAGGATCGTTTACCGGAGCGGATCGGGACCGCCTCGGCCTCTGGGAGGAAGCGGATGGCGGTACGGTCTTTCTTGACGAGATAACTGAAACCACGGCGGCCTTTCAAGTGAAGCTTCTTCGCGCACTGCAGGAAGGTGAGATCAGGCGCGTCGGTTCAAATCGAACGCAGGAAGTTGACGTGCGCGTGATTGCCGCCAGCAACCGCGATGTCGAGAGTGAAGTGGCTGCCGGAAGATTTCGCGAGGACCTTTTCTATCGGCTTAACGCTGTTTCGATTGTTCTTCCACCGCTCCGTGAGAGACGAGAGGACATTCTTCCACTGGCGAAGAGCTTTGCCGAGCGGGTCTTTTCGCTCAACCCGACAGTGGCTTTCTCATCTGAGGCCCTGGAACTGCTCGAGCGTTACAACTGGCCCGGAAATATTCGCGAGCTTGAGAATGCAGTCGTCCGCGCCGCGGCAATGTGTGATGGCACCGTGCGGCCTCAGGACCTCCCGGATCGTGTCCGCGAATATCGGGAAAGTACGACTTCGGATGCAGAAGCCGAGAAACCAACGTCTGACAAAACGGAAGAGTGGACTTCACTTGCGGAAGTTGAAGGCCGGTATGTGCGTCGCGTATTGATCCATACTAAAGGAAATAAACAGGCTGCTGCACGGCTGCTGGGAATCGATCGGAAGACACTGGACCGCATGATCAAGCGACACAATATAGGCTCGGTAACCCGATTTCCTTCCTACGCGGCTTGAGGTAGCGAGTCTCTCGAGTCGTTTTTTCCTGACAAAGGCTGCGAGATATCGTAACTTTGCATCACCGCTCGCTCGGGCAGTTTATAATGCCCTGGTTCTAAGTTTTATGCGCCCGTACAAACCGCACTGCCCAGATCGCACGCACGAACTTTTTGCGAAACTTCTGACTAAGAGATACCAAGCGTCAAAAGGATTCCGTCCAGAAGTTCTGGAAGAATCGCAAGCCAGTTGAGAATCGGCACAATTAGTCTTACCGATTGGTGATCTATCATGAATGATCACGTCGTAGAACTGGATGAGCGTGCCGGCGCGAATGCGCCCGTTGGAAAGATTATCGTCGTCGACGATGAAAATGACCTGAAAACAGTCCTTGTCGACGCCTTGCCACCCAGGGCTATGATGTGACTGGGTACACCTCGAGCAAGCTCGCCTTACAAGATCTTCAAAGGCACAATTTTGACGTACTGCTCACGGACCTGATGATGCCGGAGATGGACGGGATCACCCTGCTTCAGGAAGCGCTGAAGATTGGCAAGCAGACCCTGCGCAAAAGATCGCCCGAGAGTACGAGGGCGAGATCGCGCTATTAATTACGGATGTCGTTATGCCACACGTGAGCGGACGGGAACTGGCTGAAAGCTTGGCGCCCATCAGGCCCGCTATGAAGGTGCTCTATATGTCGGGATACACAGACGACGCGATCGTGCGTCATGGCCTGCTGGATGACAGACTCGCGTTCATTCAGAAGCCCTTTGACGCGGCTGCTGTGGCGAGAAAGATTCGAGAGATTCTGGACGCCGGGTAACAGCTCACTTCACGTACTCGAAGCGGGCTACTTCGGATTCACCAAGAATGACAGTGTCTCCGGGCTTGATTGGCCTTTCGGTAACGCGCGGCGACTTCGGATCATTGACGAAGGTCCCATTGCGCGAGCCCTGGTCCGCAACCGTCACGTGTCCATCGCGCACTCCGATCCAGACATGACGCTTGGAGATGCGCGGGTCGGCAATCACAATCTCAGCTTGCGAACTATCTCGACCAATACATGTCCCCTCGGTTTTTATTTCGAACTCTTGTCCGGCAAGAGAGCCAGAAACAAATTTGATTGCGCCATAGCTGATAGGAGCTGTGTCGGGATCGGGAGTCAAAGCTATTGTCTGTGATAGGTCAACTGTTAAGGCGCTATCTCCCGCAATAGTCGCCAGTGGTGACTTCGGATCCAACGCGGCTGCCTTGGGGGCGATCGGCGATGGCGAGTACGAAGCCGGTACAGGTGAAGGCGGCGAAGGTGAATATGTCGGTGAAGGCTTTTTGCCGTCTGAATTGGAACTCGATGAGGACGATGTTGCCGGGGCTCCAACGCCGGCTGGCATCTTTGCGTCCTTCTTTCGCCTTTTGCGCGCGATCAGGAAGATTGCCAACCCCAGAATGATGATGAATAACAGGAATGCGATCGCCGCAACCACTATTCCGATAATCCACCAACTCGAGATGCCGCTCTTATCTTTGCCCTCCGTAATCGCCTGCTGACTACTTTGCAGTAATAAATTGACTTCGGAATGGTGAGGCCATAAGCGTTTGACCTCCTCGAACTTAGGCATGGCGCTGGAGTAACGCTCTTGCCAGTAAAGTTCGAGCCCTTCGCGATAAGCCCTGTCAGCGGGTCCTAGTTGGTTGCTGACGCCTGCCGCCTTAACGAACTCCATTACCGTGCTCGATGGTACGGCAAACGCAAAGCCGGAGACTTCCTGCCCATTCACACGGTCGCCGCCGAAAGTCAGGAGCCCGATAACTTCCGAGCCATCAGTAAGCACTGGTCCACCTGAGTTACCGTGGGTGGCCGGGGCGCTTACCTGTAAGATCGGGGCGCCGCTGGCGGACCGTTTGCGGGCCGAGATTTTGCCGTCAGTGATGGAGGCCTCGAGCGCCGAACGGCTATCGAGTACCCCACTGTTGAAGGTGTCGGCAGCACCCGGATAGCCGACCACCGTTATATGATCCTGAAGTTGCACTTTATCAGAGTCGCCCATTACCAGTACCGGGGCGTTCTTTACTTCAATTTTGATGACGGCCACGTCTTTACCCTGGCCCACGGGAGCGCCATATTGTTTGATCTCGAATTCATAGGCGCTACCGTCGGGAATTATGACGTGATGAAACATGCGAATGGCGCGGAGTGAGCTGTTCTGCGCGATGAATTGAATGTTCTCGCGGCTGAAGGAGCGCGGATCTCTTCCCAGGTCGCGCGCAATCGAGTGCACCAGTCGCACGAAAAGTTGTTCCCGCGCTTTGTCTTCTCCTTCATGGAAGGTGCTTACGACGTGAGCATTAGTCGCAATATAGCCGTTCGAGTCGATAAAGAATCCCGAGCCAAGGGAAACCGAGGAGACATCGTAAACTCTGCTCTGCGAGTCCGGAGGTTGATAGACGTACTGACCGGCAACCCCGTCGATGATGCGGACTACAGAAGGTTTAGTGAACATAGCGAGCCGCTCACCATCGGAAACGGCTTTGACGGAATAGCTGTCTTGAGCGGGCAGCAGTGCGCCGACCAGAAACAACATAAATATTGCGACGAGAAAGACTCTGCGCATGTCGAACGCTCCTTGGAAGGTGGTGTTTGTAATCAACCGAATAGTAGCGGAATCTTCTGGCTGCACCAGCTATTTCCGAGCATGAAAGTGTAAATGAGACCCAAACGAGCGGAACCTTAAGACTATTCTTCGGGAGCGACCCCGCTCCCAGCAACCGGTAAGGTGCTTCTAAATGAAATTATGACGAAAGTCAATAGACGCCCCCTGGGATACGCTACAATAGTACTGCATTCGTCGCACGCTTGGCGCCAAAACTCGCAGTCCAAGGGATAGTTTTTTACGTTCCATCCCTGTACTGTAAGTGAACGCTGACGCTACTCGATCGTACACTAGTGGCACGGATAGTGCATAAACCGAGCGGCTGAGAAACGTATCATCTCGTGAGGTCATTGGTCGACGGCTCTTAAGATGCAGGCCAGGCTAGGAGCCATGTCATGAAATACCCGTGAGTTGTGACTCTTGTTGTGCCCTCTTGGCACGTTGCTTGCCCCCATTATGACGATCATTCAAATGTAAGGAGGACCTGATCAGTGAATAAGAAAGTTTGGGCCGTTTTCATAACCGTATTTTTGGCCGGCTTCGCAGGTGCTGCATGCAGTACTCAGGAGACCGCAACCACTGACCCAAATGTGAATGCCGAAATGGTGTCGCGCCCAGGACCAGATAATTCCGAAATAACAACTACAACGGACGCCGACGGAGTCAGGACTGAGACAAGAGTTTTTCGAGATAATCCCAGGGTATCACGCGTTGTGGTGACCACACGCGACGGCCGGAGTACCGTGAGAGCTTATTCGCCCAGTGGCGAAGAAAAGGAGGTCGGCGCCGTCGAGAATGCGCTGGATGCCACTGGGGACGCTATCGCGGACGCTGCGGGGTTTGTAGCTGACAAAGCGGAAGACGCGGCTGACGCAACTCAGAGTGGCGTCGAAGCGGTTGGAGAAGGGGCGCGAACAGTTGGTGAAAAAACCGTTGAAGGAGCCAAGACAGTTGGCGATAAGACGGTAGAAGGAGCCAAGACAGTTGGCGAGAAGACCGTTAAAGGGGCCAAGAAAGTAGGCGAGAAGACCGTTAAAGGGGCGAAAAAGGCGGGGAGCGCAGTCAAGGATGCCATCACCCCATAGCTCACTTATTAAGTAAATTCTCAAAGGGTAGTCACCTCGGTGGCTGCCCTTTTTGTTTCTTTACCCGCGTCACCTGTAGGGAAGTGGGTGCCCTGCGCTCAACGCGACAGCAACGCGATGTTATACTCTTATGCGATTATTAAAATTCCAGGAGTTATGAAATGGCAGATCCCTCCCGTTACACGATCATTTGTCCTTGTTGTGAGGCAACCCTGACCGTCGATTCGCATACGGGCGCGCTTATTTCGCACGAAGAGAAGGCGAAGCCACTTGCTTCATTTGATGAAATGGTCAAGGGACTGGACAAACAGAAGCAGATGCGCGAGCAGATATTCGCGCAGGAACTCAGTTCAATGAAAGACCGTGACCGCATTCTTGAAGAGAAGTTTCAGGAGGCGATGAAGCGGGCCGAGAAGGACAAGGACAAACCGTATCGCAACCCCTTGGATATGGACTAGGGTGGACCCAATCCTGCCTTTTAATGGATGGTCTCGCGATTGTGTGTTCCACGTGGACAAAAGCAACATCCGTTTAAATCTTGATCATCGAAGGGCCGATCAACCAAGCTTTTGATCAAATATTCGACCGCTTTGGAGCAATTGACGATGCATCGGAAACCAATAACTCTGTGCGCGCTCTTTCTCGCTTTGCTGCTGGCGCCATCCCTGCTGCCCGAATCTGCGGCGCAGGTCGCCACGCCGCGACTTAATTTTCGGGAACGCAAACTTGATAACGGGCTGCGGTTATTGAGCGCCGCAGATCATTCCAGTCCAACAGTGGCGATTCAGGTCTGGTATCACGTTGGGTCCAAGGACGATCCGACCGGTCGTAGTGGCTTTGCTCACCTTTTTGAGCACATCATGTTCAAGTCAACCCGGAACATGCCCTCGGAGATGATAGACCGGTTAACTGAAGACGTCGGGGGATTCAACAACGCCTTCACTGCCGACGATGTAACCGTATACTTCGAAGTGGTTCCATCCAATTACCTGGAAACTCTTCTCTGGGCCGAGGCTGATCGCCTGTCTGGACTGAACATTGACGATCAGAACTTCAAATCCGAGCGCGACGTTGTTAAGGAAGAGTTTCGCCAACGGATTCTCGCGCCACCTTACGGTCGGCTCTTTTACTTGATTGAGCAGAAATCTTTCACAAAGCATCCTTATCAAAGGCCCGGCATCGGCAGCATCGAGGACCTTGACGCAGCATCGCTTGCAGATGTGCGAGAGTTCCACGCCACCTTTTATCGTCCCGACAACGTAACGCTCGTTGTCGTTGGTGATTTCGATCAGAAGCAGCTCGATGCGTGGGTCGATAAATACTTCGGACCGATTCCGAAGCCCGACCGTCCACTTCCGCGGGTCACAGTTAAGGAACCTTCACGATCAGCCGAGAAACGGTTCGTCGAATACGGACAAAACGTGCCTTTGCCCGCTGTGGCGATGACTTATCTGACGCCCGCCAAGTCCGATCCCGACGCCGATGCGCTTAAGGTCGCCGAAGCGATACTTTCCTCGGGAGACTCTTCGCGCCTTTATCATTCCCTGGTTTACGAGCAGCAGATTGCTCAGGAAGCTTTTGGCCAGAGTGATCCGCGAGAAGACCTCGGACTCTTTGTTCTGGGAGCAATTCTTGCCAGTGACAAGAAACCTGAGGAGGCCGAGCGTGCCCTGTTGGCTGAGATCAAGAAGATGCAGGACGCCCCAGTCAGCGCGGCTGAGTTGGAGAAAGCAAAAAACCAGATTATTACGAATCAGGTGCGGGAGCGAGAAACCAGTAATGGCAAGGCGCTGGCCTTGGGTGAGGCGGCAGTCTTGTTTGGTGATCCGAATCGCGTCAACACCGATCTCGCCAGACTGCAAGCCGTCACTGCGGCCGACGTGCAGCGCGTGATGAAGAAGTACTTCATGGATGAGAATCGTCTGGTCCTCCATTACCTTCCCGAATCAGCCAGAACTGAGAAGCCTGCGGCTGAGAAAACCGGAACTCATCAAACAGGGCAACACAGTACGACGGGAGGACGTGCACAATGAGAAGCCTTAACCTTATCTCGGCTCTTCTCCTGATGTTGTTGGGATCGACGACGATAGCCGCACAGACAGCTCAACCTAAGGCCACGCCTCCACCACCTGCTCCTCCCAGATCGGTTGAATTTCCAAAACCTGTCGAGTCCACACTTGCTAACGGCTTGCGAGTGATTGTAGTCGAGCGTCCCAACTCTCCTCTGGTTGCCGCCCAGGTTGTGATCAGGAACGGTGGCGAGATCGATCCTGATGGACTGTCAGGTTTGGCCGACTTGACGGCAGGCCTACTCACCAAGGGCACAGAGAAGCGCAGCGCACCTGACATTGCTGAAGCCATCGAGGCGCTTGGGGGGTCGCTCGATTCAGGCGCGGGATGGGATTCTTCGAGAGCGAGCCTCAATGTCTTATCTTCAAAGATTGCACCCGCGATGGAGATACTCGCTGATATCGTGCGTCGCCCGACGTTTCATGAGGAGGAGCTCGAGCGATTGCGCCAGCAGTATCTGGACAATATCACGCTGGAAATGGGAAACCCCGGATCGATCGCGCGGTATGTGGCAGCGCGTGTGGTTTTTGGCGATGCCCCTTACGGGCATCCGCTAAGCGGGACCAGCGAGTCCCTCGCGAAGATAACTCGAGGTGATATCGTCAAATTGCACGCCGCCTATTATCGTCCCGATAACGCAATTCTCGTTTTTGGCGGCGATATCAAAGCCAAAGATGCGTTCAGCCTTGCCGAGAAATTCTTTGGGGATTGGAAGAAGCCTGCTACGGCTTTGCCGGCAGCCTCTTCGGGTTCTGCAAAGGCCGAGACAACCAATAAGGCCCGGGTAGTCGTGGTGGACAAACCGGACGCGGGCCAGGCTGCTGTAGTAGTCGCTCGCACTGGCATCAACCGCCGGCATCCTGACTATTACTCAGGGATCGTCGCTAACTCAGTTCTGAGTGGATATTCGGGCCGGTTGAATCAGGAGATCCGCATCAAGCGTGGGTTGAGCTACGGCGCAGGGAGTACGCTCGAGACACGACGCCACGTTGGTCCCTTTGCAGCGTCTGCACAGACTAAGAACGAATCGGGGGCTGAGGTCGCATCCCTCTTAATCGGGGAAGTCAGCCGGCTGGCCACTGCGCCTCTCCCGGATGCCGAGCTTGTCCCTCGTAAAGCGGTCCTCATGGGGGGCTTCTCCAGAAATCTCGAGACGGTCAATGGCATCGTGGCGCAGGTCGCGGCCCTGGCGCTTCACGATCTCAGTCTTGACGAAATCAACCGCTACATCGGTAGTGTGCAGGCGGTAACGGCGGACGATGTGCGTAAGTTTGCCGCATCAAGGCTCGATGCCGGCGGCACAAACATTATCATCGTTGGCAACGCAAAGGCTTTCCTGCCTGAGTTGAGCAAGCAATACAAAGAGATCGAAGTGATTCCGCTAGGCGAACTCGATTTGAATAGTGGTCAATTGCGACGTGCGCCCACAAGCGCGTCTCAATAGATTCCCAAACGAAAGACGTTGAGGTTTACTTTATGAGAAAACAGATATTGATGGGTTCAGCACTATTTCTCGCCTTGACCTTCCAGCCCTTTAGCACCACGGCTGCGCAGACCGGGGCGACTCCAACACTGATCGACGCGCGCTCGGACTCGGCGCCCTACGCTCGCGATCTCGGCAACCGTGATCCGCGCGTTCGTCAGCAGGCGGCCGAAGCGCTGGCACGACTGACTGCAGTGGATCAAAAAATGGTGATTGAAGGTTATTACCTTCAAGAGAAGAACAAGAACGTGCGACTGGCGCTCGAGTGGGCGCTGTATCGCATTGGTCGTAGTGCATCCTTGTTCAAGATCGTTCGCGAGCTTGATTCCGGACGGCAACAACAGGCAATTGGCTACCTGGCTCAGCTCGATAGTCCGGCTCAGCTTTATCCCTTTCTCGATCAGGAACGCACCCGGCCACGAATCCTCGAGGGTTTGCTCGAGGCGCTCGGGAGGTTTGGAGATGCAGAGTCACTCGAGAGAATAAAACCCTTTCTCACGCGTTTTGAACCCGGCGTGGCGGCCGCTGCCGAGATTGCGACCGAGAAGATTGAGCGCCGGTTGGCCCAGGCTGAAGGGGAAACTCCAGGGCCAAGTCGCCCTCGTACTATTGGCAAGGTCGAGCAGACAACACCATGACTCGCGGACCGCTAGAGCAGTGACTAAGGACCAAACGGCGAACGATATCCATTGTCTCTTGAGCCTGCCCGGATGACCTCGGAGACCGCCTGCTGTAGCCTCAAGACTCCCGATGAATCGAAACCTGCGTACATTCCTCGACCTGCTTGCCCGCGAAAAGAACCTCATAAGAGTTGAAGCCGAAGTTGATCCTTATCTTGAATTAGCAGAGATCCACCGGCGGGTGATTGAGCAGGGTGGCCCGGCCCTTCTGTTCAAAAACGTAAAGGGAAGCAAGTATCCGGTAGTTACGAATCTGTTTGGCACGGAACGGCGAATAGATCTCGCTTTTGGCCCACGCCCCGAAGCGCTGGTTCGGGAGTTGGTCGAGATGGTCGAGTTGTTGCTACCACCGCGTCCCCGGGAACTCTGGAGGCATCGTTCGCTCGTGTTCGACTTGCTGAAATTGGGCACGCGCAAAGCTCTCCGAGCCCCGGTTGCTGATGTCCACCAACAGCCGCCCCGGCTGCGCGATCTGCCGGTACTCACCACTTGGCAGGAAGACGGAGGCCCCTTCATTACATTGCCTTTGGTCTACACGGAGAATCCGCATACAAAAAAGCACAACCTGGGCATCTATCGAATGCAGGTCTATAACGATCGTACGGCCGGTTTGCATTGGCAGATTCAGAAAGGCGGCGGTTTTCATTACAAGGAGGCCGAGGTTTTGGGTGAACCTCTGCCGGTTACCGTCTTCCTTGGCGGTCCACCCGCGCTGATCCTTTCCGCCATAGCACCACTGCCCGAGGATGTACCGGAACTGATTCTCGCCTCGCTACTTGCTGGGCACAAACTCTGGATGGCCCAGAATCCGCTGAGCGAGGACGGTCATCGGTTGGCAGCGGAAGCCGAATTTGCAATAGTCGGTCATGCTCCGCCGCATGAAAGAAAAGCTGAAGGTCCCTTTGGCGATCATTACGGTTACTACTCACTTCAGCATGACTATCCCGTTTTTCATGTTGATGCCATCTTCCATCGTTTCGACGCAATCTACCCCGCCACTGTCGTGGGCAAGCCGCGACAGGAGGACTTTTTCATAGGTGACTACTTGCAACGACTTCTGTCACCGCTCTTTCCTCTGGTGATGCCTGGCGTGCGTGACCTTTGGACCTACGGCGAGACGGGGTTCCATTCTCTTTGTGCGGCTGTCGTCCGCGAACGTTATGCACGCGAGGCTCTGGTTTCAGGTTTTCGCATCCTTGGTGAAGGCCAACTTTCCCTGACTAAGTTTCTCCTTCTCACAGACACCCCTCAGGAGTTGCGAGATTTTCCGAAGCTCTTTGAGCACGTGTTGGCACGGGTGCGCTGGGAGACGGATCTCTTTATTTTTTCGAATGTTTCGATGGACACCCTCGATTACACAAGCGGCAAAGTGAACGAAGGGAGCAAGGCTATCATGCTTGGGCTTGGGGAGCCTGTGCGCGAGTTGCCGCGGGAGTTTCGTGGCGAGTTACCAGCAGGGGACGTTTCGCGGGCGCAGGTCTTCTGTGGGGGGTGTTTGGTGGTCGAGGGCCTGCGTTACACAGAGGACCCTGAGCAGGCGGCCAGACTCGCGACTGAAAAGGCTTTTCATGACTGGCCACTCATAATCTTGCATGACGATGCTACGGTTGCCCTTTCCGCGAGTGAGTTTCTTTGGTCCGTCTGGACACGTTTTGAGCCGGCCGGTGATATCTATGCTGCGGGCACAGAGGTTCGCCGTCACCACCTTTCATACACTGGTCCAATTGTGATCGATGCGCGTCTGAAACCCGGCTTTCCTGATGAACTAGTTGTGCGCGGAGACATAGCTACAACAGTCGACAAGCGCTGGCGCGACTATTTTCCTCGGGATCTGTGACTGCCTACTCACTCCTGCACCGGCAATCTCACAGTAAATACCGCACCACCGTTCGGTCCCGTTTCGGCGGTCAAGGTTCCACCGTGCTCCGTGATGACCCGATGGGCCAAAGCGAGTCCGATGCCGTGGCCTTTCGCTTTGGTCGTAAAAAAGGGTATGAAGATGCGTTGTAGATCCTCAGGTGGAATCCCTTCACCAGTATCGTTAATTTCGACGCCGGCCCATGCCTGGCCTCGCGGATCGCGGCTCAAATACTCGAAGACCTCTACGCGCCGCTCCGACCGGTCACGCGGTATTGCCTCGGCGGCATTACGAAGCAGGTTCAGCAAGGCTTGGCGCAGCATGCGTTCGTCCGCCCTGATAGTCTGTCCTCCATCACCCTTCTCGTTTCGCGTTACGAGTTGAACGCTGCGTTCTGCAAACAGAGGCTTCAACTCTCTTATACAATCCGTCAGCAACTCGTTTAGCCTCACATTTTCGAGTTGCAGGGGCTGCGGACGCGCAAAATTAAGAAATGCCGTGACCATCTCGGAAAGATTGCGCACTTCGTCGAGAAGTGAAGCGGCGGTGGCGTTAGCCCTTTCATCCAGTTCTAGATTCTGCAAGAGTTGCACGTATCCGTGGAGCGTCGCGATGGCGTTCTTGAATTCATGGGCCAGTCCCGCGGACATTTCACCCAAACTCTCGAGATTTCTCTTCAGCGCTACTTGCTCGCGAAGCTGAGTGACCTCGGTGATGTCGGTGAGGAGACATAAGACACCGCGCGTACCCCTTTCAGGTGACAGATCGAGCGGAGCGATCGTGGCGCCCAATCGTCGGGTTGCTCCGGCTCCTCCGATGGTTTGCACCTCTTCGCGACGGAAAATCTGCCCCGTCTCCAGACAGCGCTGAACCAGCCCCGCCAATTCCGGGAGTTCCTGAAAGAGCGCTGTAAACCGCTGCCCTTGGACATCGCCGTTTACCTGAAGCAGGTTGCGACCCGGGGAATTGATTACGAGCGTCTGACCACCGCCATCAAATGCCACCAATCCCGAAGGCACGCTGGCAACGATGCGTTCGCTGAATCTTTCAGCAGAGTCGGCACGTTCTCGAGCTTGTGCACTCAGCTTTTCGAGCTGTTCGCGTTGCTCCTGTAGTTGCCCGACGACAGATTGAAAGGTTTCAAGAACAAACTCCGCTTCATCTTTCGAACTGCGCATCGTTTTCACGATCGAGGCGCGTTCCGCTTCCCCGACAAGCTCACGATACGGCCTCAGAAGCCAGCGGAGCACAAGTAGAATGCAGATCAGACTGCCGATCAGCAGGGCAATAAACGCGGTGAGCAGGATGGGACCCTGAGCGGCCGGTGTCTTTGGCGTGAACGCGTACAGAGCAATTGCCAGGAGGGCCGCCAGGAGGAACAGAGCGGTCAGCAACGACAGCCCAAATTGAATACGGTTACTGTAGCGACTCATCTGATCGACGTTGCGAAGAACTCTATGGTCCTATCGAAACTGGCCTGCGTACCACTCAACAATTGGCGCCCCGATAAGTATGGCGGCAATAGCCCCAATGCCGAGGAAAACTCCAAACGGCAGGAGCATCTGCATATCCTTTTGGCGCTGTTGCACCATCATGCCGATACCAACTAGCGAGCCCGATAGAACACCAAGGAAAATAGTAAGTATCGTTAGACGCCAGCCCAGATAGGCGCCAACCATGAACATCATCTTCACGTCTCCCAGGCCCATCGCCTCAATGCCACGCAGTTTCTCCCATGTCCAACCCATCAGCCAGAGTGAACCGCCCCCGATTAGTGCCCCGATCACTGCTCCTAGCAAGGAAACAACTGCGAGGGGTAATCCGTAAAAGGTACCCGCCAAAAGGCCCGGCAGATCGTCAAAGTGGTAAGGGAGTCCCACGAGGTAGGGAACGACAAGCCTTGCCACAATGGCAAAGGCACTCCCGGGATAGGTGATTGCATTTGGTAGCAGCATGTGTTCGGCGTCAATAAAAATTAAGGCTACGATTGCGGTGACGAAGATCAGATCGAAGGGTAGGGCTGCTGTCAGACCGTTGTGCCAGGTGACAGCGATGAAGAGCATTGCAGTGAGCAGTTCCACGGCCGGATAGCGAGCCGAAATGGAGGTCTTACACGCGCGGCAGTGACCCCGGAGGATCAGGTAACTTAGGATCGGTACGTTGTCATAAAACGCGATTGCAGAGCCACACTCTGGGCAGCGCGAGTTGGGAAAAACTACGGACTCTTGTTGTGGCACGCGATGGATAACTACATTAAGGAAGCTCCCGATGATGGCTCCCAACACACCGACAATGATGTAGCTAAAGGGAGGAGGTAGTAAGAGATTAAGGTCAGGCAGCACCGACATGAAAGAAGCAGTCATGCGGAAGGCATTGTATCTTAGATCGTGGACCTTTGATCTTTAAGATTTAGATCTTCGGTCTTTGGCCTTTGGCCTTTGGCCTTTCGTCTTTAACGCAAGGACCGAAGACCCAAGTCCAAAGCCCAAAGCCCAAAGTCCAAAGACCAAAGCCCCTATTCCTTAGTCATTTCCCAAAGCATCAAATGCTTCAGAAAAGCGTGGTGAGCCGCAAAACTCGCAATGCTCAGTCCGGCCAGCCCATCACGAAAACCACCCTTAAGTACATAGGCGCGCAGAAAAGCCGCCGGCCCGGCCGTAGCGACTTTGAAAAAAGTGCCGCGGCGTCCCTCCGCCAGCATCTGCTTCGCCGCAAGCGGAGCATACCGTTCACCGATCATTCGATGGTGATGCGCGGCGTTGCGTATGCTGTAATGCAGAATGTCACCCTTGAGCGTCTCTAAACGCGCACCATTACTAAGCTTCACCGATTCATGTATCTGCCGTTCTTCCCAGCGTCCCTGTATTCGGTTGAACAGCCGCAGTTGCCGGTCCGGATACCAACCCCCACCCTTGATCCAGCGACCCTGGTAGAACGACCGTCTGGCAATCAGATACCCGGCCGCGGGATTAGCTCGATCGCGAAGGGCATCAATCGAAGCTTTTAGTTCGTCTGAAACCCGTTCATCGGCATCAAGGCTAAATATCCAATCGTTCGAAGCCTGTTCTACAGCAAATTGCTTTTGAAGCGCGAACCCGGGCCAGGCCCGACTGATCACTCGCGCTCCACACTCAGCCGCCAGTTCACGTGTATTGTCCGTGGATTGGGCATCGACAACTATGAGTTCATCGGCCCAGGCTACTGACTCACAAGCTGCGCGAATATTTTCAGCCTCGTTGTAGGTGATGATTGTGGCGGTAATCTTCATTAGTGGTCCAGCGTGGTCTTTAGCCACACGAGCGAAGTTGAACCACGAAATCACAGGAAAATGAAGTTCGTGTGATTTCGTGGATCGGACCTTAAGTTGTCAAAAGGGCGATCCACGAAGCTACACGAGATTGACAAAGCAACCTGGCTCGGACTTGAGGAGGTCCGAGCGAGACACCGAGCGTCAGGGGGAGTCGACCACAATGTTATTGGAACGCAGAGTTGTCGAAGTCGCCCGCTGCAAGTCGGCGAGCGCCTTGTTGTAGTCAGTCTCGGCTCGCAACTCCTGATTCCGCGCGTTTGTAAGCGCATTCTCGCGCTGGAACAATAGGAACGTCGTTGAGCGACCCACCTGATAGAGTCGCTGCTCACCTTCCAGTTGCATCTCTGCAAACTCTCGAGCTTGACGGGCCGCCAGAACACGCCGGCGTGCTGTCTCGAGAGCCTGAGCAGCATTACGAACATCAACTTCAACCAGCTGTTCCTGCGATCGCATAGTTGCTTCCAGTCGGTCTTGCTGAATACGCGCTCCGGCCAGTTCGGCCTGGGCAGTCTTGTTCTTGAATGGAAACTGAATTGCCACTCCCACGACGAGGTTATAGGTATTGAATTTAAACAGGTTACTCAACGTCTGGCCGTAGCCACCTACGAGATTAGCTGGCGGTGTCGGACAATTTTGGGTCGCAGTCGGTGTGCAGGGAAACACGTCACCGGCGAGCCCCGTCGAAGCTACGGTTCCCGTGAGATCGATCCGCGGGCGGGTTTGATTTTTGAAGTATTGAATGTCGATGCTGCTGATGTCGCGCTGCAACCGCAGGCTCTGTAGTTCCGGGCGATTCTCGCGCGCTTCCGTCAGCGCCTCATTGACGTTAATTGGAGTGATATCGACTGCGGGGGTGTCCGTAGGCGTAATTTGCGACCACCATTCAGGTGTGGTGCTGTCTTTAAAGATCATCTGCTTCAAATTGTTCTCAGCGATGGTTACGTTTTGGACAGAAAGCAGGAGCGCTGATTCGCGATTGGCAAGTTCGACCATCACCTCTGCGCGCTCGAGCGGTGCTCTGGTTCCCGCGGAAATCTCGATTTCGACGCGGCGTAAGTTCTCGCGAGTGAGATTGACATTAGCTAGTTGGTTTTGCTGGTCGCGAAGCGCGAAAACGAGATCCCAGTAGGCCCTTTGCACCAACGAGATTACCTCAATTGTGCGGCGACGAAAATCAGCGTCAGATTGCTCGAGACGCTTCTTCTGGATTCTGATCGAGCGTCGGGTATTGTCGATCGATCTGTTGCGAAGCAGGGGTTGGGTGTAGGTAAGACCAAGATTCGATGAATAAAAAGGATTGAGAAAGCTGAACGTTGAGCTGGTTTCGGTCCTGTTGTTGTTAAAGGTGAGCTGGTAATTTCCACCGCCTAGTTGAAAGCTCTTATTGAGGCCCGGATTGAACGAATAGGTCGTCGAGGAGGTCGTTCCTGAAGCTCCTGAACCTCCCAGGACGCTCTGTTGAGGAGTAATTCGCCTGTCGACCTGGGGCGTGATGCTGAATACCGGCTCATAAAATCCCTCTAGCGCTCGCAACTGGGTTTCTGCAAACCGGACATCATCACGCGCCACTTCAATGTCATTGTTGTTCTGAAGCGCAAGCCGTACGGTTTCGTTCAGAGACAGGGTCAGAGCCTTATCATTGACGACGCCAAGTCGACTCATGTCAGGCGGTGGCGGTAGAGGCCTTTGCTCGACTGGAGGAAGGACGGGTTCTCGCGGCTCTTCCACTGGAGCAGTTGGATCCACGGGGGCAGGTGTTGGTTGGGGAGCCACGATTGACGGTGTTGGCGAAGGCGTTGCAGTTGGCCTTTGCGGAGTGACGCCGGGCACGATCGGGGTTCCTGGAGGCGCCTGCGGCGCTGGTTGTTGCTGCCCTGGGGGTGCCGTAGGTTGCTGGGGGTCCGAAGCGGGCGGACGAGTAGCATCACTTGGGGTTGGCGCGGGCGTCGCGGTTGGTGTTTGTGCCATGACTGCTACGCCACCGGTTATGAAGAGTACTGCGCCGAGCGCGACTTTCGTTGCGGAATTGCGAAATTGATAGATAAACATCAGACGAAAAGCTCCTTACCATCATTACTGGAATCGCCGTACTAGTGTGCTTCCCACACCTCCTGATATACCG
>DATKDA010000150.1:0-25990 GCA_035512935.1 Pyrinomonadaceae bacterium | reverse complement strand
CTTCGGGAGGGGTTTCGTCGCTTCCCGATCTGGTACGGCTGAAGGAGGCGGCTGCTTGTGGCATTGACAGTGTGATTGTAGGTAAGGCGTTGTATGAGGGAAGGTTCACTTTGGAGGAAGCTCTGGCTGCGCTTAACTAGTTGTCCTCAACCAGTATTGCGCAGGCCCGCAGCGATGCCGTTGATCGTTGCCGCAAGCGCATAATCCAGCGCAGCACTCTCTTCGCCATTGCGCTTTCGCCTCAAAAGATCGACCTGAATCAAACTCATCGGGTCCACATAAGGGTTCCTCAACCGTATCGAACGCGCAAGCACGGGGTTCTTCTCGAGCAAGCGAGTTTGCCGGCGAACGCGAAGAACCATTCGCAGCGAGCGCTCGAACTCTTCGGCAATCATCGCAAACACCCGCTCACTCAGTTCGTGCTCGGACACTAACCCGGCATACAGTTTCGCGATTGGCAGATCAGCTTTTGCCATGCCAATCTCGACATTTGTAATCAAGTCCGCGAACAGCGGAAAGCCGCTCATCATCTCGAGCAGGAGTTCTTCACTACCGGGGGCCTCTTTCACAAACTTTTCGAGCGTGTAACCGACGCCGAACCAGCCGGGAAGCACGTGCCGGCTTTGCATCCAGCCGAAAACCCAGGGAATGGCCCGCAGGTCTTCGAGCCCGCGCCGCTGACTCCGGCGGGCCGGGCGGGAGCCGATCTTCGCGTGCTGTAGTTCGAGTACCGGAGTCGCTTCTTCAAAATAGACGAGCACGTCCGGATCTTCGGCAATGCGCTGGCGGTAACAGGCGAAGGCGTCTCGAGACATCGTTTCCATTGCCTGCTCGAATTCCGAGGGTGGCGGCGACGCAGGTGTGCCGGTGCGGGTCAGGGCCTCCAGCGATGCCGCGATCATTAGATCCAGATTTCGCTCTGCCAGGATCGGATCTGCATACTTCCAATTGAGCACTTCACCTTGCTCCGTGATCCTGATCCGACCATTGAACGCTCCCACGGGCTGAGTGACTATGGCGCTATGCGTTGGACCACCACCGCGGCCCACAGTGCCGCCGCGCCCATGAAAGAGCCGAAGATTGACGTCGCAGTCCGCTGCCACCCGGTGCAGTTCACGGTGCGCCTTATAGATCTCCCACGTGCTCGTAAACATTCCCCCGTCCTTATTGGAATCCGAGTAACCGAGCATTACCTCCTGATGACGTCCCCATGATTCCAGAAGTGGTTGATATTCAGGTGTGGTCCAAAGCTGGTGACAGACCCGCGACGATTGGCGCAGATCTTCGATCGACTCGAAAAGCGGCACCGGCATTAATCCGGGATCGCTGCCATCAGGAGATGCTTTCACCTGGAGTCCGGTCAGGCGCGCCAGCCAGACGAGAGACAGAACGTCCTCAGCCGTGCTCGCACCGCTGATCACGTAGGTGTGAATTGCTTCGGGTGGGAATTCGCGTTTAAGCTCCGCGATTGAGCGCAACGTGTCCAGCAGTTCACGGGTTGTGTCTGAGGGGGCGTCCGGCAAACGATCACCAACGCGGGATAGCTCGGCCACGGCCTGTGCGTGAACGCGCGCATGTTGCCGGATATCGAGCGCATGCAGGTGAAATCCAAAGGTTCTGATCTGACGCAGTACTGGGTCGAGTAAGGATCGCGCCATGCGGCTGCCGCGATTATCGTCCAGGCTCTCGCTGATCAGTTTTAGATCGGCCAGAAACTCGGTCGCGTTCTTATAGGCGTTGTTGTGTCCCGGTTCGTCGCGTGTGTGGCGCAGTCGCTGAAGCACATAGTCCAGATACCGCCGATAGATCTCAGCCGCGGCCCGAGTCTTATTCTGTTCCGCAACCGCTGGCATTGTTTCTGCGAACTCTTCGAGGGCCTGTAGGAGGGCAGGTGAGACTGGCGCCTGATGTTGGGAAGGGCTGAGCTGGACCATCAAGTTAGTGGTTGCCGAAAGATAGTAATCGAGCGTCAGCCGTCGCGCCATCTCGAGCGCGTCGCGAGTGCAGGCAGGCGTTACAAAAGGGTTGCCATCCCGATCGCCGCCGATCCACGAGCCAAATCTCACAAGTTCGGGTAAGTCCGCAGTCTCGATCGCTTGCCCATAAGTCTCGAAGAATGCATCGGCAATCTCCTCGTAAAGCCGCGGGACGGTTTCAATAAGGGAAACGTCATAATAATCAAGGCCCATCTTGATCTCGTCGCGCACTGTGGGAGGACGGCGACGCACTTCGTCCGTCTGCCAGAGTGCCGTTATCTCTGCGGCGATGGTGAACTCTCGATTGTTTGCCTCGGCATCAGCTAGCGGCAACTGGTCCAGCGCAGCCAGGTGATCGGCAATACGCTGGCGCTTAAACAGAACAGTCCGGCGCGCGACTTCAGTCGGATGGGCCGTAAAGACCGGGATGACCTGGACGCGCTCGAGCCAGGCAAGCGCCTCCTCGAAGGTAATGCCGGCATCACGCATGCGCGCCAGGGTGCCACGCATCGATCCCGGTTGCGGTGCATTAGCCGGAGAAAGTTGAACCGCCCGGCGACGGCGCCTGCGGTGATTAGTCTCCGCCAGGTTTGTCAATTCGAAGTAGATGGCAAAAGCTTTGGTGAGATGGTATGCGGTAGCGACGCTTAGCGGTTGGATAATCTCTTCGGCCCGGTCCATCAGGGCTGGTACGTCTTCCTGATGCGCTCCAGATTCGCGGTGCCGAATGGCAAACTGCCTGAGTTCTTCAACAAGATTGAAGAGTTGGGCGCCCTCCTGCTCCTTAAGGATATTGCCGAGAAGCCGTCCGAGGGAACGCACGTCCCGCCGCAGCGGGGCCTCTTTTAGATCGGCGTCCTCGCCGATCAGTTCCGCCAGACGCGCAAACTGATCGGCAACCTTCCAGAGCGGTTCCTCCTTCATCTTTGCGAACCTTTCGTACCTTCAAAGCTGATCAAATGAAACCTGGCGACTCAGTGTTGACGATATCGCTCGGCGATGGCGAGGCGTTTCTCGTAAGCTGCACGAACCACCCGCACGTCTTCCAGAAAGTGCGGTAATTCTTCAAGTGTCAGGGCCTGCGCTCCATCCAGTAGTGCGCGTTCAGGCGTTTGATGGAAATCGACGAGCACCATATTGGCGCCGGCAATCACTCCCTGAGCGGTTGCATGCATAATATCGCGTATCCCTTCAGGGCCGCGATCATTAGCGCCAACTGAGTGCGAGGGATCGATGCAAACAGGCATGCGGGTCAGGCGTTTGACAACCGGCACATGCGCAAAATCCACGAGATTGCGATGCGGTGCTCCGGCGCTCGACTTTACGCCGCGCAGACCAAAGATCACCTTTCGATTACCTTCGCTGGCAAGGTATTCCGCTGCATTGAGGGATTCGTCCAGTGTGATGCCGAAACCACGTTTGAGTAAGACGGGAAACTCCTTTTGGCGGCCCACGATCTTGAGTAATTCAAAGTTCTGAGTGTTGCGGGTGCCAATCTGGAGCATTACACCAGTTGGTTCGCCGGTTTCCTTGAGGGCTTCGTGGATCTCGGCGATCTGGGACTCGTGGGTCACCTCCATCGCAACAACTTTGATTCCGTACTTGCCGGCTAGTTCAAAGACGTATGGCAAACACTGCTTACCATGTCCCTGAAAGGAGTAGGGACTGGTGCGCGGTTTGTAGGCGCCCATGCGTGTGCACACCTCACCGGCGTCTCGGAGTGCGCGCATCATCGATTCCACGTTCTTTGGTTCATCGACTGCGCAGAGTCCGGCGAACACGTTCAATGTATCCTGGCCGAAGCGAATGCCCTGATAGTCAAAATAGCTGGAACGGTGATCGTCTTTGTGCCGCCCCAGCACCCGATACTCTTCGGAAACGCGGACCACATGCTCGACGCCGGGCAGGTTCTTCACATAATCCATCGCGATTGAAGCCGTGTTCCCGATCAGGTAGAGCTCGGTAATACAGTGTTCAGCACCTTGTTCGCGATGGACACGCACCTTGATGTTTTCAATACGTGAGAGGTGGTCCATCAGCACCTGGTAGTTGTTACTGTCGGGCTCGATGTTGGGTGTCAGAATAAGAATCATGCTCGCTTCTCACTGCCTGGTTTATTCCCCGGATCCTTCAAGTTCCCGGGCTTCGACACGTCTTGACTCGCAAATGATCCGGCGAAAGAGCCTCAATACAGCTTGCGCATCGAGGGGCCCGGTGTTCGTTTCACAAAGCCGTTCGAGCACTTCACGCTCACGTCCTTGGTCGGAGAGCGACATCCCGGCGCTTAGCTTCGATTCTCCGACTTTGATCGCGAGGCTGGCGCGAGTGTTCAAGAGCCGAAGCAGTTCGTTATCAATCGAGTCTATCTGGGAGCGCCAAAGTTCAATACTCATCAAAACCTCCTACCATTGGGCAGCCGTTCAAAACAGCTCGCTCCTAACCGCCGGGATGCTCTCGAGAAATTCAGCCATCCGGTCGAACACGACCTCTAAAATATTCTCATCGGGGAGATAGACTAGACGAAAATAGCGCTCTTCCGGTCGCAAGCCGAAGCCTGAACCGGGAACCACCAGGATACCGGTTTGCTCGAGCATATCGATCACAAAGCGCTCATCCGTTCTGCCAAGTGGGTCGTTTACTTTAATCATCACGTAAAAAGCCGCCTGAGGAACTGTGCAAGATAAATTAGCCGTTCTATGGACCAGATCGACAACGGTCTCTCGTCTCTTTCTTATTTCGAACAAGAACTCCTGAAGGAAAACCCGCTCGCCTTCCAGGGCGGGGCGCACTGCATACTGAGCGGGAGTTGGTGAACAGAGTCGCCCACTCGCCAACAGGTGGATCCCGCGGATTAACTCTCTCATCGTGTGAGCATTACTGAAACGCATCCAACCGACCCGCCATCCGGGCACCAGATGCGTTTTGGAAAGACTTTCGAGTGTGATCAGGGGAACTTCAGTGTCGGCAGCCAGTGCCGAAGCGGCTGCCGGCTGTGGACCAAAGCAGAGTTCGCGATAAACTTCGTCTGCGATCACCAACAACTTGTGCTGCGCGGCCAGAGACAGAAGCGCTCGGGTCGTAGCGTCTGGAATTATAGTCCCGGTAGGGTTGTTGGGATTGATGATTACGAGCGCGCGCGTTCGTTCGTTAATCAGATGGGCTACGTCGTCCGCGGCGACGTGCCAGCCCTCAGCGCCCGCAAGCTTGTAATAGCGGGGGACACCGCCAAGCTTGTTCAATATCGCGGGGTAGAGAGGATATCCGGGCGCCGGCAGCAGAACTTCATCCCCTTCGCTGATCAAAGCCGTAAGGACCAGATCCGCTGCTTCTGAGGCGCCTGCCGTTAGCAACACGTCTTCAGGGGAACACCGTATCCCTGCCTTGCTCGCGTAGTTTGCCACTGCATTTCGCGCTTCAGGCAATCCCGACGAATGGGCATAACCAGTAAACTTATCCCGGAGTGCTTGCGCGACGGCTTCCACAATATTAGCCGGTGGCCGAAAGCCATAGGCCTGGGGATCGCCGATATTCAGATAGATTACGTCCTGACCCTTCCGCTCGCGGGCTTCGGCCGCGCTTACAATGTTTCTGATAGCGTAACGGAACTGGGCGGCTCTGGCGGAAGGATAAATCATCGAAAATTGAGGGGCTGCGTTGGTAACTTCGATCGACGTTTCAGACTCTTCTTTTAGCAGAAAAGATCCACGAAATCACAGTAAAGCCAGCCAACGTGATTTCGTGGACCAGTCTTTAAAAGCTACTCAGCGTCGAAAGCGGTCGACATCGATACCGTACTTCCTCACCTTGTAGCCGACAATCCGTTCGGTGGAATCAAGGAGGTCCGCTGCTTTCTTCCGGTTACCCCGCGTCGACTTAAGCGCATCCTGAATCAGATCCCGTTCATAGGCCTCAACCGCGTTGGCCAGTGACAATTGGGTTAGCGTACCCGATCCTTCGGCAGTCTGGAGCGTAGGTGGTAAATGATGGCCATGAATGACGTTGCTATCACAGACAATGACCGCACGCTCGATAGTATTCTCCAGTTCGCGGACATTGCCGGGCCAGTGATAGCTGGTCAGCATATCGATCGCAGGTGTAGAGATCCGGCGGATGCTCTTGCCGTGCTCGCGCGCATACTTCTCGAGAAAGTGGTCGGCGAGCAGCAGCACGTCAGATTTACGTTCGCGCAGTGGCGGCATAAAGATCGAAAAGACATTCAGGCGGTAATAGAGGTCCTCGCGGAACTGGCCGGCCTGAATAGCGTGCTCGAGATCTTTGTTGGTGGCCGCGATTAGCCGCACGTTGACTTTGATTGTCTCCGTGCCGCCCAGTCGTTCAAACTCTCGCTGCTGCAATACACGCAACAACTTTATCTGCGTTGAAAGTTTGAGTTCTCCGATCTCGTCAAGAAATAGGGTGCCGCCGTCGGCAAGTTCGAAGCGGCCCTTCTTCAATTTCTGCGCGTCTGTGAATGCGCCTTTCTCGTGACCGAAAAGTTCGGCCTCGATCAGAGTTTCAGGCAGCGCCGCACAACTCACCTTAATGAATGGTTTATTAGAGCGCAGGGAATTGTAATGAATAGCGTGAGCGATTAGTTCTTTCCCTGTCCCTGATTCACCGCGCAACAAGACGGTCGTATTTGTACGCGCAACCTGCGTGACCTGCTCGTACACCTGCCGCAGCGGACTCGAATTGCCGATGATGTGACTGAAGTCGTAGCGTTCGCGGAGTTCCTGTTTCAGGTGAATGTTCTCATCCAGCAGACGCTGCTTGTCGAACTCGACGAGATGTTCCACTTTGATAGCTTGAGCGATCATCGACGCGATGATCGAAAGAAATGTGGTCGTCTGTTCAAAATCAAGATCAGGCCGGTAGCGCAGGTCGACGCCAAGGACCCCAACGGGCTTTCGATTGATCGAAACGGGAACACAGATGAAACTGAGTTCTTCCTGACGAACAGCCCGGCGCACACCCAGTCGATCCATGAACATCGGTTCGCGGCTGATCTGGGGGACGATGATGGGTTTGCCACTTTCCGCGACGCGCCCGGTAATGCCTTCGCCGATCCGGTAGCTCAGCCGGCGAGCGCCATCCTCGCTAACTCCGTACGAGGCGGCAATGCGAAGTTCGTCCGTGTCCGCCTCGCGCAGCATCACCATGCCTCGGAGCATGCCATGAAGTTGTCCCAGCATTTCGAGAACTCTGGCGAGAGCAGTTTTAACCTGGTGAGTCCCGGCGAGCGTTTGGCCGATTTCGAGCAGGGTCGTCAATTGCAGGGGATCGACCCTCTGGGGTTCGTGAAGATTTGTCATTTGCGGCCGCCCGTCCGGAATGCCCAACTGCGCTGATTTCATGACCAAATACCTTTAGATCTGTCGTGAGTTTGCTGGCGTCATGGCGGCCTTTTGCAAAGCCTAATCCTAAAGAACGCACCATTTAAAAGCAAACTTATACTTTTTATGATCGGGTAAATTGAGCTTATAGTATAGTTTTTAGCGAATTTGCTCAGTAAAAATTTAATTTCGTACCGAGCGCTAAGAGTAGCTTTCGAGGTTACACATTCGTCATCTTTCCATAAACGTCGAACAAAGTTGTCGTGGCGCATCCTGTTAGGTTGCGTTCGGTGGATTGCGCTAAAACTTTCCTGGGAATGGCTCCACTTTGCGTGCGCTTGGATTTCAGCTTGGAGCACTTCGTGTTCCTGACTAGAGATCTCCTCTTCGCGGCGCACGGATGGCTGCACGAAGCGAGCCCAATTTTTCCACGGCTTGGTAGCGACCGGATCCCTGCATCAACCACCGAGGACAACGTGAGTAGTAGCAAGCATCCGGTCGCTGCGAAGCTGTGAAAAGGGTTGTCTCTGGCAACGGCTTCCGATGGACCACGCAAATTGTCGCTTTTGCCTTTTCACAGCTCCTTCGCTCCCGGTTCCGTATTTGTGGCTCCGTCAAACGTGAGGATTTGGGCAGTTGGTGGTCTTTGCGCATCTGAGGGCAGATTCATAAGTTGCAATCTGTTCGACGCACCACACTAGACATCATGCCCAGGTGGCGCTGTCAAATTTCTTTGGAGACAATCCTGTCTTGCAGCGCATCGAACGCGACAAATTTGTTTGATTCTCGCTCTCTTCACTTGTAGACCAATTCAACCCACAAAGACAGTAACGCCGGCTTTCGCCAACAAAGTCAAATACATCAAGCCCGAATTAGAAGAATTCCCATGCGCTGGCACGGGGCTTGTTAACCCGGCTCAACGAAAATCGAAAACCGATGTCGCTCGGCGCCGGCGGCGGTGCGGGTGACGAACGCTACTGATAGAGACTAAGCACACCATAAGGAGAAGCAAATTATGAACCGGCTACGGGTGAAGTCCACCTTAGCGTCTGCCCTGCTTTGGCTTATCGGAAGTTCCATAACGACTCTGGCCCAAACAGAAGCCTCCACTGTCGAAGAGCGGTTGGCGAAGATCGAAGAAGCTACAGCCGCCGCTCACTCTGCCGGCGATAATGCCTGGATGTTAGTGTGCGCGGCCCTGGTTCTGATGATGACTGGTCCAGGTCTCGCTCTCTTCTATGCCGGGCTCGTGCGAAAAAAGAACGTCCTGGCCACGATGATGCAGAGCTTCACACTGATGGCTTTTGTCACGGTGTTGTGGGCGCTCTATGGCTACAGCCTGGCATTTTCCGAAGGCACACCCTTCTTTGGCGGCCTTGGATACGTCCTCCTTCAGGGCGTTGGTGTTGAACCGAACGCTGATTACTCGGCGACCATTCCGCACCAGACCTTCATGTTGTTTCAATTGATGTTCGCAATTATTACTCCGGCCCTGATTACAGGAGCTTTCGCCGAGCGCATTAAGTTCAGCGCGATGCTCGTGTTTACCGGTCTATGGGTGACGGTGGTCTATTTCCCGCTGGCGCACATGGTCTGGGGAAAGGGAGGCTTTCTTGGCGCCCTCTCTGGAGTCGTGCCCGCACTCGATTTTGCCGGCGGCACTGTGGTCCACATTGCATCAGGCTTCTCGGCGCTCGTATGCGCGGTCTACCTGGGCAAACGCATCGGCTATCCAAAAACAATCATGGCGCCCCACAACCTTGTCTTGAGCATCATTGGCGCGTGCATGCTCTGGGTCGGTTGGTTTGGCTTCAACGCCGGCAGTGCTCTGGCAGCGGGTAGTTTGGCCACCAGTGCCTTCGTTGCAACTCACTTTGCCGCAGCCGCAGGCACGCTTGGGTGGATGATCTCGGAATGGTTCCGTACGGGCAAGCCCACGGTCTTGGGAGCTATCTCGGGCGCCATTTGCGGGCTCGTCGGTATCACTCCTGCTTCCGGATTTGTAACTCCACTGTCGAGCCTGCTGATCGGGTTTGTTGCCGGTGTTGGGTGCTTCCTGATGATTACCGAGGTGAAGAAACGACTTGGCTATGATGACTCGCTCGACGTATTCGGAGTTCACGGCGTGGGTGGGTTGATAGGAGCACTACTCACCGGCGTGCTTGCCACAAAGGCCATCAATCCAATCTTCACTGATGATCTGGGAAACGTCCTGCCGGTTGGTCTGGTTGATGGAAACAGTGGGCAGATCCTGAACCAGTTGGCTGGAGTGGGAATCACGGTTGCGCTCGCGGTAATTGGGACATTTGTTCTTCTAAAGATCGTTGATGTGGTCTTTGGACTGCGCGTCAGCGAGGACGAAGAACTGCGCGGGTTGGATCTAAGTCAGCACGGCGAGGAGGGCTACAACCTCGCGCTCGAGTTGGTGCCGTCCGCAATCACAGCCGAGAGTTCGATCCATCCGGCGCCGATTCAGGCCAGCAGCAGTCTGGCCACCGAACAGACCTGAGAACAGGTAATTCAAACCACTGTAAGAATGGAGGTGATAAGGAGGTTAGAGGGGTTGCGCTCGTTCCATCTCACTCGAGCGGGTTGAGATGACGGGCGCGGGAAAAAACATGGCCCACCTGTCCTGGCTTTGGTAGGCGCGAGACAGATAGGCCACTGAGATCGTCCACTTGGAACGATTTGGAGCAAGTTACAACATGCTCAGAATTAAATCAATCGTAGTCCTGGCTACGATGCTTATGGCCACGCAAACGAGTTCAGCTCAATCGACTTTATTCAACATTCCTTCGACTGATGTGGTCGCGGAACGGAAGACTTACGTGGAGTTCGATTTCATCAGTCATCTTCGGTCCCACAGTAATGGGGGCTTTCAAACTTACGTGCCGCGGGTGGTCTATGGAGTTGCCAAAGGTCTGGAGATCGGCGCCAACGTGTCATTTACCGATGCCCTGGCGCCGGATCAGCCGATCGAGTTTCAGCCGAACTTCAAGTACCAGTTTTATCAGAATGAAGACAACGGCATGGCAGCGGCAGCCGGCGGCATTCTTTACACCCCGATTGCAAATCGAGCAGGGGTCGATACTTTTGGCCTGCTCTACACAACTGTTAGCAAGAAGCTCAAAGGCGATTATGGACCACGCTTAACCGGGGGCGGCTATGGATTGGTGGGCCGCGCCAATGGGAGTGGAAACGAGGGTGGAGCGATTGTGGGTTATGAACAGCCGTTACATCCGCGGGTAAGTTTCGTCGCCGACTGGTTCAGCGGCAAGAACCGCTTCGGCTACGTCACACCTGGTTTGGCCTTTGCGGTTTCATCGCGGAGCGCCCTCTTTACCGGTTACAGCATCGGGAATGTGGGTCGGGGAAATAACGCGCTGTTCGTTTACTACGGTATTACGTTCTGAGATTTAAGCGAGCGCCAAGAGGGAATCACAGAATTAAGAGGTGAACCGCTTGGAGCCGATGCGCGGCGCAGTACGGCGATGTCCTTGAAAACTTTTTGAAAGGAGGAAGGAAATCCAAGGAACGCGACGGAAATATTCCCCCAAAACTATTCCGGTCATGAGTGGTTGCCGAAATGATTTTCGTTGGCGGCCGCTCATGGCCGCCTTGGCGAGTGTAGGGTTTTCCCGCTTTCTCGCCAGCGATTTCTACTTTTAATCCTGAGGAGAATTATTTTTATGAGTATCAAAGATGTGCTGAAGTTCACCACCGACGAAAAAGTGGACTACGTAAATGTACGTTTCACAGACCTCGTTGGAGCGTGGCACCACCTGACATTTCCGATTGAAGAGCTTTCGGAAAAGACCTTTGAAGACGGGTTTGGATTTGATGGTTCGTCTCTGCGTGGATGGGCCTCGATTCACGAATCCGATATGTTGCTGATCCCGGACGCCACACGCTACTGGATCGATCCTTTCATGGGTGAGAAAACGTTGTGCATGATCGCAAATGTCGTCGATCCCATCACCAAAGAGGACTACTGGCTGGATCCGCGAGGAGTTGGCAGACGGGCTGAAGCTTATCTTCGGTTAACCGGAATTGCTGACACTGTCTATTTTGGCCCTGAAGCTGAATTCTTCGTCTTTAGCGATGTCCGCTTTCATAATGACGCCCATTCCTCCGGTTACTCGTTGGACAATCCCGAAGCCATCTGGAACACAAACGGTCAGAACGGCAATTCCAATCTCGGTTATCACATTCGTAGCAAGGAAGGTTACGTGCCGCTTCCACCCCTGGACACTCTCCAGGACTTTCGCACCGAAGTCTCCACCGAGCTCAAGAAGGTTGGTATTCAGGTCGAATGCCATCACCACGAAGTAGCTACGGCCGGACAGTGTGAAATCGATTTTCGCTACTCGACTCTTATCGGCACGGCCGACAATCTCCAGCTCTTCAAATACACCGTGCGCAACGTCGCCACGCGGCACGGCAAGGGCGCAACGTTTATGCCCAAACCGCTTTATGGGGACAACGGTTCGGGCATGCACTGTCACCAGTCTTTGTGGAAGGGCGAGAAGCCGCTGTTTGCCGGTGATGGTTATGCGGGGCTGTCAGAGATGGCGCGCTTCTACATTGGTGGTTTATTGAAACACGCTGCGGCGATTGTTGCTTTTGCCGCCCCGACCACCAACAGCTATAAGAGATTGGTCCCCGGTTTTGAGGCTCCGGTAAATCTCGCCTATTCAGCGCGCAATCGTTCAGCGGCGATTCGCATTCCGATGTTCTCGACAAGCCCAAAGCTGAAGCGGCTCGAATTTCGACCGCCGGATCCCTCCTGCAATCCCTATCTCGCGTTCTCGGCAATGTTGTTAGCCGGTCTCGATGGTATTCAGAATCGAATCGACCCGGGCGAACCGCTCGATAAAGACATTTACGATCTTTCACCTGAACAATTGATGGATGTGCCAAGCCTGCCCGGTTCGTTGACGGAAGCTCTGTCGGCACTGGAGGACGACCATGAATTCTTGTTGAAAGGCGATGTCTTTACCGCCCCGTTGATTGAGCGCTGGATTGACTACAAGCGAGAACGGGAGATCCAACCTTTAAGATTGCGGCCGCACCCGCTCGAGTTCAGCATGTATTTTGATATCTGAGAGTTTCAAATCTGAGGTAAATCGCAGGTCAGGAAGGGCCCACTCAAGTACCCTTCCTGGCCTGCGTAGAGCGAACGGGTTGGTGGTCCATCCCTATCTCCATCGAATTATTCCAGCCCACCTACTTTGCAAAACTCAGACAGATGCTTTAAGACTTCTTGAGTTAGGATTACAAAACCCAGGCTTAATTTAGAGGTCTTCGATGAATCCACTTCAGGACGTTCGACTGTCATTTATCGGTTGCGGTGTCATGGCGGAAGCTATTATTGCGGGTTTGCTGCGGCGCGAATTGGCAAAACCGGAAAACATCATCGCTAGTCATCCCCGGGCCGATCGTCGGGATGAATTGCGGCAACGCCACGGCATCCACGTTGTTGAAGGTAATACCGAAGCGGCCACATTTGGGCACCCCGGAGAGCCGGGCGAGGTTTCCTCCATCGTGATTCTGGCCGTCAAGCCCCAACGGATAGGTACGATCCTGCGCGAACTTCGCGGCCACATTCAGCAGGATCAACTGGTGCTCTCGATCGTAGCCGGAGCTCGGATGGCAACGATTGCAGGTGAGCTGTTGCATCCTTCCATTGCCCGGGCAATGCCGAATACTCCGGCCCAGATCGGGCAGGGGATGACCGCCTGGACAGCAACGCCAGAAGTGCTCGAATCGCAGAAGGTCCAGATTCGCGCGATGCTTGACGCGTTGGGCCGCGAAATCTGGGTGGATGAAGAGAGAATGATCGATATGGCTACTGCGCTCAGCGCTACCGGGCCTACCTACATCTTCCTGGTGATGGAAGCGTTAGTTGATGCGGGTGTGCACATGGGCTTCTCACGTCATGTAGCTGAGGAATTGGTAACACAGACAATCCTTGGTTCGGTACTCTTCGCTAAAGAGTCTCACAAGCATCCGGCTGAGCTTCGCAACATGGTCACCTCGCCGGGGGGCACTTCCGCCGCAGCCATCTATCAGATGGAAAAAGGGAGCCTGCGCACGGTGTTGTCTAAGGCTGTTTGGGCGGCCTACCAGCGAGCCGAGGCGCTCGGCCAGAAAAAGTGATTCGTTACCGTGACGCCGAGGTAGCCAGGACACGTCGTTCGAGAGCTACCTCAAATGCTTGAGACAGATCTTCCAACAGGTCGTCTACATCCTCGATACCCGCCGACAGTCGCACCAGATCCGGTGGAGGCGCAAGCGTCCCCTTGAGGCCCGCTGGAATGCTCGCATGCGACATCCTAAACGGCAGGCTGATAACGGAGCCCACAGCGCCGAAACTAACCGCGATTTTGAACAGTCGTGTTGCTGAAACCAGTCGCTCCGAGAGGGAGACATCTCCAGTCGTGAAACTGATGACTGCGCCGTCTCCTTTCGCCTGTGTCTGGTGCAGCAGGTGGCCCGCATGGTCCGGCAGGCCTGTGTAGTAGACTTTCTTGACCGCTGCGTGCTCTGAAAGGAAGCGGGCAATGGTCCTGCCTGAGGAGTTCTGTCTCTCGACCCGCAACGACAGAGTCTTTATGCCTCGCAGCAGCAACCATGACTCAAACGGGCTGAGTCCGGCGCCTTCGGCGTTCTGCTGAAAAGCGAACTGTTCGTGCAGTTCGCGATTGTTGGTGACCAGGGCTCCGGCGGTTACGTCGCTGTGCCCACAGAGGAATTTAGTTGCGGAGTGAATGACGACGTCAGCGCCAAGACCGAGTGGTTGCTGCAAACACGGAGACAGCAGGGAATTGTCGACTGCGAGCAAAGCTCCATTGCTCTTTGCAAGTTCCGCCAGACCTCTGATATCGGTGACGTGGAGCAGGGGATTACTTGGGGTTTCAATCAGAATTAACCTGGTGCGTGGTGTCAACTCCCGTTCTACTGCTTCAAGATCTGAGGTATTGACGTAGCGCGCAACGATCCCCTGGCGTCTGAGAACCTGGTCCAGCAGCCGCACCGTCCCTCCGTAAAGATCGTCGCCGGCGATGATTTCATCGCCAACGCTTAGCAATCTTGTCAGGGCCGTAATGGCCGCCATGCCGCTGGCGAATGCGCAGGCATAATCAGCGCCTTCCAGGCTGGCGAGTTGCTGTTGAAGCAGCGTGCGCGTTGGGTTTGCGGTGCGGGAGTAGTCGTAATCGCCGAACTCGACGGCGTTAGACTGTTCAAAGGTGGCAGTCTGATAGATCGGCGGTGAGACGGCACAATAGGGATCATCTCCTTCGCCTTCATGATGAACGCAACGAGTGGCAATCTTCATGCGACACATTCCTCCAATTCCTGCTCGGCTTGGGCTGGTAGGTATGCTGCCCGCGAGATGTAAAGTAAGTCGGCAATCACGGCTTCGGTAGTGGGCCACCGCCCGGCGCCGATGCCTGAAACAACAAGTTGCCCGCCGCCTTCTAATTCAACCAGCAGACGGTTCC
Organism: Pyrinomonadaceae bacterium; assembly: GCA_035512935.1. Taxonomy (GTDB): domain Bacteria; phylum Acidobacteriota; class Blastocatellia; order Pyrinomonadales; family Pyrinomonadaceae; genus PSRF01. The sequence continues at coordinate 11,176 of DATKDA010000150.1, read as the reverse complement.
GCGCTCCAGTTACGCCGGCCAAAGGATGGTCCTGCGGTAATTCGATTGGAGCTACAGTGGCTTCGAGGCCAAATGTCGTTCTTTTACAGGTTGCTACTGCGCGAATGCAGCATCCACGGCGTTTGGCTGCTAGCATCCGAGCCGGTTCAAAGTCGAGAATGCCTTTTCTTGAGATGTTTTCGAATGGTAACGGAACTCCGAACACCTCCCGGGCCAGCACCCCAAGTTTTTGAGCCGCGTCCGTGCCATCGAGATCAAGGGTTGGATCAGCCTCTGCATAGCCAGCGGCCTGAGCGGCTAAAACGGCTGCGTCAAATTCAACACCCTGAGAGATCTGATCGAGGATGAAATTGGTTGTGCTGTTCAAGATACCTGAAAAGCCCTTAATGGAACCAAGTGTCCGAGCGTGTCGCACGGTTTCCAGCGCGGGTAAAGCGCCGCCAACCGCGGCGCTCAATTGGACCGAAACACCACTCCGCTCCGCGAGCTTTAATAACTCAACTCCTTCCAAGGCGATCAGAGCTTTATTCGCAGTAACAACGTGACGGCCGAGGTCTAAAGCTTGTCTGACAATCGCTCCTGCTTTATCCGTTCCCCCAATTAACTCGACCACCACGTCACAAGGTCGCTCGATCAATCTCTCTGGATCTTCAGTCAGCAAATACGGCGGTACGTGCGGCTTTCGCAATCGGTTTCGATCACGTACGGCAACGCCTGAAACGGTGAAGAGTTCCGGCAGCGCGAGGAGTCGTTCATAAACTCCGCCACCAACGGTACCGCAACCAATCAACGCAACGCGCAGCGGTACCTGAGACGGAATCTGTGCGGCCAGAGTGTCAACCACTGGTCCAACCTTTGTTCCATTGGCTGTGCCGATCGCAGTTACCGTAAAGGTCTGGTTATGAGCCGCAGCAAACTGTACAGCTTTTGGTTGGACGACAACCCCACCTACACGACAGGCAGTTTCGTAACTCGTTCTGGCAAATCGCTGCGCGGGCTTGATTGCCCGACACGCGGGATCGCTTGTGTAAAGTCCATCGACGTCCTTGATCAGAAGACACTCTGCGTGCAACTGCTGCGCCAGAAAGAGCGCCGAGAAATCTGATCCGCCCCTCCCGAGCAAGGTTGTTTGGCCCTCGCCGTCACGGCCCAGAAAGCCGGGCAAGACCAAGACCGAATGTTCCGACTCTGACAGCAAACGCTTCCGGTCGACGGCGAACAGAGCGGCATCGAGTCTCCCTCCTGATGTGCATAACCCTGCCTGCGCAGCGTCAAGAACCTTCACGGGCAGACCCGCCTTCTCAAGCGCGATTCCCAATAGTGCGGATGCAGTGGTTTCGCCCGTCGCAAGCAAGATTGCTAATGCAGATTCATCAGGTTTAGCACAAATGCTCTCAGCCCGGTGCAGTAGACGATCCGTAGTGTCGCCAAGCGCTGAGACGACTACCAGAACCTGGGCTCCTTCACGCCAGTAGCGATAGATTTCATGGACCACACGCGGCAAGTCGTCCTCGCCGCGCAAGACTGAGCTCCCGAACTTGAGGACTATGATCTTTCTTCCAGGCATCTCGCAATTCCTCCTCTGTTACTTGCGCAACGCCTGCTCAAGATCGGCGATCACATCGTTGGGGTTCTCGAGGCCGACCGAAAGTCGCACAAGCCCATCAGTAATGCCGGCCGCGACTCTCTGCTCGACTGGTACAGCACTGTGGGTCATCGAAGCGGGGTGCGTGACGAGTGTTTCTGCGGCGCCCAGGTTCTCAGCCAACGAGCAAAGTTTGAGAGCGTTCATCAACCGAATACCTGCCTCGACGCCGCCTTCGACCTCAAAGGCGATGAGAGCGCCGCCTGCATCCTGTTGCCGGCGCGCCAACTCGAATTGCGGGAACGACTCAAGTCCGGGATAAAGCAGTCTCGTTACACGCGGATGCTTTTCAAGAAAACGCGCGATATGCAGGGCGTTCTCACAGTGTCGCGCCATGCGTACGGGCAGCGTCTTTACACCCTGTAGCGTGAGCCAGGCCGTGAAAGGTGATTGGATAGCGCCGATCGCATTGCGCGTAAAACTGAAGCGCTCGTGTAGGTCTGCATCGGAGGTGATGAGCGCGCCGCCAACGGTCGAGTTATGTCCTTCGATGAACTTTGTTGTTGACTGAAGGACGACATCCGCGCCTCGTTCCAGCGGGCGCTGGAGTGCCGGCGAGAGCAAGGTATTGTCAACCACGAGTATCGCGCCCGCTGTCTTTGCGGTACTGACAGCCAGTTCGATGTCGGTCAACTTCAGGGTCGGATTCGCGGGAGTTTCGATGAAGAGGAGTTGAGTTGGTTGGCTGAGGGCCTTTAGCAGAGCGTCCGCATCACCGGTGTCAACGAATTCTGCCTGGACACCGAAAGGCCCAAGGGTCTGACGCAGCAAGCGGACTGTGCCACCATAAACCGCCTGAGATACGACCACGCGGTCGCCTGATTTCAGCAGGGCCAGAAACAGAACGGTGGTGGCGGCCATCCCTGTCGAATAACAGCTTGCAAACTCGCCTCCCTCGAGAGCTGCGAGGCGGCGTTCAAGCGCCGAGACTGTCGGGTTTCCAGAGCGACTATAGGTGTAACCCTTGTCGCGACCTACAGCCTCCTGTGTATAAGTGGTTGTTTGATAGATCGGGGCTAAGAGCGCGCCCGTAAACGGGTCCGGGCTGGCGCCTGCATGTAGCGCTAGAGTGTCGAAATCATAAGTTAGTTCAGTCGCAGTCTCTTCATAGGTAGTTGCCATCGCAGTCTCCTTTGGAATCTGCGTGGTCGATCGAGGAGGGCCAGCCAGCTTCGCGGGACACAAAAAGAACCCCGCGCCTCAGAGTGCGCGGGGTTCGGATCATACCGGGTAATCCCTGCAGCTCTTTAGCAGTTTTTTACGTGGAGCAAGTCGCCCTAAATCGCCACGTCGTAATCCGGAACTGTCCGGTTTCAAAAAGTGTCCGGCACTTTAAGCGAAAACGTCGATCTTCGTCAACACAATTCTATTTATTCCACAATAAACCGTGCTCTTTTCAGGACGGGTTTTCATCGATCTGAGTCCTGGCGTGTTGGCGCAAAATCTCGAGAAAGGCCGCCGCAGCGTGCGAAAAGACTATTTGCCGGCGGTGCGTGACCCAGAGCGTGCGAAAGTAGGTGAGATCCGGAACGGGAATACTGACGAGTGTGCCGCGCTCCAATTCCTCCCGTACGCACATCCGCGGAACAAAGGCCAATCCAATTTTTAGCTGAACGAATCGCTTAATGGTCTCCACAGTCGCTAGTTCGAGCGTTATGTTCAAGGGAGTATTCTGTTGAGCAAAAGTCTCCATGACCTTGAACCTTGATGCCGTGGTTACATTGTGAGCAAGGAATGACTCAGAACCCAACTCCTTTACACTGACCGACTCCCGAGTGGCCAGGGAATGTTCGGGGTTCATGATTAAGACCAGTTCGTCTTTTAAGACGGGAAAGGATTCCAGGTCGCTGTCAACGGGTTCAAACGCCAACAAGGCAAAGTCAACGTTGCGATCAAGTACCTCGCGCGGAAGTCGTTCCGAAACTTGCCGATAAATCTCGACCTTAACGTTGGGATGCTCATCGCGATAGTCGAGAATCAGGTGCGGGAGAAGATACAGCGAAGTGCTTTCATTCGCGCCGATGCGCACGCGCCCACGTTTTAGTGCTCGCAGTTCCGAGACGACCTCGAGGGTCTGATCACGCAAAGACAGGATCCGCTGCGCGTAGTCGTAGACGAGTTCGCCCACTTCGGTTAGCGCGGGCGTCTTTTGCGTACGTTCGAATAGCGGCGCTCCAATCTCTTCTTCAAGGCGGCGGATCGCGATGCTTACGGCTGGTTGGGTACGATAGACGCGCTCGGCGGCCTTTGAGAAGCTTCCTTCCTCGACGACCTTGCGGAAGAACTCAAGCTGAGTCATCTCCATCTCGTTTTCACCTTTCGCACGCGGATACTAGCATAGAGAGGAAAAATTGGAACGACGAAGGTTAAATACGATTGGGGCTTTCACAAACAGTTGAACGGAAAATTGGAAGGAAGTGCGAGAATTTGGGGCCGAGAACTAGACGGGGCTGAGTGGCGTGCCCAGTGAAGTGGTGACGCAATACGCAGACGCGAGTGGTGTGCGGGTAGTCACGGCGCCTGACGGTATCATCTACAAAGAGTTCTATGGCACGGGATGGCAGCGCGGGCTGCTGGCAAACGAATACGAACACTCTAAGCCCAACACCAACAGTGGACCAGAAAAACACCCTACCCGGGAGACGCTGTATCACAGCACTCAACCTCTCATTCTCCCCAACCTTTTAGGTTGGGGTGTTCAGCGGCAACCGGCATACTGCGCAGAACCATTTTAATGGTTTCCAAAATGAACCGGACACGAAAGGCAAGCCCCACCTACGCATTCCGGCCCTCATTACAAATAGAATGAAATGGGCTGGGAGTGGTGAGCCGAGGGAAACCATTAAAATGGTTCAGTTCCATGCCGGTTGCCGCCTGAACCCCCAACCTAAGGTAGGGGAGAATGAGAGGTTGATTTTTGACAGACTCGGAAGAGTGTGGCGATGCTTCAAGTCCAGCGCTACAAAGGCCAGACGAATCTGGTCCACAGAATCCTCCACACGGAAGTGCTATCAGTACGATGCCTGGTCGAATTTAACCTCGCCGTCTAACCGCTTCTGGAGTGGTGGGAATGGCTTTAACGCGAGCTATCTTAATAACCGCAACTCCGTGTGGCAGTACAACGCTCAGGGGCAGGTGATGTCAAACCCTTTACCAGCAATACACCTATGACGCTGTGGGTCGGAATACATTTATGCGCGAGCAGAACAGTTATGTTCTGGAGATTACGCAGAGTCATGATGGCGATGGGCAACGCAGCAAACGGATCGAAATGCAGCAGGGTCAATTCAGCACTACCACAGAAACGACTACTATTTGAGGAGCAGCGTGTTCGCCGGTGAAGTGGTGACTGAAATAGATGGGCAGTCATGTGCGCGGCTCCATTCCCAGCAAAAACGCAACCGTTTACCTAGCGCCAATAAAACCGTACCCTGACATATCTGCTCGTTCAATTTGAGCAGTTCCCTGCAGAGTTCACTAAAACGCTGGCGGTCGGGCTTCCAGAAATTGAGTTTACCCACACCGACGAACGCAACCGTTACAAGGCAGCTTCACCGCGTTCGCCGGTACGAATGCGAATCACATCATCGACGCTCGTTACGAAGATCTTCCCGTCACCGAACTTGCCCGTGCGGGCCACCTTAATAATTGCATCCACCACCGTCTCTTCGAGTTCATCGCGGATGATGACCTCGATCTTGATCTTTGGGATGAACTCGATCTGATATTCAGTGCCGCGGTAGGTTTCCGTATGACCCCGCTGCCGGCCGTAGCCCTGGACCTCGCTCACCGTCATTCCAATTGTTTCGATTTCCTGAAGGGAGCTTCGTACCGCGTCCAAAAGATGCGGCCGGATAATCGCTTCAACTTTTTTCATTCAAACCTCTCGGAACTAGTTGTCCGAACGGTCAGTCGAAAATGCGGCGAGCTGCTAAGAATCACTGATTGGTAGGTAAGATCTTTGTGCTCTTTAGACGGATGGGTTTTCCCGTGCGTCGAGCTTCAGCCTCGAGGGCGACTATGTCCTTCTCAGTGAGCAGTACTCCATTGACGACTACCGGCCGGCGGCGCGCCAAGACTGTCAGCGCCGACAGGATGCTGGCCGTGATATTGCCCGTCAAAATAAACTCCCCACCCTGCAGCGTCAATGACATAGTTTCGTGTCCCTGGGTCCGGTAAAGCCCAAAACGATTGGAAAGCTTGAGTGCTTCGGGTAACAGCAAGCGTTGTACCAGTTAGCAACTTCCATTTTTGCTTAGATTTTGAAGAATCAAGGGCTTAAGCTTGGTACATTCTTGCCATTTCGCCGCACGGACGGGACAAAATTGTCGCAACCCACCTCGTTGGTCCCTGATTTATGGAGAGCAAAAAATATTAAATTATGCAAAGTGAAGGTAAAGATGTAGATTGAGCGCGCCGTTTATAGCTGTAAGCGGATTTCGATTCTGGGCCTCGTTGCGAGCGCGGATGACCTTTTCTGTCGCACAACTGATTGGATCGCATTCCAGTGCTGCATCAGTGGCAGTAGTAGTCGCCGTGTACCTAATTAGCAAGGGTGTCGACAGCACTTGATGGCCTGCTGGCAACACTCAAAAACCTCCTGGAGGCCATCAACATCAGGTTGATGGCTTTTTTGTTATTCGGCACTGGGCCTTGGCTGGCTCGCCAAATGGACCGCTGACTTTGAGACACATCACTTCTCCAGCGAAGCAGGGTTTGTACGATCCACAGTTCGAGCATGACGCTTGTGGGGTTGGCTTCATTGTCGACATTAAAGGTCGCAGATCCCACAAAATTGTCGGTCAGGCTCTCCAGATGTTACTCAATCTGGAGCATCGAGGCGCCTGCGGCAGCGAGAAGAACACTGGCGACGGCGCGGGTATCCTGCTTCAAATTCCCCATGCTTTCTTTGTTCCTGCCTGCCAGGGAAAAGGTTTCGAGCTGCCCGCTGCCAGTGCCTACGGTGTCGGGATGGTCTTTCTTCCCAGGAACTATAGCGACCGTCGCCAGTGTGAGGCCCTCTTTGAGAAAATTGTGCGAGAGGAATGCCAACACGTGCTCGGTTGGCGAACCGTGCCCGTTGATAATTCGAGTATTGGACCAACCGCCAGGGCTTCAGAACCATTCGTTCGCCAACTGTTCGTCGGCCGCAACGATGCTCTCACTGATAACCTCGCCTTCGAACGCAAGCTCTATGTGATCCGCAAGCGCGTCTCCAAAGCAATCAAACGATCGAGCTTTAACCGCCGGGGCTCGTTCTACATCGTCAGCCTTTCCGCCCGAACGATCATTTACAAGGGAATGCTGACTGCCGCTCAGTTGGGATCCTTCTACCCCGATTTGCGGGATTCAGCAGTTGAGACTGCATTGGGTCTGGTGCATTCTCGCTTCAGCACAAATACATTTCCAAGTTGGGCGCGGGCACATCCCTACCGGTATCTTGCCCATAACGGCGAGATAAACACCTTGCGTGGCAACATCAACTGGATGCGGGCGCGCGAAAGCAAGTTTCGCTCGAAGTTGTTTGGCGCCGACCTTCCGAAGATTCTTCCGGTCATCGATACAGAGGGCAGCGACTCGGCCATGTTTGACAACGTGCTCGAGATGCTGACGCTGACGGGGCGGTCCTTGCCACATGCAGTGATGATGATGGCGCCTGAACCGTGGACCGGCCATGAGTCGATGAGCGAAGAGAAGAAAGCCTTCTACGAATACCACTCGTGCCTTATGGAGGCCTGGGATGGTCCAGCGGCTATTGCTTTCAGTGACGGACTAAAAATCGGGGCAGTGCTGGATCGCAACGGCCTGCGTCCTGCCCGTTATTACGTCACTAAAGACGATCAGGTGATCATGGCTTCCGAAGCCGGCGTGCTTGAAATCCCGCCCGATCGCGTGTTGCGAAAAGGCCGGTTGCAACCCGGTCGCATACTTCTGGTCGATACGGAAGCCGGACGAATTGTGGATGATGAAGAACTGAAGGAACGGATCAGCAGGGAACATCCTTATGGGGAATGGCTGAGAAAGAATCTGATCAATCTCGAACGCGTTCCGGTAGCGGGCGCGGAGGCTGCGGTGGACCACGAACAATTGTTGCGGGAGCAGCAGGTATTTGGCTATACGAGAGAAGAACTCAATCTCTTGCTTAGCCCCATGGCGAAGGACGGAAACGAAGCCGTGGGCTCGATGGGCACCGATACGCCCCTTGCGGTTCTCTCCGAGAAGCCACAACTTCTCTACAACTATTTCAAACAACTTTTTGCACAAGTGACCAATCCGCCGGTGGACGCAATCCGCGAAGCACTGGTGATGTCTACGGACACCACCGTCGGTCCGGAAGCCAACATGCTGGAGCCGGCGCCGGAATGCGCGCGCCTGATAAAGCTGTGTTCCCCAATCCTTAACAACGAAGAGTTGGAGAAGCTTAGAAACCTTTCGAGTGGGGCGACGCCGGGCTTTAAGTCGATCACGCTTCCGATGCTTTTTAATGTCGAAGCTGGCGGGCGAGGTCTCGAGCAGGCACTGGATGACCTGTGCCGAGAGGCCACGGCGGCGATAGCCGAGGGCTACGGCATCATCATTCTTTCTGATCGCGGCGTGACTCGCGAGCGTGCGCCTATCCCGGCTTTGCTTGGTGTTTCTGCGGTCCACCACCATCTGATCCGTGAAGGAACGCGCACTCAAGTTGGTTTTGTGATCGAAAGTGGCGAGCCGCGCGAGGTACATCACTTTGCGCTGTTGCTTGGCTATGGGGCTGCGGCAATCAATCCCTATCTAACTTTCGAAACTCTGAGAGGCATGATTGCCGACGGTGAATTGGCGGATATCGAACCGGCAAAGGCAATTAAGAACTATGTCAAAGCCGTCAACAAAGGCATCGTCAAGGTCATCTCGAAGATGGGGATCTCGACAATCCAAAGCTATTGCGGCGCGCAAATCTTCGAGTCTGTGGGTTTGAACCAGGATCTGATCGATCGGTACTTCACCTGGACCCCTTCACGGCTCAGTGGCATCGGTCTTGATGTAATTGCCGAAGAAGTTCAGTTGCGTCATCGCGAGGCTTTCCCCGATCGCATCGATCGCCGGCCAGTGCTCTCCGACGCCGGCCAATACAAATACCGGAGTGGCGGCGAGTTTCACCTCTTCAATCCAGAGACGATTCACAAGCTTCAACACGCCTGTCGCACCAACAACTACGACGCCTTTAAGCAATACAGCAGTTTGATCGATGACCAGACGAGCCGGCTCTGCACGTTACGTGGGTTAATGACTCTCAAGCTGGACCGGCCAGCCGTTTCGCTTGATGAGGTAGAACCGGTCGAATCAATTGTGAGGCGTTTCAAGACCGGGGCGATGTCGTACGGATCGATTAGCAAGGAGGCCCACGAAGCGCTCGCCATCGCCATGAATCGCCTGGGTGGCCGAAGCAACACCGGAGAAGGCGGGGAAGATCCGGCGCGCTATCAACGGGACAGCAATGGCGACTCGCGTAACAGCGCAATCAAGCAGGTAGCCTCGGGTCGATTCGGTGTCACCAGCGAGTACCTGGTGAATGCTGAGGAGTTACAGATCAAGATCGCGCAGGGCGCCAAGCCGGGTGAGGGAGGACAACTGCCTGGCCATAAGGTCTATCCGGCGATTGCTCGAGTACGGCTTTCAACCCCGGGTGTCGGACTGATTTCACCACCACCGCATCACGATATCTATTCGATCGAGGATCTGGCCGAGCTCATTTACGACCTGAAGAATGCGAATCCTCTGGCGAGAATCAGTGTGAAGCTGGTGGCAGAAGTTGGCGTCGGCACGATTGCCGCTGGTGTTGCCAAGGCACACGCTGACGTTGTGCTGATTAGTGGTCACGATGGGGGCACGGGTGCGGCGCCACTCACGAGCATCAAGCATGCAGGTGTGCCCTGGGAACTTGGACTGGCCGAAACTCAACAGACGTTGGTCCTGAACGACTTGCGCAGTCGCATCACCATCGAGACGGACGGCCAGCTCAAGACCGGCCGCGACGTTGTGATTGCCGCGCTACTGGGCGCAGAAGAGTTTGGGTTTGCAACGGCGCCGTTGGTAAGTCTGGGCTGCATCATGATGCGCGTCTGTCATCTGAACACCTGCCCGGTTGGGGTTGCGACGCAGGATCCAAAACTACGAGAGCGGTTCAGAGGCGACCCGGCACACATCGTAAATTTCATGCTGTTTGTGGCCCGGGAAGTTCGGGAACTGATGGCCGCGTTGGGATTCCGCAGCTTCAATGAAATGGTGGGCCAGACCGATCGGCTCGAGCTTCGTTCTGCTGTCGAGCATTGGAAAGCACGAGGTCTCGATTTTTCTAACATTCTCTACCAACCCACAGCATCCAGAAGCGTCGGGCGGCACTGCCAGATCAGTCAGGAGCACGCGCTCGAGAAGTCGTTGGACGAAACCAGGCTGCTTGATCTTTGTCGTCCGGCGCTCGAGAGCGGTACGCCGGTTTACGAGACGCTGAAGATTCGTAACTTCAACCGCGCGGTTGGCGCGCGATTGGGCAGCGAAGTAACGCGCCGCTACGGGTCGCAAGGACTCCCCGACGATACGATCCAGTTGAAGTTTCAGGGCTCCGCCGGTCAGAGCTTCGGGGCTTTCATTCCCCGCGGAATGACTCTCAGCCTTGAAGGGGACGCGAATGATTACGTCGGCAAAGGCCTTTCCGGAGGCAGACTCATTATCTACCCACCGAAGGACTCAACTTTTGAGTCTTCAGACAACGTAATTATCGGCAATGTAGCCTTCTACGGAGCAACAAGTGGGGAGAGCTACATCAATGGGATTGCAGGCGAGCGATTCTGTGTCCGGAACAGTGGAGTCACCGCAGTGGTTGAAGCCGTTGGCGATCATGGTTGCGAGTACATGACCGGGGGACGCGTGGTGGTGCTTGGGCCAACCGGTCGCAACTTCGCAGCAGGAATGTCTGGCGGCATCGCCTACGTCCTGGATCAGGCCGGCGATTTCCGGCGGCGCTGCAACCTGGAGATGGTCCGCCTTACTCAGTTGGAAGACGCCGAAGAGATTGAAGCGGTGAAGAATATGGTGTTTCAGCACGCCGAGTATACAGGCAGCGAACGGGCTACGGAGATATTGCTTGGCTGGGAGGAATCGGTGCGGCTCTTCGTGCGAGTGATTCCTAATGACTATCAGCGGGTTCTGGAAACGCGGAAAGAGTTGTTGAAAGGAGGAATGACGATCGAGGCAGCAGAACTTGCTGCGTTTGAACTCAATTCAAGTCTCAATCATGGGTAAACCGACGGGATTCATGGAATACGCTCGTACGTTGCCGGTGGTCCGTCCACCGCGCGAACGGATCGCCGACTGGAGCGAGTTTCACAGACACCCACCGGAGTCTCTCTTGCAAGAGCAAGGCGCCCGTTGCATGGACTGTGGGGTTCCATTCTGTCAAACCGGCATCGCGATAAACGGGGCTACCGCCGGCTGCCCGATCAACAACCTCATCCCTGAATGGAACGATCTGGTCTATCACGACCGTTGGCAAAC
>DATKDA010000149.1:0-35714 GCA_035512935.1 Pyrinomonadaceae bacterium | reverse complement strand
GCGAAACACTTTCCAACCGCTGAAGGCTTCGATCGAGCAAGGCTTTTCCCAATGGCCGGCACGCCCAATCCTCCTGCTGGCTCGATGGCGCAACGCTATGTATTCATTGATAACCTGGTGGGGCCCTGGCCGTCCTCAGTCTCCGGACGCATCGCGCTTGTAAGGGAACCTGGTCTCACCTCTGTGACCTTCTTTGACATCTCACAAACGGCCGCCGCATCAGGCGCCGTTGGGATGATCTATATCAGCACTACCCAAAATCCTACGGCGGTCACAGGAAGCATACCGTCGGCAAATATCTTACCTGCTGATGGCGAAATCCTGATTGACGCAATCTCGTCGACCGATGACAACAACGTCGATCTGCCCAACGGAGCTGTCTCAGAATTGCCAATCCGGATGAATCCAACTTTTACGGACGCCTTCATGGGGGAAATGGCCGGATTTAGTTCTCGCGGTCCAGTGCGCGGGCTCGGACAGGTCAAACCAGATGTGTCTGCTCCGGGTGTCGCCGTGCTTGCAGCCTGCCCGCCAGCATCGCTACTAGGCGCTTTAGCCGCGGCATCTACTCCAACGTCGCCAAACTACATCGCCATCGATGGCACCTCGATGGCTACACCGCATACTGCGGGCGCGGCAGCTCTGATCACTCAGGCCAATCCAGATTGGACTCCCGATGTAATTCGCACGGTGCTTATCAACACGGCGACTAACATGAGGGACCAGGCAGGAGCGTCAAAGCCTGACGGATTAACAGCCGATTCGATCATCGCTCAGGGTGGCGGTCTTATCGACGTCAAAGAGGCACTCAATGCAAAAGCTATTATGGGAGTCGCCGGCGATGGCATCACGAAGCCTGGCATTCTTGGCAGTCATTCGTTTGGCGAAGTTCCCGTCATCAACAGCCGCGTAACCCACACCTCGCCGGTCAATGTAGTGGTGAGAGATCTTTCGGGTCAGAGTGGCACTTTCAATCTAGCGATTGCCAACAACCGCGACCTCCAGCTAGCCGGCATCAATGTCACGCTCTCGCAATCGAGCGTGAATGTGGGGCCAAATGGCGAAGTAAGTTTCACTGTGAGCGCGACCGTTGATGGCGATCTGCTGCGCGACGTGATGGCCGAAAAGACCGTAGGCTCACAGGTCATCTTTGAAAAGATCCAGATGCAGTGGTTTGTAACGGCGGTGAGAAGCGACGGTGGCGAATCGCTGCGCATGCCGTTCTTCTTCCGGCCTGGTCCATCAATGCCGGCTGAACCGGTCGTTGTGACCACTCAGCATACGGACATCATGCCTGCCGGCGACGGTGGCGCCCAACGCGACGCGCTCGGCTTTGAGCCGGTGCTGAGCGGTGTCACTTACAAAGATGTGCCGTTTGAGGTAGATGCTTCGACTCTCCGCATTGAAGCACTCACCGAGTGGGAACAGGTTGCCGAAACTGGCCAACCCGACCTCGATTATCAACTACTCGATCCGGATGGCAATCTGGTCACCCAATCGGGCAATGGTGTGGGACCAGAGTTTGTCAGCGTGCGTGTATCGCGGTTTGGGATATATGTCCATCGCGTGATTGGTTTCACGAACGTCGCAACCGAATTCACGATCACGACCACGTTGACCAAAGGCAACACGCCGCCGGTACTTCACTCGATTGTGGGTGACTTCACAAATGCTCAGGGCACACCCGTCGATTTTGACGGAAACATCGACCTAACCTGGGAGCCCACCAATGGGGCGACAGGCTATGAAGTAGAGCGATCCAGCAATGGGACCGATTATTCGGTGGTCGCAAGTCTGGGCGCTGGTCAGACGAGCACTAGTCTGACCGATCAACCAGCCGGCGAGATTAGCTATCGGGTTCGAGCGTTTGCAGCCGGGCAGATAGGCTCGTACGTAACAGCGCACAGTAATGTGGCCGCCGTAGTTATCGATCCCCGAACTCAGGTCGATATCACAGCGCAGGTTTCTACGGCGATGACTAACGTGAGCTTTGTGGGCGGCGTCTTTTCAATGAACCTGAACCTTACTAACAATTCCACGTCTTCGTACGTGCCTCGCGTTGACCTCAACGTTGTTGGGATAACATCTGCTTCCGGCACCGTCAGTGTCAGAAACGCAGACAATGGCGGCAACGGGACGAGCTCAGCCAGTCCAGCCCTGTTTGGTTATTCAAACCTTTTGGGAGCGGATGAGACGTTCAGCCCGGCAGAAACTACGGGAAGCCGAACGTTGGAGTTCAATGACACCGCGGCGGAGATGTTTACCTTTGATATTGCGGTGACCGCCTACCAGCAAACCGGGGGTGGAGGCGGTGCGGGTGCTGGGGGTTCCGGTGGAGAGGCAACCGGTTCAGCCGGTGATGGAACCTCCGGCTCTTCACTTCAATCGTTAACAAGGCTACTGCGCATAACGGTTAATCCCCTAACAAAAACCGTGAGCGCGAAGTTGCTTTAGTTGGCAAACGCGAGGCGGGGTGCACGTGGTCCGACGGCACCCCGCTCGCTTCTTCCGTCCACTAAGAAGCAGCCAGAGTCGCGAGCTGGGCGGAAATGCGGCAACGGTTGCCCGTCCGAGATCCGCCAGTGAACAACACTGTTTGTAAACTCAAGGTTTAGTATTCCCCCCTGCTCCCTAGCTCAAGAAATACTCAAGCACCGGCCCTTAAGATGTCTCCATTCAAGGTTGGGGAACCACCCGACGGAAATGGAGAAATTGACAATGAAAAAAGCATTACTAGCAATCTCGACCGGCTTCGTCCTGGCGCTGCTTGTGCTTCACGTCACCGACGAGACAACAGGTTCGGCGGCTTCGCTCTCAAGTACCAGCGTGGATCCCGCTTTGGAAGCCGCTCTTGCCCTCCGGCCCCTCGGCGGAAAAGTGCCGGCCGTGATCACCTATTCATACCAGCCAGGCGCAGTCGAGTTAGGGCGCCTGACCTCGGCGGGCATCACGACGGGCTTTGCGCTCCAACAGCTTCCGATGGTTATTACGGACTTGAGCGCGGCGCAGTTGGCAGTAGTGCGCAATCAACCAGGCGTGATCTCCGTCTGGGGTAACCCGACACTCGAGAATTTCTCAAACGAAAGTCGCCGCTTCATCGGTGTGCCACAAATGAGCGCCGACGCGGAGATCGCCGCCAGAAACACGAATAACCCGGGTGCAGCTATTTCCGGCAAAGGCATTGGCATTGGCTATGTCGATACGGGAATCGACGCTACTCAGAAGGATCTTGAGTTTGGGACCAAAACCGTCCAGAACGTGCAGCAACCGCTCGCCAATGGCGTGATCTCTACAGCAGGATTAGTTAATGCGCCGGGAGTATCCATCTCTGATCTAATTGCAGGAACAGGTTTCATACCACCGATCTACATCGAGAACGTTCCGACTTCTGATATTGAATCGGGGCATGGCACGCATGGGGCAGGAGTTGCAGCAGGCACTGGCTCTAACTCCGGCGGATTCTATGGAGGCGTGGCTGCGGGGGCAAACCTTATCGGCGTCCAGTCTGGAGATGACAAGGGCCTTCCGCTTGTAGCTATCCTTGGCGCCTTTGATTATCTGCTCGCTAATCAGTTTGCTTACAATATCCGAGTAATAAATAACTCGTGGGGCTCGCGATACAGCGCCGCCGGTGTCGATCCGAATAACCCTATCAACGTAGCTACACGCACCGCACACGATCGCAACATCGTAGTTGTTTTTGCTGCGGGTAATGCAGGCGATACGCCGACTTCGATTAATCCGTATTCGACGATGGCCTGGACCATCTCGGTTGCGGCGGGCGAAAAGCAGGGTTACGGCTCGCCGGCCAGCTTCTCTTCACGTGGAGTCGACAACGGCACAGGCACCGACACGACAACTCAACCAGCCGCGCCCGATGCGCCGCCAAATCTGCGACCTGATATTACAGCTCCCGGAGTTGCGATAGTTTCAGTGCGAGCGCATGGCGTCTCGCCTCTTATGACTGCGAGCGGTGTGCTCAATAACGATGCTCAGAGAATTTCACCCGCGTTTCTTCCAAACTATCTCAGCTCTCAGGGAACAAGTTTTGCGAGCCCGCATGTTGCCGGCGTGGTAGCTCTGATGCTCGAAGCCAACCCTGTTCTCACACCCGCTGAAGTAGTGACGATTCTGAGAGAAACGGCAACGCCGATGCCGTATGAACAACGCGTAGTTGGCGCCGGCTATGTTGATGCTCACAATGCGGTTCGCAAAGTGCTTGCACTAACGGCTGTGCCTCATCCGGCAGACCTGTTCCGGCAACCCGGTGACCCCGAGATCTTCGACGTTAAGGACGATCAACTTGGCACAAGCGCTCAGGACATTCGCGAGGGCCGTTTCGCTTATGACGCTGAGAGCAATCGAATCATCTACACATTAACCTTAACTGATCTGTCTGTCGTGACACCGAATATGCGTTGGACCATGACCTCAACCTTCGGCACAACGGATGTATTCGTCACGGCGTCAATCGATGAACTCGGCACTGCAACATTCAACTATGGAAGGATAACAACTCTCGCGACAGGCACTCGCAATCAAGAGACAATTGGCGCCGCTGACTCAGGCGAAATTTCAGGAAACCAAGTTGTCATCTCTCTTGGACTGGACAAGATCGACGCGGCAGTCGGATCACCTGTCTTTAATACTACGTCGACAAACACTCGGGCACAGGCACAGATTCTAATTGGGACCTCGGTTACGGGTGGGCTTCTCCTAAACGCCGATTCGGCTTCAGGCGCCGACTTTAAAGTAGGCATCCAATCCGAGCCAACTCCGACTCCGACACCGACTCCTGAACCGACTCCTGGACCAACTCCGACTCCAACTCCGGAAGAAAGATTTAGGGAAACCTATTCTGGTACTTTGGCGGTGGGTCAGGGAAGTACAGATATCAGTTTCAGTGTCCGGCGTTCAGATCTCGAAGTGATTCTTATTTATCATCCTCACAATGAGGATGTCTTCCTGCAACTGGTTGATCAGTTTGGACAGGTCATCGCAAGTTCGGAAAAAGGAAAATTCAAAATCAGCAACCTGAGCCATGGCAACTATATTTTTAGGGTATTCGGCACGCTAAGTAGTCCGGTGGATTTTACGATCAGAAGCACGCAGTATAACGTGAAGACAAGTAACAATTGACCCAGCCCCTTGGAAATCGTCAGCCTCCGGCGGCGCTTTCTAGCCTTTGTTATGACGGGACACAGACCGTGCTACGCTGAAAGACCACAGGTGGGTAGGGTCGGTGCTTCGGGCGTCGTCAGGACATCACAGAATGCGGGCACTTGCGCCATGATCGGCAACGAGCCGGGTGGCTGCACGGCGACAGCAAGCGGGTTTGGTTGGCAAGGGAGCATAGATGAGTTTTAGCTTTTACAATGTTCGAGGCTATACTTATCTATCACCCTCACAATGAGGGCGTTCGCATGCAACTGTTGGATCAATTCGGACAGGTGCTTGCCGATTCAGATAAGGGTAAGATCCAGATGGCCAACCTGCAGACCGACAACTACACTTTTCGAGTGGTAGGGGCCATCAGCAAGCCGGTGGACTTTACGATTCGAAGTAAGCAACACAATATAAATAAGAGTAACGATTGATGAGCTTTATGGAGGACTCGAATGAGCGAACATGAACAGTGCCTTGGAATCTTTAGTGCCAAGAACCAAAGCCCTCTTTCCCTCGATCCGGCACAGACAGCGCTCATCGTTGTTGATTTGCAGCGCTATTTTACTGAACCATCTTTCCCTTTTACGGAGGCATTCGAAAGGATGTCCAACGGAGTATGCGCTGGATACCTCCGCCGAGTAAGGGAAACCGTTCTCCCCAGCAACCAGAGACTGCTCACGCGATTTCGAGAGTCTGGCTCTCCCATAGTTTTCACAGCAGTGGGTACTGAGTCGAGAGATGGCAACGATCTGCCGTTTTGGTTACGCTCTTTCGATGAGTTGGGCCTAAGCACTCTCAACACGCGGATATGGCCTCCTGTCCACGATCCGAGCTGGGAGATAGATCCCGCTTTGGCGCCTCAACCTGGAGAGTTAGTAATTAATAAACGTTCAGCGGGTGCATTTGTCACCACCGATCTGGAAGAACAACTTCGAGCTCAGAAAGTTGAGAACGTAGTTGTTACCGGAGTAGCCACAGATGTCTGTGTCAGCACGACTGCTCGTGAAGCAGCCGATCGCAACTTCAAAACGGTAGTTGTGAGCGATGCCTGTACAACATTTAGTGAACAACTGCACCATGCCAACCTACAAACGCTGCATGTGTTCGGGTGGGTGCGTACAGCCGATGAGGTTATCAATCTGATGCAATCCCGTCGAGCCGCCGGCACCTGAGTTCAAGAAGCAACGATTGATTGACCCGCTTTTAGACGGTCTCCGTGTGGGGGATTGTCTGATAAGCAGAAACTTTGTCAAAAAAACAAGAAGTTGCGGACTTGTAACACCGAGGAGGCAACAGCTATGAAGACACACGCAAAGGCCACATTCGCGTTGAATGCTTGGGACGAGAAACCCTACAACGAGATGAACGGTCTCCCGAAGCTTAGCCGCGTTAGCGTGACCAAGTCTTATCAAGGAGACCTCACGGGAGAGGGGAAGCTAGAGTACTTAATGATGTACCGTGACGATGGCTCGGCCAGTTTCCTCGGTTTGGAGCGAGTGGTGGGCAGCGTTGGTGGTCGCTCAGGAAGCTTTGTGCTTCAGCACAGCGGCACATTCAAGGGTGGCGTGGCGACGGTTACATTGCTTGTTGTTCCTGGTTCTGGAACCGGAGACCTGCGCGGGCTGCAAGGGAACGGGAAATTTGCTGTTGGGCATCAACAGCCATATTCCATGACACTCGACTATGACTTCGAGTAATGTGCGGAATAAGGCACGGCAATGGCTCTAAAATTCTCATCTTCGTATATTCAAACGCGCGATCTTTCTGCTCCCTGCTATTTTGACGATCGCGATATACTTGCGATCATAGGATGGGAAGATTGTCTATGACATCGCTTCACTCTGAATGGACGGGTAGAGGAAGATTGTAGTGTCCAGAATCTCTAAATATCTCACCCTAAGCGTACAAAAACTTTCTGCGCTAAAAAGAGAAGCTTCCGTAGAAGGCGCTGTTCTCGCCGGTCCGCTGCCAGGGATCGCCGGCCGCACCGCCCGCATAAAATGCCTTACCTGTGTAGCCGACCTTGCGTTGAAGCAGCGGCACGAAGGGTTCGTACCAGACCAGTTGCGGCATCGTGCAGCACAGATCATCGGGCATCGCTTCGGCTTCGATCGAAGCAACCGCGGGCGAACTTACCGAATAGACAGTCCCTTCGTGTTTGAAATTCACCGGCGCATTGCGAATCACAATGACCTCACCCAAAGCAGCTTTGTATCTGCTCTTGAGGGCTTTCGATAGGGCGACTGTCTGCGCGTAGGTAGCAGACTCATCAACAATCAGTTCCGAACGGCGCGCCGCCTTGGGATCACCGAGATTGGCACCCGCACTCACGACTGCGATAGCGCGCAAACCGGCAAGGTCAACACCGTCCCAGACCCCGGAGTTGACGTTCCAGGCCAATAGCGCTTCGCGGCCCGCTGTTGTCAACTCACCATTGTAGTGACAGGCGCCGGCGAACACACTTGCGGTTCTCACTTCCACATAGTCTCCATTGAGACTGCTGCTTTCGGCGCGCGACCCTGTGAAAATAGCGCCGCACAAGAACAGGAGCACCAACAGCACAGTACAAAAACTTCTCATCACAAAAACCTCCTAATGACCCATAAACCGGCTAACCTTGGAGCGCCGAACTGTAACAAGAACGCTCGGGTCCACAACGCTTCGGTTGCGCCCGACCCCCGTCCGGCCCAATCACCAATTGAGTTTCCCCACACCAGCAATAATTACTAGCATCGAGATAGTCACTGGCATCAGTTGCCAGGCCGTCCAACATAAAAAACTTTTTAGAGCGCAACGAGCCACAAAAAGCACTTTGAAGCACCGGCGCTCCTACGTCATTTACACTCTCCATTGCTGGTTGATCATGATAGTCCATTTTGTCACTCATCGCACCCCTCCAACCTGAAGATGCCCGCGGGTATTGCGCGTGATTGTAGCCGCCTACGGGATTGACGGTGCAAAATTCCCGTGGCTTAAGTTGTGACGCCTCCAACCTTTGCGAGAGCGCGGCGAACGAGAGTTTGCGTCAACGGAATTTTGTACTCGTTCTTTCCCATTGATTCTGCGCCATCGAGAGCCAGTTTTGCCGCCTCGGCCAGTACGGAAGCATTCAACGTCTTACCTGCGAGAAAGGCTTCCGCATTGGGCACGCGCCAGGGAATTGGCGCCACGCCACCAAGTACCAGTCGCGCCTCCCGCACCTTTTTGCCCGCATCCAGCGCGACGGCTGCCGCTACTGCAGCGAGCGCGAAATCGAGCGAGTCACGCTCCTTGAACTTTAAATAAGTCGAGTGAGCCGCAAATGGTGAAGCCGGCACTTGAATTTCAGTGATGATCTCGTCATTGCGCAGAACATTCTCGCGCCTGATGCTACCTTCTGACGGCAGCGTAAAAAACTTCTCCAACGGAATAACGCGTTTGCCCGAAGCGCCTGTGACATTCGCGCTGGCGCCCAGAGCCACCAGCACCGGCGCCAGGTCCGATGGGTGAACAATGTACGATGGACCACCGCCAAGGATTGCGTTGTACTTGTTCTCCCCGTTGACGGCGAAACATTCCGACCCGCCCTTTTTGAGGCAGTACGCCTCGTCCAGCCGGTAGTACCAGCATCGGGGACGTTGGCAGAGATTTCCACCTATAGTGCCGAGGTTGCGGATCTGTTGCGTGGCGACTGAGTTTGCCGCTTCCGCCAGTCCGGGAAAACTGCGCTTAACTACGGCATGGTCCTCCAACTGCGCTAGTGTTACGAGTGCTCCGATGCGCAACCCTTTGCGAGCATCGCCATCGATTCGGTCCAGACCCTTAATCTCTTTCAGATTAACGACTCGCACGGGTCGAGTCGCATAGTCCTTCATCGTGGTTAACAGATCCTGTCCCCCGGCGATGGGGCGAGCATGCTCGTCCATATCTCTTGCAGTCGAACCGGACTGCAAGAGTTCCGCAGCTTCCTGGACGGTTGTTGGACTCACCCACTCGAACGCTTTCATATTTTCGCCTCCTTCATCAGGCTCATCAGAAGCTTATCTGGAGTGATCGGTAAATCTCGCACGCGTACGCCGCAGGCATTGTAGACCGCGTTCGGAACCGCAGCGACAGCCGGAATTAGTGCCGGTTCGCCGACCCCGATTACAGCTTCGCGCGGGTCTTCATCGTCGATGATGGGAACTAGTTCCGGCATTTCCAAGGCGCCTGGAAACTTGTAATCTCCGAACCCTGGGTTGAGTTGAATCCCAAGGTCCGCGTCCATCACGCGCTCTTCCCAGAGCGCCATGCCGAGCGACTGAATCATGCCGCCATTGATCTGACTTTCGAGTGCCAGTCTGTTCAGGGGCAACCCGATGTCCTGGACGTGGACCATCTTAATAGGCCGCACGTGTCCGGTTTCAACATCCACTTCGACTTCGGCGAAACAGACGCCATGGACCCCGCTTGCTTGCAGCGACGAGACCCACTCGCCATGAGCCACAATTCCCGCAGCCGGCAATGCTGCGCAGGCCTGTTTCCATGGAAGCGAACTTCCTCCGGCACGAACAGTGCCGCCGAAGAAGGTGATCTCCTCCGGCTTTGCTCCGCCAAGCAATGGCGCCGCTCTTTCGGCGAATGCGAGTCTGGCCTTTACGGCAGCATCTTTTACCGAGGGCGCCAGTGAAGCCGCGGTTGTTGAACCGCCCGAGGCATTCGCGCGGCCCAGCTTCGAGTTACCGATCTGTTCGCTGACGTCGTTCATCCCGAGACCGAGTTCTTCAGCGACGATGGCGCGAATATAAGTACGGGTTCCAGTTCCCAGGTCCTGCGATCCCACAGCCGCTGTGACTGAACCGTCACGAGCGATGGAGACATCAACTTTGCACTGGTTATTGCCGCCGCCGCCCCACGTGCCGACTGCGCAACCGATGCCGCGCTTCAGTGGTCCTGCTCCGCCCCCGGGAGTTTTGTTGCGCCGCTCCCAGCCTATTTCACGCGCGCCCCGGTCAAGCTGGCGATGATAGACAGGATCCTTGAGATTCTTCTTGCGAAACTCGACGGGATCCATACCGATCTTATAAGCCAGCTCGTCGACGAGAGACTCGATGGCAAAGCAGGCTTGCGGATGGCCGGGAGCACGCATGGCGCGCGAACCGTCTTCATGGGTGTGTATGGCGATGCGTTCGCGGTATGAATTGGGGATGTTGTAGATGTACGGCTGTCCCGCCTGTGAACCGTCAGCCACACCTCCCAGTTGATACTGAAGCGCATTAAGAGCGACGATGGTGCCGTCGCGATTTGCGCCTGCCTTTAGCTTCTGCCAGGAACCGGAGCGGTTGCCCGCAAAAAGGAACTCGTCCTTCCGCGTCAACATCAGATGGACCGGGGCCTTCGCCAGCTTTGAGAGGCGACAAGCCATCTGTCCTTCGATGCCGATCCCAAACTTCGAGCCGAACCCTCCGCCCATGTGCTCGACAACGGCCGTGACGGCGCTTTGCGGCAACCCCAACGTTTTGGCGGCGTCGCCGGGAATAGTGAAGGTGCCCTGTGTGGAAGCATAGACTGTGGCCGCATCGCCGCCACGATAATCAACGACATGGCCATGGGTCTCGAGACAGGCATGGTGAACTATCGGAGTACGATATTCGCCTTCAATGACGACCTCGCACTTTGTCAAATCCGCAGCCACCTTTTCGGGATCGCCGCGTTTGTCCTTCGGTTCGAGGTTACCGTCCGGTTCGACTTTAGGCGCACCTTCCTTCATTGCATCTTCGGCACGGACAACATGGGGCAGCACCTCATACTTGACTTTGATCGCACGCAAGGCGTCTTCGGCGATCTCGGGTGTCGTTGCTGCAACTGCGGCCACTGGCATGCCGGCAAAGAGCACGACAGGTTGCTTGGTCGCCCCATCCTTTGGCGCGGCGGCCCCCTCGTCGGTGGCGCTGACTACAGCCCTGACACCCTGGATTTGCTTTGCAGCGTCGGTATCAAGGCTGAGAATGCGGGCATGCGCATGCGGCGCCCGGAGGATGCGAGCATATAGCATGTCCGGCACTCGCTGGTCATAGGTGTATTTCGCCACGCCACTCACCTTGATTGGACCATCAACGCGCTGCAGGTGATGATTAAGTAGCGAGTGCTTATCGTTTGGTCCCCACACAGGCCCTTCAACGTCGTCGACTTCGATCTCGACCATCGTCTCGATTCCGTCGACCACTCTGGGAACCTTTATTTTCTTCTTTTTAGATGGTTGCTGTTGCATAGGTGCTCCGTTTTTGGAGTGGGTTCTTCATTCCGAGTTGTTACAAAACTTAAGTGAACCAAAGCGGCGCGGGCCGCCGCACTCCCAAGATTACTTGGACTTGGCAGCCGCCAGCGCGGCCTCAAAGATCTTTGGATAGGTCCCACAGCGACAGAAGTTACCTTTGCAGGCCTCGCGTACCTCAGTGAGCGACGGGTTGGGATTCTTCTTCAGATAGGCCGAGATTGTGGTTACAAAACCGGGAGTGCAAAAGCCGCACATCAGCGCGTCATGCTCGACAAAGGCTTTTTGCACGGCGTTCAGATTCTCCGGTGAACCGAGGCCTTCGACTGTGGTTATCTCGCGATTGACAGTGTCCACCGCAAGCACGAGACAGGAGTAGGCCTGCTTTCCGTCCAACAGCACGGTACAGGCTCCACAGGTACCGGCGTCGCAAACCAATTTCGCTCCAGTAAGCGGTGGATCGAGATGGTTGCGTAGTGTGCTCAAGAGAGTGGTGCGGGGCTCGACGGTCACGTTTCGCTTCTGACCGTTGATCTTGAGCGCGAGATTGATCCTGCCGGCTGCCGGGCGGGCTCCCGTAGCCTGTACCGTGCCGGCCTCTTTCGCTTCGACATTCAGCAGCAAATGGTCAGCAATTGCAGCTCCCGCTCCAGCCACGCCAACGCCTTTGAGAAAGCGCCGGCGGCTGGGATTGTGGCTCGAGTTCTTTTCAGCTTCAGACTCGGGCTTTAGTTTGTCTGCCATAAATTCTCCTGTTGATGCGAAGTGTGGTAATCAGCACAGGGAACAAGAAGCTCCGCAACTGATTCGGTTTTAAATAGAATGATTGCTACCTTATATCATGACCGATGTTCGCCCTCAATACGCTTTTAGCTTTATAAGCTCCTTGCGGTGCGCGATTCGGTTCTGTCACTTGGTTCGTGTAATTTCCTGTGGGTTCGTGGACCATTTCTTAACCGGCGAAGAAAAGGCGCCACGGAATCCACGAAATTACACTAAAAAGCTTGCACAGTGACGTAAGCGCTAGTCTGGGCTCATAACTGGATTTCGCAACGTCCCAAGTTTCTCAACCGTAACTTCAAATACATCGCCAGCCTTAAGTAACACCGGGGGTTTGCGAAAGACTCCCACTCCTTCCGGTGTTCCAGTTGCGATTACATCGCCCGGCTCCAGCGTTATTCCCTGCGAGATATACGAAACGAGATAAGGTACCTTGAAGATCATCTTCTCGGTATTCGACGATTGCATAACTTCACCATTAAGTAATCCCTGAATCTTCAGGGCGTGTACATCGGGAATCTCGTCTCGGGTAGTAATAAACGGCCCAACTGGAGCAAAGCTATCCAGACTTTTCCCCCGCACCCACTGGCCATCGCCAAATTGAAGATCGCGGGCGCTGACATCGTTGATGAGCGTGTAGCCGAAGACAAAATCAAGGGCCTCGTCCTCGCTAACCCGACGCGCCCGTCGCCCAATAACTACTGCCAGCTCGGCTTCATAGTCCACCTGCGAACTGATCGTCGGTAACACGATGGGAGCGTTATGAGCACTGAGCGAGTTGGGCAGTTTTGTAAAGACCAGTGGCGCCGGTGGGAGTTCCGCGCCTCCCTCAATAGCATGGTCCACGTAATTTCGACCTATGGCCAGAATCTTTCCGGGATTAACGGCGGGTAAAAACACGACCGAATCCAGAGGCGAAGATGCTTCCGCAATTGCGGATGACGCCAACTGCCGCGAATCCGCGAGCAAAGCGTTTAGCTCCCTCGATGCGTCGGGCCAGCGCTTGATCACATCGATTGTCGAAGTTGCCCGGGTCAGCCAATCCGAGGCATTGACACCAAACTTTCTGCTCTTTCGGGCCAGCAAAGCAACGTCAACCACACTATCTTCTACGAGCACACCCAGGCGTTGCGCTTCATCGTCTGCAGTTCTGAACTGAGCAAGTTTCATCCCGTTTCCTCTTAAGAAGTAACTGTTTCCAGACGACGTCGCTGAAACTCATCGAACGTCACTGCCAGCACGATTACTGCGCCAATCAACACCTGCTGCATGAATGACGATATTCCCAACAAGTTGGACCCATTCGCAAGGACACCCATGATTAAGGCGCCGACGATCGTGCCCGGCACTGTGCCCTGACCCCCACTCAATGAGCCGCCTCCGATTACCACGGCGGCAATAACCCGCAATTCGTAGCCTTCGCCGGAGGTTGGCTGTCCAGTCACGAGGCGCGCGGATTCAATCGCTCCCGCCAGACCCGTCACCGCGCCCAGCAAGACATAGAAGAGAATCTGATAGCGAGAAACGCGCACGCCAGCATAACGTGCGGCTTCGCTGTTGCTGCCAATTGCATAGCAGTATCGTCCGGCCCGCGTGCTGGTCAGGAAAAAATGTGTAGACACCGCAAGCAAAATTACGATCAGCAGCGG
Organism: Pyrinomonadaceae bacterium; assembly: GCA_035512935.1. Lineage (GTDB taxonomy): Bacteria > Acidobacteriota > Blastocatellia > Pyrinomonadales > Pyrinomonadaceae > PSRF01. The sequence goes on along the minus strand of DATKDA010000149.1, from coordinate 21,887 downwards.
TATCGGCAAAAACCCAAACAGGCTCCCTTCGGCAAGATAACCAAAGCCTGAGGGCAGACCGACCACGGCCTTCCCATCGGTCGCGAGCAGCGCCGCGCCTCGATAGACGCCCATCGCCCCCAACGTGACGATAAAAGCCGGGATTCGCAGCGTCGCCACTGCCGCGCCGTTGATTAGACCGCAGGCCGCTCCGGCCGCAATCGCTACAAGGATACCGAGCAGAATCGGTGCACCGCTGACCATGGCGAAGGCTCCTGCCACACCTGCTAGCGCCATCAGCGATCCTACCGAGAGATCGATTCCTCCCGAGACCATCACCATTGTCATTCCCATCGCAATTATCGTGATGACGGCAGTTTGCCTCGCCACACCGGCAAGGTTACCGGCGGAAAGAAACTTCGGTTCGAGCGCGGCAATCAGCGCGCAAAGAGCAATCAGGCTCACGAAGGGCAGAAATCGTTTTATTAAGTCGGACATCGGTTAATTCGGAATCATGTGCAGTTGTCCCTTGGGCATGGCCAGCTCGAGGTCCTCGGTCTCCTCGACCGTCGCGTGTTTAAGTACTTCTTCCTGAGTCGTACCGCGCGCATCGAGTTCGGCTACCAGGCGGCCTCGCCGCATCACCAAAATGCGGTCTGCCATACCCAGTAACTCTGGCAGATCGGAGGAGACCATCAAAACGGCGGCTCCCTCTTCGGTTAGTTTGTTAATGAGACGATAGATTTCCGCGCGCGCTGCGACGTCAACACCTCGCGTCGGTTCATCGAGCAGAAAGATTCGCGAGCCCGCAAAGAGCCAGCGCGCCAGTAAGACCTTCTGCTGGTTGCCGCCGCTCATGCGGGCGATCGTCTTATAGGGATTAGGCGGACGGATGTGCAACTTGTCTATGTACTCGACTGCTGCTGCCCGCTCACGTTTGCGTTCCAACCACCACGCTTTGACAAGTTGACGCACGTTGGCCAGCGTCAGATTTGTAGCAAGCGAAAGGTTCAAACAGAGGCCCGTGCGTTTGCGATCCTCAGTGAGCAACCCGAGGCCACGCGTCACGGCCTGGTCAGGGTGTGCGCCGTCGAACCGCTGCCCGTTCAGGTGAATCTCACCACGATCCGCAGGGGTGGCTCCGAAGATCGCCTCGACAAGTTCCGTCCGGCCTGCGCCGGCCAGTCCCGCAAGTCCGACTACTTCTCCTGAGCGGACCGCGAAACTTATGTCGCTAAACTTTCCGGCATGGCTGAGGTCCTTGACGAGCAGCATCGCTTCTCCCGGGGTGCTGTTGCGAGCTGGAAAGATCTCTTTGAGTTCCCGGCCGGCCATGTGACGAATAATCTGAGCGCGGTCAATCTCACCCCACCTTCCAGAGTAGACTGCTCGCCCGTCGCGCAAGATCGTCAATCGATCGGCAATCGATTCGAGTTCTTCAAGCCGGTGTGAAATATAGATGACTGCGAGACCACTTTCTTTCAGCCGGCGGATCAGCCGAAACAACTCTTCTACTTCATGGGCCGTCAGCGAGGACGTAGGCTCGTCCATCACAATGACGCGCTTGGCCTCAAGGGTTGCGCGAGTGATCTCGACGAGCTGGCGGTCGGCCGCGCTCAAGGAGCCCACACGCGCTCTGGGATCGAGTTTGAAGCTGTACTCGTTAACTAGCTTTGCGGTTTTAGCATTGAGTGCTGCTTTATTGATGATGCCAAGGGCGCTGACGATCAATGGTTCCCGTCCGAGAAAGATATTTTCAGCTACGGTTAGGTGGGGCGCTAGCGACAGCTCCTGATAGATCATGGCGATTCCGTGACCAAGAGCATCTGCGGGTGACGCAAAGCGTACTGCCTGGCCATCGATTAGAATCTGTCCGGAGTCGCAGTGATGAACGCCTGCGAGGACCTTCATCAGTGTTGATTTCCCAGCGCCATTTTCGCCTACGAGTGCGTGGACCTCGCCCGGAATAACACTGAGGTCGATTCCGGTAAGCACGGTGTTGCCGCCAAACGACTTCGTTATGCCGTGCATTTCGAGTGCTGGTGTCCGGGATGACATAGTTGTAAGTGAGCAGTGAGCAGTGAGCGGTGAGCAGTGAGCAGTGAGCGTGAGCAGTGAGCAGTACACGCCGGGCTCAGTACGCCCTGCTTACCCCTGCTGCTCACTGTTCGCTGTTTTACTGCTCACTGCTTTACGGCTCACTGCTTACGGCTCCCTGCTCCCTGCTTACCGCTTACTGCTCACCGCTCACTCCTCATGGCTCCTTCAACAGTTGCTGCATCTCATCGGAATCAAGGTTGTCTTTCGTAAGTAATACAACGCCGGTGTCGACAATGCGCGGAGGCGTATCACCGTTCAGTCTCGCCACCATCGTCTTGACGGCTTCATAACCCATCTTGTAGGGGTTCTGGAGGACCAATGAATCGATGGCCCCGGCCCTCAAATCGTCGATCAGGTTAGGGCTTGAGTCGAAACCGACGAGTACAACTTTTCCAGCCAACCCCTTCTGCTTGATCGCCTGGACCACTCCGACTGTCGATGACTCATTAGAAGCAAAGAAACCGTTGAGATCCGGGTTTGCAGTCAGGATGTCGGCAGCCCGATCGAGCGACTTCGAGCGATCAGCATCTCCATATTGGAAAGCCACTATCTGGATATCCGGATACTTGCTCTTGATCGTCTCCTGGAATCCCTCCTCACGCTCGTCTGTCGAAACCGATCCGGCCTTCACGCCAAGGATCGCGATCCGCCCCTTGCCTCCGAGTTTTTCAGCCAAACGTTCTGCTGCAATGGAGCCACCTTGCAGATTGTCGGTAGCTACATAAGAAACATACCTTTCGGTGCCAATCCCCGAATCGAAGATCGTTACCGGAATCCCGTTATTCTGGGCGCGCTCGACGACGGGCACGAGTGAATCCCGATGGGAAGGCGCCAGCACAATGCCATCAACGCGGCGATTAATCGCGTCTTCAACCATATTGATCTGCCCGGTATAGTCGGTCTCCTGGGCCGGCCCCTTCCAGACGATCTCGACATTAGTCTCTTTCGCCGCGGCCTGGGCGCCGGCATGAACACTCTGCCAGAAGAAATGAGAGACCCCTTTGGGAATGACGGCAATGATCCGTTTTTGCTCTCCCGGCGACGGTCGGTTACAAGCTGGTCCGAGAACCATACCGAGGATTAAAGAGAAGAGAACCAAACCGAGTTTTGCTTTGGCCATTGTTCCTCCTGACTATTCGTCGAGTTCGCGTGTGTCGAGGCGCCCCTCTTTGTGAAGTTCAGCAAAGCGTTCGATTGTTTCGCGTACGCCCTGCGCGAGTGGAGTTGACGGCAACGCTCCAAGGAACGCTCGTATCGCCGAGTCGTCCATGCTCGCCGGTACTCCGAGCGGGGCCTGAGCCTGCGTGATTGTCCCTCGTGCTTCAGGCCAGACATTTTCAATCTCCGCAACTATATCTGAGACGAGTACGGCTTCGCCGTGGAGATTAAAAACGAGAGCCGCTTCAAGGTCTGTGACTGCGGCGCGAATGAAAGCGTCAGCAGTATCGGCAACGTATTGAAAATCTGTACGCCCGCCAAAGCGAATATGAAACGGACGACCCACCACAGCGGCTTTCATTGCTTTTGTCGTGTCGGAAGTAATGCCAAAGTCACGTCCTACACCGTAAACAGTCAACGGGCGCAAACCGATACTACTCAGCCCGTGATCCAGATAGTAGACGCGCGCGTTACCTTCGTTGCAGCGCTTAAAGACACCGTAATGCGACTCGGGCTGTGGTTCGTCATGCTCAGTAACTGCATGCTCTTCCGGAGTGGCGCCGAAAACTGCCGCAGAACTGGCGTAGACCACTTTGTTGACTCGCCTGGATGTTCCCTTTGCCGCCTCAAAGACATTAACTGTGCCGACCACGTTGACCAGCGCCCCGAGGTGTGGGTTGGCGCGGCAGGTCGGAACCTGTAGGCCGGCGAGATGAATGATATTGGTTACGCCGAACTTTTCAATAATAGCCGGTAGCGCATCACGCGCGACAATATCGCCGGTGACCACCTTCACCTTGTCGAGCTCATTCCCATTCATGATAAGACGGAGGCGATACGGATCCGGACTCTGATCGAAGATGACGACTTCTGCGTGGGCAGCGAGCAGACGTTTTACAATCCAGGCGCCGATGCAGCCGTGCGCGCCCGTGACCAGAAAGACTTGTTCGTCTAGGTTTGGGATCTGTTGTGAAGTCAGTTCACTCATAGTTGAACTTCAGATTTTCTCGAACACATCAACACGAAGCATCACCTCATTCTTTCACGATTCTCGCGATCATCTTGGTCCTCCGCCGGAGCGCAATACCAATCTTGTCGCGCCCACCAGTTCGTGTAATTTCGTGTGATTTAGTGGATCGGTTCTTTCGCGCGAATAACATTACGATCCACGAAATCACACGAAATTACACGAACAGATCAACAAGTATCACCTCATTCTTTCACGACTCTCGCAATCCCTTCTGTCATCGGCCGCAGCGCAACACCAAACTTGTCGCGCTCACCAGTTCGTGTAATTTCGTGTGATTTAGTGGATCGGTTCTTGGTTCTTTGGTCAGTTAAGTACGATCCACGAAATCACACGAAATTACACGAACACATCAACACGAAGCATCACCTCATTCTTTCACGATTCTCCCGATCCCGTCAGTCATCTGCCGCAGCGCCGCATCAATCTCGAGCTCTCCAATCATCGCGCGTTGCACGGTGTGCCATAAAACCTCTTCAACCTCCGGATAGCGCGCAAGCTTTGGTGGAATCAGGATGTGTCCGGCAATCACTTCCTCGAGCATTGCCAGCCGCGTCCGGTTCTCGGGATCGGCTTCGTGCTGCATTTTTCGCATCACTGAACGGCGCACCGGCACGCAACCATTTCGTGCTTCGAGCAACTGCTGTTCAATCGCAGTCAAATGAAGCAACAACTGCAAGGCTTCAGGTCTCTCAATCCCTTTCTTCGTAAGCGCAAAAGTATGGCCGCCACCATAGGCCAGCGACTTACCAGCCGGGCCAGTGGGATAAGGGCTCAGTCCCAATCGATCATGCACTTTCGAGATGGAAGCATCGCGATATAGCGCATAATACCCGGGCCAGTCCCCCACCATCGCCGCGCGCCCCGAGCGAAAGCACTCATGAACTTTGTCGTAGTGCCATTCGGGAAGTTCCCGCGGTACCAGGCCTTCAATATAGAAAGTGCGCAGGAGTCCGAGCGCCCAGCGCCCGCCTTCGTTCTCGATATCCGGCACCAGCTCGGGTGGAAATAATGCCGCACCTGCCATCTCGGCCAGTTCGAAGAAGGTGCCGAAAAGGCCAGACTCCCGACCGGGAAACAGGAAGCCGTAATGTTCGGGCGGAGCATTGTGCTTTCGTGCAAGCTCCAGCAACTGATCCCACGTTGCCGGTGGGGAATCGATGAGGTCAGTGCGGTAATGCAGCAGGCGCACATCGATGTTGCGCGGCAGACTGTAGAGCGAGCCTTCCACACTGGCCAACTCAACGATCAGTGGTACGAAGTCTTCGAGCGCCTCTGGACCAACCAATTCGTCCAGCGGAGCGATGAAATCCAACTGTGAAGGGGCGTACTTCGTATGCGTGGAGACCAGATCATAAGGGACTTCCGATAAACTTGCGAGATGCCGGTTCAGCGTCGGGTGGTCACCCGTAAACTCAACGCTCACCTGAATGCCCGTTGTTGCTGTGAACTCCGGAAGGCAGGCGTAGAGCGGATCGTATGCGGGACCACTAATGAACGCTACTTTGGGCTCTTTAGCCATACTCTGTTTCTATTGGACCTTATCGACTCGCCATGCATCTCCATTGGGATAGGCATACTGCTCGAGCGACGGCGGTTTCATGGTGATGCTATAACCCGGCGCCGTTGGTAGCCGGTAGTGTCCGTTCCGGATTACAACGGGATCGATGAAATGCTCGTGCAGATGATCGACAAACTCGATGCGCCGCCCTTTCAACGAGCCGCTGACGGCGATGTAGTCAAAGGCCGAAAGGTGTTGAACGTACTCGCATAGCCCAACACCGCCAGCATGAGGGCAAACAGGAACATCGAACTTTGCGGCCAAGAGCAAGACTGCGAGCACTTCATTGACTCCACCAATGCGGCAACTATCGATCTGGCAGAAGCTGAGCGCGCCCGCTGCTAGAAACTGTTTGAACATCACGCGATTCTGGCAGTGTTCCCCTGATGCGACGCCAATCGGCGCAATTGCTCGCGCAATCGCCGCATGGCCCATAATGTCGTCAGGGCTGGTGGGCTCTTCGATCCAGAGCGGCTTAAAGCGCGCAAGTTCTTTCATCCATTCGATCGCCTGGGGAACATCCCACACCTGATTGGCATCTACCATCAACGTCCTGTCCCAGCCGATCTCTTCGCGGATCAAAGCGGCGCGGCGTAGATCGTCTTCAAGATTGCGGCCTACCTTCATCTTGAATTCTGACCAGCCAGCAGCGATTGCTTCGCGCACCAGTTCGCGAATGCGCTCATCAGTGTAGCCGAGCCACCCGGCGGAGGTTGTATAAGCGGGAAAACCCTGGTCCCGCAGCTCGGCTTCACGCTCGGCCCGCGTCGCTTCGTGGCGTTTCAAAATCTCGAGTGCTTCAGCGGGCGTCAGCGCATCGGTGATGTAGCGAAAGGGGACCGCGGCAACAATCTCTTCGGAGGGAAGATCGACCAAGAGTTTCCAGAGTGGTTTGTTTTCAGCTTTTGCAAAAAGGTCCCAAACTGTATTCACGACGGCAGCAGTGGCCAGATGAATGATACCTTTCTCTGGTCCAAGCCAGCGGTACTGACTATCGCCGGTAACGAGCTCCCACAAAGCGTGGTTGCCGGTGGTGAGGGAAGACAGCGTTCTCCCGATTAGTCTTGACCCGATCATCTCGATTGCACGACAGCATAAATCGTTTCCGCGTCCGATCGTAAAAGTGAGACCGTGACCCTCAAGTCCGCTCGGGCTGTCGGTGCGCAGGATGACGTATGCCGCTGAATAGTCGGGATCGACATTCATCGCGTCCGAACCATCAAGGGATCGGGAGGTTGGGAAGCGAAGATCGATTGTTTTGATGTCGATGATCGTAATGGTCATCTTTTATTCATCGAGTTCGCGGAGACGGGTTGCTGCCGTTTCCGCTGTGATGTCCCGCTGTGGCGTTGCCAACAACTCGTAACCCACCATGAATTTTCTTACGGTCGCTGAGCGGAGCAGCGGTGGATAGAAATGCGCATGAAAATGAAACTCATCATGCTCGTTGCCATCCGTCGGACGCTGATGAAAGCCCATCGTATAAGGAAAGGAAGTTTTAAAGAGTCTATCGTAGATGGATGTGAGTCGCTTGAGGATCCCGGCGAGACCCGAGCGCTCCTTCTGATTAAACTGATCGATTCCTGTAACATGCCGTTTGCTAATCACGAGTGTCTCGAATGGCCAGATGGCCCAGTAGGGAACAACCGCAAGAAAGCCTTCATTCTCGCAGACAACTCGTTCAGCAGTCTCAATTTCGAGGGCGTGGTACTCACAGAGCAGGCACGAATTCCTTAGATTTTTATAGTCTGTGAGACCGGCGATCTCTTTAGTCAACTCGTTAGGCAAAGTCGCGTTGGCCCAGATCTGACCATGTGGGTGGGGATTGCTGGCGCCCATCATTGCGCCGCGATTCTCAAATATCTGAACGGAGTTGATGAAGGGCAGAGCACCCAATTCTTTGTATTGCTCGATCCATACATCAACCACCTGTTGCAAATCCGGCAGATCCATCCTCGAGATCGTTAAGCTGTGGCGCGGTGAGAAGCAGACGACGCGGCAGGCGCCAGGTTCACCTTGCGCAATCAGGAGACCTCCCTGCTCGGCGCCTTCCTGCGTAGTAGTAGGCAGCAGGGCAGGGAAGTCGTTCTCAAAAACAAAGGTGCTCGTGTACGCGGGATTACGTACACCGCCGGCACGCGCGTTACCGGGACAGAGATAGCACTCAGGATCGTAGTCGGGTCGCTGTTCCGCGGCCGTCTCTTCGACCTGGCCCTGCCAAGGGCGCTGCGTGCGGTGGGGCGATACAAGCACCCACTCCATTGTCAGGGGGTTATAGCGACGATGTGGATCTTTCCCGGGGTCTAACATTGCTATTACTCGACTCGCTCTACTCCCTGCGCCGGCGCACTGATGTAGATCTCTGGTGGGATTCCGGTAGCTTCCGCATACCGCATTGCTACCTGTTGTCTAAAAGATTCGGTGTGCGCGGCGCTAACCAGATTGATCGTACAGCCACCGAAACCACCCCCGGTCATGCGCGCGCCATACACGCCAGGCACTTCGTTCGCGAGATTCACCATCAGATCCAGTTCGGGGCAGCTCACCTGATAGTCATCGCGCAAGCTTGCATGCGATTGGCCCATCAACTGGCCGAATGCCTGAAGGTCCTCGGCTTTTAAGGCAGCTCCGGCAGCGACCACCCGCTCGTTTTCACTGACAACATGGTGACAACGCTTTACTACGGTTGCCGGCAATTCCCCGGCGTATTGCTGCAAATCGGTAAGGGAAACGTCGCGCAGTGCCTGCACACCTGTTAAAAATTTCGACAACAGCTTAACACCAATCTCACATTCGGCGCGGCGAACGTTATATTCGCTGCCGGCCAATTCGTGCTTCACCATTGTGTTGCAGATCACCATACTTACCTCCGCCGGCAGCCTCAGCAGCTCGTATTCGAGCGAGCGACAGTCGAGCGATAGGGCGTGATCTCTTCTGCCGAAGCAGGAAGCGAACTGATCCATCAAGCCACAACGCATGCCTACAAACTCATTCTCGGCCCTCTGGCTGAGCTGAGCGAGTTCAATTAAGTCGATATCAGCGTCGGAGATATCCAACAACGCGTATCCGGTAGCGACTTCGATCGCTGCGGATGAACTCAGTCCCGAACCGATCGGCACTGCGCAGTTGATTAGCAGGTTAGCCCCGCGTAAGCGATGACCGGCACTCTCAAGCGTGACCGCAACTCCGCGCGGATAATCACTCCAATGGCCCCGCCGTTGCGGCGCGGGTTCATCCAGATCGAATTCGACCTCTTCAGAAAAACTCTTGGAGTAGATCGCAATCTTCCGATCTCCTCGCGGGGCGGCAGTCACCCAAGTCGAAAACTCTATAGCCGCAGGCATTACAAAACCATCGTTGTAGTCGGTGTGTTCGCCGATCAGGTTGACCCGGCCGGGCGCCCGGTAGACGCGCGCTTCACCTCCGTAACGCGAGTTAAACTCTGCCCTTAGTTCGTGCATTCGATGGTTTCTAATTAAAGCCAGAGCACCGGCTGCCTGATAAAGAAGTTGCGCACTACTTCCTCAACTTGCGAATCGGCCGGCAGCTCTTTCCAGAGCTCAATATACTCAGAACGGCCCAGAGCCAGCCCGCCAAACAGTAGGCTGCTTTGACGCATCGGCCACTCAGCGTGGTACATGACGTCGGGTGCTAGTGGCCAGCGCTGCTTGTCAATTATATAAGGCGTCATGAACTCCATCGCTTTCCGCATGCCGCGACCGTCGGGGAGCTCAAATTTCCAGAGATTGTCTTCCGGCGTTGAGAGTATATGGCAGACTGTTGCAATTGCTTCAAGGTTGAAGAGCGCATAGCCATAGGGCTTGGTGCGCCGCATCTCCTGAAGGAAGCTGCCATCGGTGTCCATTTGGTTGGGCACCAGCACTGACTTGAAGCGAGTGCGGCTATAAGCGAGCAAGTCTTTATTGCCGGTTAATCTTGCGAATTGGGCTACCTGCATAACCCAGCAAGTGCCGTGGTTGTTTTTAGCCTCTCGTTCGTCGATCCCATACTTATGGGTTGTCAGCCATTGAAGATATTCGCCGAACCATTGCTTGATGGCTTTCAACTCGGTTGGCGGTATTGCGCGTCCGGCCTCGAGGACCTCGACGGAGCGCGCGACTTCAACCAGGTGGATCGTGTCGATGATGCCGATGCCGCGTCCGGTTACACGCCCATGGATAGCCTGCGCGTAAAGCAGATTAGGATTCATGCGTGTACGCTCATCAATGAACCACGCGCGCAGGTGTCGTCTGGCGTGTTGTGCGTAACGCGGTTGCCGGCTGAGTTTCCAAGCGGCAACCAAAGCAGGCACCTGGACGCTTAGTCTCATCATGTAGCGACGATGCTCAGTAAAGTTGTCGGGATTGGTCATGCCGTCGCGTTGGATATATGGGCCACCGGGATTCCCAGGATCAGGCCACCAGTAGTCGCCTTCGGAAAAGAAGTCATGGAGCCCCCCTGCGCTTCGAGGACTTTTGGCGGCAGTGATCGTTACCGGTTGTTCCTTGAGGAATTTTTGTGCTGCGGCGAGTACTCGAGGTCGATCAAAGCGGGCTATGTCTCGAGCGGCCTCTAAAACGGAGGCTTGCGCCGATGCCGGCCCGGCATGACAAAGAACTAGAGTCAAAGCTATAAGTATTCGACGCGTCTCGTTGAATTTCACTTGAACCTAAACGACTGTTTGGCGTAGATGGGCGGCCACGGAGGGCCGCCCCGACAAATTATTGAGGACGTGTACTGCTGAGCCGAGCGTCGCCCCAGTCCGCATGTATTCGCCCCCCTTCACCCTCACGCCGCACGCGCAACATCAAACGGCGCACGTTTTTGACATCAACCGTTACGCTTTTAGCAGCGTCGGCCTTGGTTAGTACGCCGCTACGCCAGAGTTCATTTCCGTCACCCAATACATAGAACTCGACTTTTGACTCGCGGTTGTTATGTTCGTCATCAATGCCGACAAATGCCGAAAACTTTTCGTAGGTCCCGTTCAACTCGAATTCAATTTCGGAATTCGTAGGCATGCCAATCCCTTTTTCAAATTGCCGGCCTCCAATCGAAAGACTACCGCTGTTGAAATTTCGATTCAGCTCGGGTTGGCGCCAGCCTGGTGTCAATCGATAAGGCTGGAGCTCAGAGAGATAGACTTGCTCTGGCAGAATCTGCGGTAGCGTGAATTTCAACGTCGCCATCTTTTCACTGATCTTGCCGTCCGCCCAGACCGTGCGAACTTCGGCGGTATACTCCACATCAGGCTGGAGACCTGTGACTGCGAAGGCCTGTGTCGTGCTTGCGCCTAAATTTTTGCCGTTGAGCGTCACCTGGTAACCCGCCGCTGGTTGATGAGGCACATGCCACCTCAGATTTGCGCCATCAAGGCCAACGCGCTCGGCCCAGAGGTTCTGTGGTTCGCGCACCGGAAACTTATAGAGATCGGCAGGTGCAAACGAAATGTTCCAGTCCACTTCGGTAGTGCGGGGCGATGTAAATTCTACTGTGGCCCACCCTTGATGATTTGAGATCCTGACCGGCAGGTTTCCGCCGGCACTGCGAGCCGAAGCTGCCTTGATGGTGAAATTCCTTCCGCGGGGAAAAACGAAACGCAGTTCGTAAGGGTCATTCTTAATCACCTTACTCCTGCCGCTGTAAGAGTTGTTTGAGGCATTGTAGGCCTGCAAAATCAGGTCCACCCACCCCTGCGTCAGGTGCCGGCTGGTCGAGATTAGTTGCGGCTGGTCCAACGCCGGAAGCAGTGTCAGGACGCGACTACTCGCCGGCAACAGGTCGACGCTAATGCCCCCTTCCCAGGCGCCCAGATACTCCTTCTGCCAGAAATCAAAAACGTGAACAAGGCGATCCTCCGGGAGGCCCAGATCCTTCCATCCGACGTACATTGGGGTTGCTTTTGACTCATCAAAATTGAAAACTCCTACAACGTCATAGTTTCTGCCCAGATGATTCACTTTAAGATCCCAAATGCGTTTGTTGCGATCGGACTTGAAGAGATCCATCGGCACGATGTCGACGGCTGGATAGACGCGACGCAACAGCTCGACTCGTTCCGGTGAAAGGTCCATGAGCCGATCGCTCGTCAGCACTGCCTGGCCGGTCAAGCCCTGAAGGGTGGCCCATGCGCGCGCTTGTTCGAGCGGCAGTGGCGAACGCACAACCAGCACGTCAGGATCCGCGTACCACGCAATGTTGTGCAGGAAGTAGTACTCCATGGTCGCGCGCAGGGCGAACTTGAAGCCGTCCCAATTGGGCAGGACGTCCGCGCCAATCCGCGAACCGTGCATGAGACCGATCCCTTCGAGAGGAACCACCCAACAGCCCAGCAGATAACTATTGGGACCAATGGCGGCCCGTATGCTCGCCAGCGTTTCCCGATAAAGACCGTCAGAATCATCAGAAGGATTTTTCATGAAAGACTGTTTCTGCCGGTATTCGCGAATCACGATGGGCTGTCCATCAATCTTGAAATACTCGTAGCCCCAGTTTGCCAGTGTCGTGAAAAGTTCTTTCAGGTACTTTTGTGATTCTTGCGTAGAGGGATCAACAAGGAAAGTCCCTTCCCAGGTGCTGGATGCCGAGGCGCCGTCCGGCTTGAGCAGAAACACGCCGGGATGCTTTTTGACGACGGCTTCGTTACTTTGGCCATGAGGAGCGAGCCAGATGCCGGGTTTGAGACCGTGAGATTTAATATGCGCAGCCAGTCGATCCATGCCTCCCGAGAAACGTTTGTCAATCGTGGTCCAATCGCGATTTTCGCCCAGTCCCCGGCCAATACCCTGCCAGCCATCGTCAAGCTGCACGTAGACGGCGCCGTAGTCCTTCAGATTTTCGGCAATCCAGTCGGCATTGCGTTTCACTTCGTCTTCGTTGATCTCCTGGTAATAGAAGTACCAGGAGCACCAGCCCGATGGAGGTAAGGGAAATCGGGTTTTATCGATTGCCTGGAAGTACTTAATGCCGAGCGTCTCTTTGTAATAGTTCTTCTTTATGGTTCCGTCTTTCAACTTTACTTCATCTTTTGCCGGATCAAAGATTCCATCAGCAAGAATGGTATTCACGTTGCCCAGCGTCATGACAAGCAGGTCTTTGTTGCCGCTGTCCTTTATACGAGCGGGGATCGGACGCGGCCAGTTGGACAGAGATTGGCCCAGCGCAACCTGTGAGAAAAGTATTGGCAGAAAGAGAAGAGTAGTCAGCAGTTTCATGGTTTTATTCCTGAAATTAATCTATTCATTCCACCCCTCCGAACGGCGCAGGAGGCTTTATTGTGTCCAGGGGCTATAGACATCTTACCCCTCTGGGGTAACACCCCTCTGGGGTAAGACACCGACGTTTCGCGAGCAACGAATGAGTCTCGGTGGGCCAAAATAAAAGTCTACTGAATTCTCACCCCTATAAATCAAACCTGCCGATGAACCCACCGCCCTCCCGCATCTCGATCTTCAGTCGATCGCCACGCGTCAACGATGACTTTTCAAGGTTCACTGCCGCCGGGTGATCAAGCTCGTCGCGAACGAGCAACGCCTTGTATCTCCCGCGAGCAAGAAAAGAGAGCGGAATCGTAACGGAGCGGGCTTCTGGGCCATTCATGATTACAAGAAACCAGCGCTTGTCGTTCCGCCTGGCAAAAGCTGCGATCTCTCCGATCTCACAAACCGGCAGTGCGATTGTTTCGTCCCAGAGGCTGGGGATGCTTTTGATGGCCTCGAGAGCCGGATTGTCCAGAATGCTCCGCGGATGCGCTCCGAAGACCAACACCGGAGAATTGAAGAACGCCGCCGTGGCAATCTGGTGGGTCCAGGAAGTCTCGCGCCGGCGCTCGCCAAAGACCAAAGGTGTATAGTCGGCGTGCCCCGCTAACATCCGAGTGAACGGCACCGTGGTGTTATGCCTTGCCCACGCTTCGATCTTCCTGTGCTCGAGACCATAAACACCCTCACGAGTCATTTCATTGGGCCATTGCCTTGATTCGCCAGCGGGCTTGTTGGCGCCGTGGAAATTGACCATGATCTTATGCCGGGCCGCCTCGCGTAACTGTTCTTGATAAAGACCGACGATCTCTTTGGCTTCGTGGTCGAAGAAATCGATCTTGGCGCCCACCACGCCGACGTCCTGACATAGCTTAAAGAAACTCTTTCGTGCTTCCGGCGTGCGCAGGTCTCGGCTGTGCTTCCAGAACCAGATGTCGACCTTATACTTTTTGGAATAGTGGACCAGTTCACGCATCTCCTGCTCGCTCCATTTCCGCCAAAAGCCCTCGACCACGTTGTGCTCGAATCCCATCTCGCCCGCGAGGCGGGAAAACTCTTTCATCTCTTCTAGTGTATTAGCGCCGCCGTCGAGATATTTCCAGACCGCGCGCCCGGGCCGCAGCCATTCCGTCTCAAGCCCGCGTGGAAATAACACCGGGTCTGGCGCCGGGGAAACATGGCTAACTATGTCGCAGTTGACTAGTGCATTGAGGTCTGCGCCGGCCATGATTACACGCCAAGGTGTCGTAACAGGGCCGGTAATCGACGCTGGCGCTGCAAGTCGCTTCGCCTCGTCCTCACCATAGCGAAGGCGAAAGGGATAACTCACGGGTAGTTCGTGGCCCAACACTGCTCGGAAACTGCCGTGACCATCTGCCCGCAAGCCCATACCGGCATAGTTAAGTAGGGCGGCTTCGGTAATGGATGCGTAGCCTGCGCCATTCGGCAGTTTGAAGGTTAATGGTGGGGCGGCCCATTCGCCATCTTTGATTTCAGAGATCGACCTTTTTGCGTGAATGCCTTCGTAGTGTCCTTCAAAATCGTGATACCAGACAGTACTTCCCGCTGGCAGCGAAAAGAGAGTGGCTTCGTCCGGCACACGCTCTCCGTGCCCGGGTACGAGAGTCCTGAAGGCAACGCCATCATTGAAGGCCCGTACGTCTACGATGTAACTGGACTTACTCCCGGCATGATTTAAAAAAAGCCTTGCACCATTGCAGTGATTGAGCGCCTGAGAATGAGCGCCCCGTGTTGCATATGGTTCGCGAACTTTATAGCGTTCGGTCTTCTCGAGCTTCACTGCATCACCGAGGTCGATGCCATTCAACCGAATTCCCAACCGCGAAGGGTTAATCACATCTTTAGCGTTGAAGACAACTCGATAGCGCAACCGTGGCTGGTCGCTTAAAAGTTGAAACTCGAGCTTGCCGTCGGGGCTCGCGATCCTGACCGGTTCAGATAGCGCACTGGCGATCTCTGGTAATTGTGCAACGATGACAGGCGCAGCAACTGCCGTAGCGAGAAATGTTCGGCGTGAACATATCGTCTCAGTGCCTCGCTTTCTCTTTACCAACCGCTTCCTCCTCATTGTGCAATTTCAACTGACAAGCCTTGCTCGATCCGATGGATCCCGGGGCGGGAGCCCCGAAATCATTGCCTTGTATCTGTGATGAGCTTTACTGACACCAGCGTGATGCCGAGTTGTTTTTCCGAGCGAATCGTTTCCGGTTTAAGGCTGAGGCGATAGCTGCCGGGACCATCGATCTTCACAGTCCCCATTTCGGAAATTACATACTTCCAGTACGGGTTGGCTGGGTTCTCTTCTTTTCCATTGTTATCAACCACTGCGGATAACTTCTGGCCGGCCACCTCGATTTGAAGCTTGTGCCCGCCCTCCCAATCGCGGCCGTACTTCTGCTCAGAAGTAAGCACGATGACTTTGAACGCGCCGGGACGCGTAACTTTGAAGTTCCAGTCAAGCCACTCCTCTTTATTCAGCCATCGTTCGACAACGCCGCGGCTGTCAAAGCGCAGACCGCTTTCACCGGCTGCCTTATGCGCGTTCGCGAGAAAGGCCGGCAGCGTTACGGATTCGTCGGGTTGTTGCATCAGCGCCGTGTCGGCCGCAGTCTCTCCATCGACCTCAAGAACGATGACAGAGTCATATTGATCCGGCGCATTCGCCGGAAGATGAATCGTGAGCGTGTGGTGATCCAGTTTTGGTTCTGTCTTCTGTGTGAATTTGAGTTGGCTGCGATTCGTCAGGAAATAGGCTTTTTGGACTTTGCCCTTTAGGCCGTAAACCTGAAGCTCTTTTCCCGGCCAATCAAAGACGTGCAGGTACAGTTTCCCCGGTCGTGTAGTGATCAAGCCCCAGGGCAACTCGTATGGAAAAGGGCCGGGTCCATTGCCATAAACCGCTTCACTGTTTTTCTTGAGCCACTCGCCGACCTGTTGGAGCCGTTGCACACTGGGTTCAGGGATGATTCCTCTGGCAGTAGGGCCGACATTCAGCAGATAGTTGCCGCCGCGACTCACCACCTGAACCATCTGTCGAATGAGTATCGCAGTCGGTTTCCAATTCTCGTCGTCCTTCTTGAAGCCCCAGGTGTCGTTAAGAGTTACGGGTGTTTCCCAGTCGCGTCTGACCTCACCAACACTGATCTGGTTATCACCCACAGAATCGTAGTCACCAACGCCATGTCCAACGCGCCCACTCACCAGGCAGTCCGGCTGTAGTTGGTGAACCAGCCGCACCAGTTCTTCGCTCTGCTCGCGCGTGATGTTCCGTGGAGTGTCGAACCAGATGAGCCCGATCGGGCCATAGTTGGTCAGCAGTTCCCGAACTTGAGGTTTGACCTTCTCTTCGAAATAGCGGGAAAAGTTTTTCTTGCTTTCATCGGGAAAGTCCCAGTCGTTTCCCACGGCATCTGGATCGTGCCAGTCCTGTGTCTGTGAGTAGTAGAAGCAGAGTTTTATGTCTGCTTTCTGGGCGGCCATTGCGAGTTCCTTCAATGGGTCGCGTTTGAAAGGGGTAGCAGCCACGATGTTGTAAGGGCTTGTTTTCGAATCATACATCGCAAATCCATCGTGGTGTTTGGCAGTGATCACGATGTATTTCATGCCGGCGTCTTTGGCGAGTTTGACCCATTGCTCGGCATTGAAACCGACGGGATTGAATTGCGGGGCCAGTTGCTCGTACTCGTTAACGGGAATCTTTGCGCGGTTCATGATCCACTCGCCGATGCCTGGAATGAGCTGGCCCTTCCATTCGCCTGCGGGCACTGCATACAGGCCCCAGTGAATGAACATGCCGAACCTGGCTTCACGCCACCACTTCAAGCGGCGGTTTTGCTCTGCTTCGGTAAACGCTGCGCGCCGAACTTCTCCCTGCCCGGGTTGCACAACGTATGGCGCCGAACTTCCGTATTGCAGCTTCTTGACCAGTTGACTCTGGTCGGAAGCAGAAAGATCAAAGGCAGTACTCAGCGCGAGAATTGACAACAGAACGAGTTTCTTACGATGCACTGGTGGCTCTCCCTTCTCCGATCAGTGAAATTGGAACGATCACTTTGAGTGAAACGTATATTTCAATGCCTTGCCGGGTATCGACACTTTGTAGGACTTCCCATCCCCAACGACCGACAGCTTAATGAACTCTGCGCGGCACTCTTCATTATTATTAGCGACGAAGGCGAAGGGCGTATTTCCCCTCTCTCCGACACGAACGTTGCGATGCAGTTGAAAGATTGCGTCGATGCCGGACACGCTGTTCAGAGTTTTGAAAGTTTCCGGTTCACCGCCTTTTCGCGCACCGTTGTTGATGATAGCGACGCGCGGACTAAGCGCTTGGACCAAAGCCGGGTTATTGCTGCTGTCGAGGCCATGATGATTGACAAGATAGACATCTACTCGGCCGGGCAGATTCACCGGACACGCGAGCTTGTGCTCAACGTTCCAGGTCAGGTCTCCGCCCGCAAAGAATCTGAAGTTGCCGAAAGTTAACCGATAGCCGATGCTCCGGGCATTGTCGCTAACGTCTTCAGCCTTTGGACTGTGGGCTTTAGCGCAGGAACGGATCTGTGGGGCGCCTGGACGTTCGCCGATGACACGACCGTCCGCTGCCAGAACCTGCATCCTTAGGCGCGGCATCATAGGTTCTCTCTTCAATAAGATCTCGTCACCTGCTTTAAGGATGATGGAATTTTTCTTAGAAGCCCTTTGGTAAGCGGCAACAAGAGTGGGATCGATATCTCGCGGAAGCGGATCCGGCAGACCCTTATCGTAGAAGCGCTTAACAGGGATCATGCGGACCAACTCTCCGATTCCACCAAAGTGATCGCGGTGCCAATGAGTTGTGACGTAGTGATCGATCTCGTCGAGCCCGGCTACCTCACGAACCACCCGGGCTATGCGATCCGCGTCACGCTCTTCCGGGTACCCGGAATCTACGAGAAGCGTCTCGCGCGCAGGTGTTACGATTAATGTAGCGGCTCCGCCTTCGGTGTCGATGAAGTAGATATCGAGAGTATTAAGTGGCGCGCAACCGTCGTCGGAGAAGGGAAGCAGCATCCCTCCGCAAATACCAAATAACAACGAGATCGTCCACTTCATAAAGGCTCTTCCGAGAACGTCAGGGGTTTCACCCCCGGAGGGGTGAGATGTTTATAGAACGACGCCGACCCAACCCCCTCGCCGTTCGGAGGGGCGGAATGATGCTGGATGAGTACTCGCCAGGTTGAGTTCCGCCCCTCCGAACGGCGTAGGATTTTCATTTGGCGTCGAAGGTCTATAAACATCTCACCCCTCTGGGGTAAAGACACGCACTCTCCAATGGGATCAGCTAAGACGAAGAAGCCATCCTTTAGTTCACATCACGTGCACACCAGGATCCGTGCCGAACGTGGTGGCAGCGACCTCTTGAAAACACCCGCATGCCGGCCCAGCGATTCACCACTCCAGTAGTCTTTAATCAGAGATCGCTTTGGCAGGTGAAACGAAATGGTTTGCGGCTGATCTTCCCAGTTGAAAAGGCAGACTGTTCGAGTCCTACCCTGCTCGACAACGCCTACACGAAGGGAGTCATCGGCAAAAGTGGCGGCAATCCCGGTTGGCGGCAGAAGGCGGCGTAGCATCTGGAGGCGGTCCGAAGAAATCTCCGTTAGATCGTCACCGGAGAGCAGCATTCCACCAGAGGCATAGATCGCTGCCGCATGAAACTGAAACTCGTTGACCGGCAAATCTCCGGTGAGCACAATCGCGTCGGGATCGTTCCACCAGAGCCGGCCGTTTTGCCAGTTGCGTTTGAGATTTTGGCGTGCGGTGCTCTTGAAGCGATCCCAGGAGCGTTTAATATCGTTTGAGCTTCGTGAGCCATGTATTAAACCGAGCGAGGGCCAGAGCGGATGATTGCAGCCGAGAATGAAGCCGTCACCGGCGCCACGAATCACTGCTTCCATACCCCGTCGATAGGCTTCGACTCGAGTTGCCCGACTGTCGTGAAAAATGCCGCCGTGAATTGTGCCCCAGAAATTTGCGTCGAGCTTGAAATAGGTGCAGCCCCATTCCTCGCGCATGGTCCTGAAGACCATCTCGAGATGTTTTTGGGCTTCAGGATGTGAGCCATCCAGCGCATACCATGGACCACGACGCCAGCCTCCGAAGGTTACGCGGTCTGAGCGCAACGGCTTACCTTCGCTGTCCTTGACGAACCAGTCAGGGTGCTGCTTGAACAGATTTGAGTCCTGTTCGGCAATGAATGGCGCCACCCAGATTGCCGGTTCGAATCCGCGCGCGCGAATCTCCTTAAGCACGCCTTGCACGTTCCCGCCGAAAGCCGCTCCGGTTTCCAGCCAGTCTCCCATCGCCGGTTGATATCCATCGTCGATCTGGATGTATTTTAGATCCGGGGCGTTCTTTGCGATGAAGTCCAGATTGTCAAGGACCTGCCGGGCAGTAACGCGTGGGCCAAAGCAATACCATGAACACCAGCCACTCGGGGGTGTCGGAAATCGCAAGGGAAGATGGTTAACGGAAAGGCGCTGGGCCAGTCTCGCAAGTAGGGCCTCGCGGTCTGGTCCCGAACGAAACATGAACTCTTCCAGGTCCCACGCCTCGCCCGGCAGCAGTTCGAGTCCTTCGGTTTCAACTACCACCTGGAGGGATGAGTCGCGAATATAGAACTGGCCGTTAAAGCGCTTACAGGAGGTAAAAGCCAGCAGTTGATGCTCTCGTTTTGATGGCGATAGCGTCAGCATGCCATAAAAGACTTTGGCGCCAGCGGGCATCGGCATCTTGTAGTGTTTGGCATCGGTGTACTGGCTATAGTCGACCATCTTCGAGAGGGTGCCGCCCGTTTGGCTGAGCATCTGAAACCCCTCGCCGTAGAACTCGGTGTTTGCCGGGTGGGTCAACGGCAGATCAAAAAGAACGATCTCCTTTACGCGGACAGGCTCGCGGCCCTGATTGATCACGGCTGATTGGCACAGTGGGCCATGCCATTTTCGGACCAACTCAATCTTGCTAATATCCTGAGACTCGTTTAATGCCGCAACTTTGCTGGCGGCAGCAGTGAAACTTCTCTGAGTGAACTTTCCCGCTCTCGAGTGTTGGGCCTGCCCGACGACGGGCAGTACTGCGACCAAAGGGGAAACCACGCCCAGGCGCAAAATGTCTCTCCGGGAGATACGCAACTTTTCTTTATTCAAATTCATTTGCGATATTGGTCTGTAAGAGGTCAGCTGCGGCCAATGGCTTAAGCCAACACTGACAATAATTCACAAAAGCGGCCGAGTTTGGACATTCGCTTGGGACCGCTCGAGTCTGTCTCATTAACACCTGACTTCAGTCAAGTGTTGGTCCGGTCCGCAGCGATTTCGCGAACCGTTTCAACGGTTTTCGTTCGCTTTCCCACACTGGGCCATTCTCGCGTGGCATAAACCGTTGAAACGGTTCTGGGGCACTGGTCGTGTCTGGTCCACCTGACTGAAGTCAGGTGTTAATGAGAGAAAGAGTCTCACTAAATAAAAGGCATGCCTGCGAATTAAACAGAACCGCGTTCACGACGTCGCACGAAAAGCTCGTCCTGCCGCGGTTCGGAATCGCACTCGATGACCAATGTTGTGATTGGATAGTCGGGAGCCTTTTGGGGCAATCCAGTGAAGCTCACTCGATAGGTGCTCTGTTCAAAAGCGACCTGTTGACCTGTGCTTAACAAACTCGCTGATTTGATCTTGCACATCATCCCCGCGAGGTTCACGGTGTCTCCGGGCCAGTGATGTACATGCATATAAAGAGTATTGCCACGGCGGCTGAAGCTGGCGAAACGTGAGCGACGTGGCTGGCAGATGTCGGCGCCGTAGATTGCCGATCCATTCTTCTCCATCCACTGGCCGACCGTGTTCATAATCGACACCGACTCCTCCGGGATCGATCCATCTCCTTTGGGTCCTATATTAAGGAGATAGTTGCCGCCGTCGTGAGCACAGGTAATCAGGTTTCGGATGAGCTGCTTAGGTGTTTTCCAGGCATCGTCAGCGCGGTGATAGCCCCAGCTATCGTTCATTGTCATGCATGATTCCCATGCCCGGCCAGCTTCGGCTGCCTCAATACGCTGTTCCGGAGTCGAGAAGTCACCCGGAAGCCGATTGCGATTGTTCACAATAATGTCGGGCTGAAGCTGAAAGACCATCTGGTTCATTCGTTCTGATTCCCACTTGGCGGCATCCAGCGGCCATGGCACGTCGTACCAGAGCACATCAATTGTTCCATAGTTCGTAAGCAGTTCCCGAATTTGCGTGTGGATATACTCGACGAAACGTTTTCGTGCGGCTTCATCATCGGCACAGCGCGCGCCGTCGGGGTGATGCCAATCCATCAGTGAGTAATAGAAGCCCACTCGCAATCCTTCCGCGCGCACCGCATCGACATATTCTTTGACGAGATCGCGTTTCGCTGCCTGTTTCGGGGCGCAATAGTTGGTCGTTGCGGTGTTAAAGAGACAGAAGCCTTCGTGATGTTTGGTCGTCATCACCATGTACTTCTGTCCTGCCCGCTTTGCGAGCCGCGCCCAGTCTCGAGCTGCATTGGGTCGCGGATTAAACTGTTGTGCGAGTTTTTCGTATTCAGGGGCGGAGATGCCCTCCATCTCCATTACCCATTCGTGCCGGGCAAGGAGGCTATAGAGACCCCAGTGGATGAACATGCCAAACTTGGCATCATGCCACCACTTCATCCGCCGGGCGCGCTCTGCTTTCTCGTCCTGGTTTTCCGGCATCGCGCTGGCCGTTAATCCGGACAGATC
>DATKDA010000148.1:0-10433 GCA_035512935.1 Pyrinomonadaceae bacterium | reverse complement strand
CGCAAGGGTACTGAGATTCCTTACGTGGCCCATGTTTTGGCTGTGGCCAGTATTGCTCTCGAATATGGAGCAAATGAAGACGAAGCCATTGCGGCTCTGTTGCATGATGCAGTTGAGGATGCGGGTGGTTTGGATCGGCTGGAAGACATTAGGAATCGATTCGGAGATAACGTCGCCGAGATAGTTAACGCCTGTACAGATGCTTACGTAACTCCAAAGCCCCCGTGGAAGGAGCGCAAGGAGAAATACATCGAGCACATTGCCGAAGCCTCAAAGTCAGCGAGGCTAGTGTCTGCGGCCGATAAGCTTCATAATGCACGGGCCATCTTAAGAGACTATGGCGTCGAAGGCGAAGCGCTGTGGTCGCGCTTCAATGGCGGTAAAGAAGGAACACTTTGGTACTATCGAGCATTAGTGGCGGCGTTTCGATCTGTTCAGGATAACGAACTGATTGCAGAGTTAGACCGGGTCGTGAGCGAAATCGAAACGTCTGCGGCAGGATGACGAACTGTTCGATAAACTTCATCAGTTTGTCGTTCAAACTGCTCGTAACTAAGATGAAATCGCGGGCCGTGAATGCCAGTTAATCAGAATTCATTCAGTTTGTCGTTTTGGTTGGCCGAGACTAAGAAGCGGTGCCATTCATAGCTAAGAGGCCGCCAATTAAGATTTTCTTAAATTGAAGGTGAATCGTCCATCTACGCTGCCACTTTGACGAGGTTCGTCGCATGGTGAAATCAACAAGTAGAAGAATTCGTTGGTCGGGTGAGAGAGAAGGGGAGCCACCAAAAAGCTCATATCACTTTACTTTGTACAGGACGGTGACCAGCGTGGAGATCGGTTGACCATCCTTCTGGCCTGGAACAAACTGGATTCTTCGGGCAGCGTCGATAGCCTTTTCATCAACTGCCGGAGCCACGCCGGATTTCACTGTTATCTCCATCACCTCGCCTGAGCCACAAAGAACCGCTCGCAAAGTAATGCTCTCACCACGATACTGACGGCGTTCCGCAGTTGTGTATTTCGGTTCAGGCTTAGCGAGGATCTTAGCCTTTCGATCAGCGTCGCGCCCTTTGTAGATCGGTATCTGACATTTACCGGTCTCAACTGACTCAGAAGGCCGCTGAGCGGTTAGGGCATATTCGCCGCAGCTTACAATCGCGGCTAGCATCGCATTTGTGATGAACACTTTTATAACCATCCGATAATAACCCCTTAACCGGGCCCATTTTAGCTTAAATACCTCGGCAATAGGTGAAACAAATTACATTATGCCTCCTCAGGGAAATCTGTGGATGAAATCAGGCCATTGTGATATTCAGAGAAAATCCTTTGCCCTAATACTTCCGCCGATGTAGGCTAAGCCGCTCTCGATCCGACCACGAAATTCTAAGACTAAACGGATTTGTCGCCGGGCATCGCCAGCCACCGACAGAACGTGCACTGCAGCCAGCGACAGAAACGTGCCTCGCAGCCTTCGACACAAAAGGAGTTTTCCAAATGTGGCGTTCGGTATTCCTGCACCAATTCATTGATCAACCAACACTCTCGCCACAAATTTCAGGTCGGGAAGGGCAGTTTACTCCCGCTCCTACTTCTGCTTGAGGTTCCTGTTTGCAAAGAGCGGGAGTAAACTGCCCTTCCTGACCTGAAATTTAATTGAGAAGTGTTGGTCCATTGAAGAAACCCCGGGTGGGGCATCTGCTAATTTTGACCCACTCTGCCGTGTCGGGGATTGTCTTAGATGATGAGCAGAAACTTTTGCCCAAAAAGACAAGAAGTTGCGGACTTGTTACACGGAGCACACGGAGGCTTGGAGAGGATTCCACGAACTCACACGAACCGAACAGTGCCGCCTAACCAAGGCATGCAGGGAAGTTCGCGCAGAAACTTTTCAAATATCCGCACCGCCTCGGGCGCCGCTGATACGGGTCGTTAAAGCGCCAAGCTGCTGGTTGACCGTTATGGTAAAACTTACTAATCTCAAAGAGTTTCGAAGTTCTGGGTGGAGTGCTTATGAACATCAAAGTAATAGTTGAGCCAGGGGAAGATGGTTATTTCGTAGCTCACGTTCCCTCGCTCAAGAGTTGTTGGTCACAGGGTAAAACCAAAGAGGAAGCTCTGGAAAATATCCGCGAAGCGCTGGATTTGTATTTGGAACCTGAATCTACTGAACTGACTGCCGATCAAGAACTCGTTGAGTTAACGGTATGAAGGTGCCCTTGCTCACCGGCCGGCAAGTTTTAGCTGCCTTGACACGGTTGGGATTTGTGGAAGTTCATCGCAAAGGTAGCCACGTAAAAATGAAACACGCAGATGGCAGAGTAATTGTTTTTCCCTTCCATGATGAAGTTGATTCTTACACGTTAAAAGGCGCGCTCCGTGATGCCGATATTGAGGTTGCGGATTTTCTCACAGAGGTTAAATGATCGGGTAGCCCGGCAACCGATTGCAGACCGGTGCCGCGACCTCGCTTCATCCATCCTTATTCCAAGTTCAACAGGAATCTGTGAACGACGAGCAAAAAGAGGCCAGAACGCCCTCACCGAAAGAAAGGGCGATGCTTGCTCGCCTCCTGATTGAGGAATTGGCGCTTCAATGATTGGCTGCGTTGCGTTTGTAGGTAGGACTTGAAGGAATCTCCAAACCGCCGAGACTGTGTCAAAATCAAAAATATCCCAGGCTGGAGAGTAGCGAATTTTCAAGTCCAGCCTAAGAAGAGGAGCCGAAGCCTGTTCCCGATCCCCCATACCTTTTAAGGTTGGTAAGCAGCGGTACTTCTCATTCACCCCTACCTTTAGGTTGGGGAAGTGCGCCGCCTCTCATTCACGGAACCATTTTAATGGTTTTTCTCTGAGCGCCACTCCAAGCCATACCGCTTCACAACATCCTGTTCGCTTGCGATGAAGCTCCTCTTGATTGTATGTGAGAATGAGAAAAAAACCATTGAAATGGTTCCGGTGAGTAAAGCGCTGCCTGGCCCCCAACCTAAAGGTTGGGGTAAATGAGAGGTGACGCTTCCGGTCGCTGCGAAGTGCTGAAGCGGCGGCGCGAGGGCGCCACAGCGCTGAAGAGATACGAATCGGCACAGATTGGTCCAATCTGAAGTTTCTGCCTAACGATTGTCGGGTCATGGTGTCACCCCACAGAGTCTCGTGGAGTTTCAACTTTGGCCTAAGGAAACCATTCCAAGAGCGAAGCAAGACACAACAGGCTTTAGCCTCGTTTCAATTTTGTCTTAACAAAGCATCCGACTCCGCGCACGTTCATGAGTATAGGTAAGTCGCATCTTCTCCAATCCGACGTGTTGAGTCTCGTACCGTTAGGCAGAAGTTGAAACTCCACGAGGCTGAAGCCTGTGGTGTCGTGTGTGGTCTAGGGAGGGTTTCCGTTAGGCAGAAAGTGAAGGACCACGAGGCTAAAGCCTGTGGTGTCGTGCCCGGTTTCTCCGAAAGTTGAGTTTAGGCCGAAAGTGAAGCTCCATGAGGCTCAAGCGTGTGGGGTCTTGTCACAGTTTCTAAAGTCGAACTTTGTCTGGATGTATTGCTGAAAGACATGTGAGGTCGGAACTTGAGCGCCCTTTGGTCTTCATGTGGCAACGATCAGGCCGCCTGGACTCAGGAAAAGTGCAAAGAACTTCCAGTAATGAAGAAAGGCCACTCGTGGGAGTGGCCTTTGGTTCTTAGGCGTGGATTGTGACGTGTTTCCCGCGAGCAGAAGTCCGTGTCAAGGAGCCTCCCCTTTTACCGGGCGGACGAATGGACACTGACGAGCATTGGAAAACTGTTGCTTGGTTTGGTGCGTTCGACTGTCTTAGTCAGCTCGTGACGCCGGAGGTAGACGGTTAAGACAAGCAGCGTAGTCGGCAGGAGAAAGTTTGGCCCACGCTCGATGAGGTTCAGGACATAGGGGAACAAGCCACCGGCGGCGGTTATCCGGCTTGCGGCGGTCAGGAAGCCCCAGAAGGCTGCCCAGGCGTACATACCGATCAAAAGCCGCGAGAAAGCGAGGCGGTAAAGAATTCCGCGCCCAAGCAGGAAGCCGAGGAGCGCGATCGCCATCACCATCGAGATGACGACGTCCAGGCCTCCAATCGACCTTACGAGATTCGTTGCCAGCGCGGTCCCAACAGAGACGCCCAGCATGTTGTCGAAGGTGTTAGTCACGAGCTGGACCATCATCTCCTTGCCGCGAACCGCCCACATTCCGTGACCGAAGAACTCCATGATGGCGCCAATCGCGAGCACGGTATAGACACGGCGGAACGCTTTGATTGAATAATGCGAAAATTTATCAGGTTGTTGCGTCCTTCTACGGATGGAGGCCGAATGGGGTGTATTGATATAGGCGATTTGTGCGCTCATGGTGGCTCTCCTTAATTTGGGTGATTTGGTTAATGTCTCGTTCACCTGCATAAGCGAGAATTACCGGGCGAAATGGCTCACGCCGGAGGTAAATATTTTTGTGGCGCACTGTTTTTGCTGTTGCGTGTAGGTAAGACTTGAACACTTCCGAAACTATGTCGAAAGTCCTTCATAGTGGGTCGCAGTCAGTACCGAAGCGCGGTAGCGTCGGGTCACTTTCACGAATGCGGCCGTAATTGGAAACAGGACCCGACGCTACCGCGTTGCGGTACTGCATTGTAGTTTTGACAGGCGGCCAAGCAATAGCACCCAGTGGGCCCGCGAGTCTAATCTCATTAACTTCAGTTAGGTGATTCGTAACAGCCGCGAGTTGGAAAACCGTTTCAACGGTTTAAGCGCAACGATGGTTGTTCTAGCGATGAGCGGGAAACCGTTGAAACGGTTTGCGAAGGGCTGAGGGAGCCGTCACCTAACTGAAGTTAGGTGTTAATGAGAAGGGGGTCGAGCAGCTGATGGGAAGGGGACGAGGGGTTAAAGAGAAGGGGGTCGAGCGGTTTCCAAGAATTGCGCCAGACTCCAGCAACCCCCGGGCGTTTTTGCGAAGTGAGTGGCCGCGGGGATCCGGTCGCTGCAAAGCTGTGAAAAGGATTGTCCTTACCGTTGATCCGATGGACCACTCAATTATCCCTGTCGCCTTTTCACAGCTTCTTCGCTCCTGACGGTTCTGAATTCGTGGTCCCACCTAAACAATTTTGGCGCACTCCAAGAGTTGAACTTAGCGATTTTGCGCTCCCTTCCATGTGACGCTATTTGTGACACACCACGCTAGCTTACGCGGGAATGAGTAAAGTGTTCTATGAAAAGATGGCAGTTGGCGAATTGAGTGGTTTACTTAGAGTTTTTGAATAGGACCAGTACGCAACCTGACAGGATGCGCCACGCCACTCTAACTCAGTTCGCCGAACCAGCCGCGGCGGATCATCCACTTGGCGAACTCCAGAACGGGTGAAACCGTGAAGGCGGCCGCGACTATGATCACCCAGTCCTCCAACGTCAGACTAAAAGTTCCAAACGTGTTCTGAAGGAAGGGAAGATAGACAATAAAGCCGAGTAAGACCAGCTCCCATACAATCGCGATATTTAACCACTTGTTTGCAAAGGGCTGATTCAATACCGAATGCCGATCCGAGCGGAAGTTGTAGGCTTTGAAGAACTGGATCAGCACCAACGATACGAACGTCATTGTGATCGCTTCCCTAAGCTCTCGTCCGGAGTTCAATGCCCAGACAAACAGTCCGAGATTTATAACAGTCGACCAAATTCCGCCCACCAGCATCAGTCCTACGACTGGTCGCGTGAAGATCCCTGTGCGCGGATTCCGAGGCGGGCGCTTCATCAGATCGTCTTCCGTTGGATCAACGGCAAGAGCCAGGGCCGGCAAACCATCGGTCGCCAGGTTCACATAGAGAATCTGGACGGCAGTCAGCGGCAACGGCAGCCCCGCCAGCGATGCCCCGGCCATCAATCCGATCTCGCCGATGTTGGATGAAAGCAGATACATCAAATACTTCTTGATGTTACTGAAGATCCCGCGCCCCTCTTCTACTGCGGCGACAATCGAAGCGAAGTTGTCATCCGTCAGTGTCATTGCTGACGCTTCTTTGGTTACGTCTGTGCCCGTGAGGCCCATGGCGATACCGATGTCCGCTTTCTTGAGTGCGGGCGCATCGTTCACGCCATCACCCGTCATGGCAACAATCTCGCCGTTTGCTTGAAGCGCCGTAACGACTCTGAGCTTATGCGCCGGAGACACGCGAGCATAAACCCTTATGTCCTTTACCTCCTCCTGAAACTCCTCATCGTCGGTTATTTCGAGTTCTGCTCCCGTGAAGACTCGGCCACCATTTAGCAGACCCAGTTCATTCGCGACCGCGCGCGCAGTCACCGGGTGGTCTCCCGTGATCATCACAACTGTGATCCCGGCTTCTTCGCATCTCTTCACGGCATCGCGTGCTTCTTCGCGCGGTGGATCTATCATTCCCACCAGTCCAAGAAAGACCATGTTCTGCTCTGCATCCTTGATTGTTGCCTGAGGCTTGTAAGCAACTGCCAGAACGCGCAAGGCTTCAGCTGCCATCTCCTGCGCAGCATCTAAAATCTCTGCCCGAGTCGCGCCTCTGAGCTCAAACTCACCGGTCTCGTTCATTTGCCGAATGCAGCAGTCAAGCATGATTTCAGGCGCGCCTTTGGCAAAAGCCACCGTTCCATCAGGTGTCTTATGCAGAGTCGTCATCCGCTTGCTTTCGGAGGTGAAGGGAATCTCGGCCACGCGCGGAAATTGAGAATCCAACTCCCCCTTAACAATTCCGGCTTTCCCGGCGGCGACAACGAGCGCTGCCTCGGTAGGATCGCCCTTAATTTGCCAGCGCCCTTCAGCCACGTCTTTAGTCAAACGCGCGTCAGATGAGAGCACCATCGCTTGGAGCAATAATTGAAGCGGTTCGGATACTTCGGTGGGCAAGCCATTTTTCGAGAAGGTCCCTTGAGGCTCGTAACCTGAACCTGACACTTCAAACATCTCACCCGCGATAAAGATCTTGCGAACGGTCATTTCATCGCGGGTCAGCGTTCCGGTCTTATCCGAGCAGATGATGGAAGTGCTTCCAAGCGTCTCGACGGCCGGCAGCCGGCGTACCAGCGCGTGGCGTTTCACCATCCGCTTTACACCCAGCGCAAGCGAGATCGTTACGACGGCTGGCAGCGCTTCGGGGACCACGGCAACGGCAAGGGCGACTCCGAAGATAAACATCTCGATGAACCCCTGTCCTCTGAACAGACCAAGGCCAACGATCATTGCCACGACTACGAAGGCTGCCTGGGCCAGTCTGTGCCCAACCTTATCGAGGTTAACTTGAAGCGGAGTGCGGCCGGTCTCGACCGACTCGAGCATGCGCGCGATCTTGCCAAATTCAGTATGCATGCCGGTGGAAACCACGAGTGCGCGGGCTCGCCCGTAGGTGACCGATGTTCCGGCGTAAGCCATGTTCTTACGATCCCCAACTGCAAGTTCGGGATCCGGCAACGCGTCGTTGATCTTCTCGACGGGAACAGATTCACCGGTAAGCGGCGCCTCTACGACCTGCAAATTGATGGATTCGATGAGACGCAGGTCGGCGGGCACGTTATCGCCCGCGACGAGGAGCACAACATCACCAGGCACGAGTTCGCGCGCGGGAACCTCGCTCTCGATGTTTGCGCGAATTACGGTAGCGGTGGGCGCTGCCATCTGCCGCAAAGACTCGATGGCTCGTTCCGCGCGGTACTCCTGGATAAACCCGAGCAGGACGGCGAAAAGGACGATTACGGTGATGGCAATTGCTTCGACGCCGTGCCCGAGAAAGAAGGAAAGGGCAGTGGCGATGAGCAGAATAACTATAAGAACGTTCTTGAACTGATCGAGCAGGATGCTCCAGGGTGAAACAGAGGAGGTTGCGGTGAGTTCATTGGGACCATATTTGAGGAGTCGCTGAGCAGCCTCTTCATCTGACAAGCCGGAAAGGCTCGATTGCCATCCTTCGAGTGTCTCTTCGACAGTTCGTGTGTGCCAAACTTTCTCTTCTTTTTCGGAGGTAACGGGTTGTACGGAAACGGTGTCAACGGACATATGGTTTAGATTGAGCCCCTCCTCGGGCGCAACAGGATAAGGAAAGCGAACGGCATACTAGTGTAGTTGCGTCTCAAATAGCGTACACGAAGGGGAGCGTCACAAATCCACAACCTGGCGACGACCGAGATACTGGCAACGTGAGTAGCCGCGGGGATCCGGTCGCTGCGAAGTTGTGAAAAGATTGTCCTTACTGTTGATCCGATGGACCACGCAAGTATCCCTTTCGCCTTTTCACACCTTCTTCGCTCCCGGTTCCGTATTTGTGGTCCCACCTAAACAGTTTTTGGCGGCTCACTGATAGACGCCAACACTAGCTGCGTTAATCGCGAGTACAACCTCACAAAAGAAAAACCTTCCGCGCGCCGCGAGAGCCGCGAAAGGTCTTGGTCATTGAGCATCGGGCGGCTCATTCCTGTGTGCCGGGCGTCTGATTGGACACCGTGTTGACGGCCTCACCGGACCCATTTTAAGTTGGGCGACCTACTCCCCTTTCAAGGGTGGCATATTCTAGCCTTTCGAGCGAAGTCCGGCAAACGCGTGACACGAATCTTCGTGGTGGTCTTTGCTCGGCTGAAAAGCGTTCCACGAAATTACACGAACAAACTTCGGATCATCCCCGCTTAGACATGGGCCGCCGGTATAGGGGGATCACTAATAGCGATTCTTATTCGTGTAATGTTCGTGTGATTTCGTGGATGAGTTTTTTGGCTCGGATGAAAGGCGATCCACGAAATCACACGAAATTACACGAACAAAGGGTGCGGATCATTCCCGTTTAGACATTGGGCCGCCGCCTATGGGAGGACGACAAGGGATGGCATCGGGGTTCTCTGCTTCACACTAATAGTGATTCTTATTCGTGTAATGTTAGTGATTTCGTGGAGGAGTTTTTTGGCTCGGATGAAAAGCGATCCACGAAATCACACGAAATTACACGAACAGAAATCATAGAATACGAATCTGACCCAAGACCAAAGACCCAAGACCTAAGACCTAAGACCCAAGGCGAAAGCCCTATTTTCTTGCTTCGCTTACGATCTCTCCGTCAATGATCACCCCCAGAACATGCGAGCTGTATTCAAAAGGATCGCCATCGAACAGGACCACGTCGCCGTCCTTTCCAGCTTCGAGCGAACCTACTCGATTCCCAATTCCAAGCAGCCGCGCTGCATCGATCGTTATGAGACCCAACGCCTGTTCGAAGGTCAATCCGTTCGCAGCAGCAATCGCAGCTTCGAACAGCACGACTCTGGTCTTCGGCACATAGCTCTCATAACCGCTCTGAAGCGCTAACTGAATACCCGCCTTCCGCAAATTCGCAGCCGTCTCCATGCTGAGATTTTCCGCCTCCCCGTTAGCTCGTTGCATCGAAGGATGAACAATCACAGGAACGCCTGCAGCCTTGATCTGGTCCATTACCAGATAAGCTTCACTGGCTCCCTCCAGTACGATCCGTATGTCGAACTCTTTGGCTATTCTTAAGGCTGAGAGAATGTCATGGGCCCGATGCGTATTTACCAACAGCGGTGTCTCTTTCTTAATCACTTGCGCCAGGGCCTCGAGCCGGAGATCTCGCGCCGGTCTCTTGTCTTCGGGGGCCGAGTCTCTCTTGGTCGCATAGTCCCTGGCTTTGATCAGTTCCGCGCGAAGCATTGCCACCGCCTTGGCGCGCGTGCCCGGAGCTCGACCTTGAGCCAAGCCAGTGTTTCCAAGGGTCACCGCAATCATCGCCGATGGAACGACCACCGCTTGCTCAACATTGTCGCCATGTGTTTTGACGATGATTGTTTGGCCCGAGACGAGTGCTCCCGGCGCGTGCCCAGTATGCAGGGTAGTGATCCCGTACGAGCGCAGATGCTCAACCAGCTCTTCACGCGCATTGTAAGCGTCAATACCACGCAGCTCGGGCTGCACCGACGCCGATCTCTCAATCTGGTCCTGATCGTGGGGCTGGTTCAGGTAACCGGCCAGTCCGACCACCGACCGTGCATCGATAAGACCGGGCGTTACGACTGCCGCTGTGATGGTCTTATAACCCTGAGGTATCTGCACTTGAGAAGCAGGACCAACGCGCTCGATTTTTCCATCTTTGATCAGAACCACGCCGTCTTTAATTGCCGGCCCGGCCATCGTATGCACGGTCTGGCCGCGCACGGCTATTTGAGCCAGAGCACTCCCGGCGCTTAACAACGTTACGAACACTGCCAACAAGATCGCTTGAATCGTTTTGCTGGTCATTGGCGTTCCTCCTCACCGTCCAGGTGGATTGACTGATCGCGCCCCGCACCGTAACCGCCGACCGCATAAAGGCGATCCTGTGGATTCGAGCGATCGAATACCTTCTTACCCTCGACATAAGTTTCGAGCACCTTGGTATACACACTCAGCGGATCTCCGGAAAG
>DATKDA010000147.1:0-12597 GCA_035512935.1 Pyrinomonadaceae bacterium | reverse complement strand
GCGCCTGACAATAAGACCTACCAGGAAGGACTTGCCTATACGGAAAAGTACGTGAAGAAGTGGCAGGGCCACGATCTGATCGTTCCGGCTATTGCGCCCCATGCACCCTATACGGTGTCTGAAGAGCACCTGAAAGCTGCGCGAGAGTTTTCTGATCGGACCGGCGCCCCGATTGTTATTCATATCTCTGAAACCAAGCGAGAAGTGGAAGACATCATCAAGGATAAGGGTCAAAGGCCGATTGAATATCTCGAGCGAATCGGCTTTCTGAATAACAAAGTGATTGCCGCCCATGTCGTTTGGCCTTCGGATGAAGAGATTGGGATTCTGAAGCGTTTGGGAGTGGGCGTCGTTCACAATCCGCAATCAAATATGAAGCTTGCGGCCGGGGTTGCTCCGGTGCCAAAGATGCTTGCCGAAGAGTTAAGGGTGGGTCTTGGTACGGACGGCGCCGCTTCGAATAATGACTTGAATCTTTGGGAAGAGATGGATACGGCGGCGAAGCTCCACAAGGTCTTTAGCGGCGATCCGAAGATTCTTTCTGCCCAACAGGCATTCGAGATGGCTACGATCCTTGGCGCTAAGGCTCTGCATCTTGAGAAGGAGATCGGCTCGATTGAAATAGGAAAGCGCGCTGACATTGCTGTCGTGCATCGCGATCCGCTTCATCAACTGCCGTTGGCCAACATCTACTCAGATCTGGTCTATGCAACTAAGGCTTCCGACGTGCAGACCGTTGTTATTAATGGTCGAGTGGTGATGAGAGATCGGCGGTTGCTGACTCTGAATGAAGCGGAGATCAAGAAAAGTGCGCTGGCCATGCGAGAACGTGTTGTTAAGAGTCTTCAACTGCCCGCCAGCGGCCGATGACGGCGAAAAAACGTTCCCTCGTATTTAGCTCTGGCAACAGTGGCGGTTTAGAAAATCAGATCTTGGCTGGAACACGTCGGTTGCCGGGTTGCCAGTGGTAAGATATGTACCTCAACGACGGCTTAGAACTTCTGAGCAAGTATCGCGCTCTTTGTCCAACCAATTACCTGTAACGGCGGGAACCGATAGTGGTCCTGGACGCGAAAATGGTTTTCTGTCTTCTGAAGTATTTCTCCGGGCGGATGTGATTTGAAGCGAAACAGGATCTCCAGAAAAGTGCTGGCTGGCGATGGTCTAACCGGAAGATGAAGCAAGTGACCGTCGGGTGAGATTACGCGAGCAAGTTCACTGAGACCCTCCCCAAGCGGTACGTATTCAAGCGCGCCGCTTGTAACAACGAGATCAAATGAGTTATCGGCAAAGGGCAGGGAGAGAAGGTTTCCCTGGGCAAATTCCACATCCTGCCGACGCCCGGTGCTGCGCCCGACCGCCTTTTTCGCCGCCGCAATCGAAGTAGCCGATAAATCAAGCGCGGTGATGTTAACGGGGAAGTGTAGCACTCGCAGCAAAGCCAAAGTGAGTAATCCGGTACCGCAGCCGGCATCGAGAATCCGCGCTCCCCGGGTTACCGGCAGCGGATGGTTCTCGAAATATTGATCCAGTGAACGCCCATAGCCGTTCAGCTTGAAAGTGAAGTTGTAGATTCCCGCAATTCTGTCATAAAACGATCCGGCGCGAGCCTCGGTTTTTGTTGCGGTGAGCGCATACTCCATTCAAGATCTCCTGAAGCCCCTGACGGGCGCATCTCTCAGCAGTGACGGCAAAAGCGCGTAATTGTAGCCTCCCAGTCTGCATTACTCAACAGGAAAGGTTTTACGCTCCTCAAAATTGGCAAATATGATGCCCCGAGCACCTTCATGCAAGATTTCTTAGTTTGTGGCGTTCCTCAGGCAGTCCAAAGATCTGTTTACGATCGGGGGTAAAAATATGAAAAACAGATGGTTGCTGCTTGGCGCGAGCGGATTCATTGCCGTTGGCGTTCTCCTTTCTTTGTCAAATATGACTTTGACGGCAGCTTCGGAGGCTCTTGAACAGAATTCTTCCGAGATTCAAACTCGTCCGGGATCTCAACGAGCTGCCCGACTCTTTGAAGTCCAGGTACTCGTAAATGGCGTTCCGCTTGATGAGTATCCCGCTCGAGGCAAAACTTACGTCGAAGCAATTCGGGGTGCCGAGTACGAGTTGCGAATCAGAAACCCTCTGCCGCTAAGGGTAGCTGTCGCATTATCAGTCGATGGACTGAACTCGATCGATGCACGGCGAACGTCTTCCTGGGAGGCAAGCAAGTGGGTGATTGGTCCTTATCAGACGATTCACATCTCGGGATGGCAGATGAGCTCAGAACGCACGCGAAGGTTCTATTTCACGAACGAACGAGACTCCTATGCTGCCAAACTGGGCCAGACGGGAAATTTGGGCGTGATTGCGGCAGTGTTCTATCGAGAGCGGCCGCGTGCTGTCGTGCCGGTCACACCGCCTCCGTACAAGCGGGTCCCATCTGAAAAGGAGCGTGCCGCCGATCAGAGGGAAAGCTTGCCTTCAACGCAAACCCACAAACCTGAGGCACGAGGATCAGTTTCTCCCGCCCCTGAAGACTACACCTCCACGGGAATAGGGCGCTCCGTGCGACATGACGTTCGATGGGTTACCATGGAGTTGGAGCCTCGTCCCGCCGGTGCAGTGACGCTCAGATATGAATACCATGAAGCACTGGTGCGACTGGGCATTCGACCGAAACGCTATGTAGAACCTGACCCCTTGCGGAGACGGGAATCCTCGAGGGGGTTTGAGGATCGCCGCTTTAGTCCGGAGCCTTAGCTCAGCCCGGAAAGATCATTTCAGAACGAGATTCGGGTTGTACAGTTCCCGGTAGGCGCGATAGTTTGCCATCACCTTCTGAACGTAACCTTTTGTTTCATCGAAACCGATCTCGGCGGTGAAGACTCCCGGGTCCTGATGCTTCGCGCGCTTTATCCAGCGTGCAATATTGTCTTCTCCCCCATTGTACGAGGCGGCGGCAGCTTCGAGGTTTCCGGGGAACATTCTTAGAAGATCGGCCAGATATTCACTGCCCAGAATTATTGACGTTTCCGGGTGATAGAGGTCCGTCTCGCGTAGTCCTTTTATTCCCGCGTTGGGCGCATATCTCTCGGCTGCATCAATCGTGAGTTGAAGCAGCCCTCGAGCGCCGGCAGGCGATTTCGCCCGTGGACGAAACACACTTTCCTGGCGAATGATCGCGAGAATGAACCGGGCATCCAGTTTTCGCGGGTTGGCCGCTTTGAGAATAGCGTAACGATTCGGGGCCGGATAAGTCCCCGCTGCTCGAGCGACTTGCGCCCTGACTCGCGCAACTCGCTCATTCACTATTTCTCGTTGTTTCGCATCAGCAAGTTTCAGCAGGCGCTCAGAAGCCAGCCAACCATAATAAGAATCTATACTGTCCGGGATTGCGATATACGCGGTAAAAGCGGCGCTCCGATTTTTGGCTTGCTCGAGGCTGTACGCTCTTAGGTAAGCGACCTCCGCTCGGCTTGTATATATTCCGCGGTGGAATGGGTGTTTGATAAGTTCGTCGGCAGTTGCCACGGCTTGCTGCCATCTGCTCTCCGCCACTTCAAGGCGAAGCCGCGCAAAGAGTGCGTTGGTATCCGTAGCCGTGCCGACAAATTTTTGTCTGGTTCGCGTTACCCAGGTATTGGCTTCATCCGGGCGGCCCGCTTCTCGAAGACTGTCAATGACATTGAGGTGAGCGGTTTCGATCCGCTCGCCATTTGGATAGCGCTCCGTATACGCAATGTACCTGGCCACAGCCTCTGAGGCGTTGCCCATTCGGAGCAGTGCGGAAGCGCTGAAATTCAGACTCTCGCGTCCTGCTTTTGTGTTGGGATAGGCTTGCGCGTTCTGATCAAGTACCAAGTGGGCCTGTTGATAGCTGCGCTGTTGGAGATGGGATCTGCCGATGCCCAGACCCGCTTCAGAGACCAGCGGGTCGTCTGGGTAGTAGTCGACCAGGGCTTGCCAGTGCTCGCGTGCTTCGGCGAATGCACGATTTGACATGTAAATATTTGCCCGCTTGAGATGTTCTGTTGCGGCTAACCGCGGCAATTTTCCACTTGAATCCCGAGAAGCTCGATCGTTGCGTCGAATGGAGGCTAATGCTCCATCACTTGCTGATTGGCTTGATAGCCATGAAATCGAGGCAGCAGAGATTGGCGCGCCTTTCGACTCGACAGGCGGCAACAGTGGAAAAAAGGGAAGGATTAGCGCGAGCGAAAAATACTGAGTCATTTTAGGCATAATACTCAATCAGGAAGAGTGATCTCCGGATCTTCGATGACGTCATAGCTTGAAAGGATTTCCGCCGCCGGCCGAAGGGACGCAGCCACACTACAATATTTGTTTTCAGACAATTCGATGGCCTGAGCCACAGCCTTTGTGGAGATGTGATGTCCGCGAATTATGTGATGTACCCAGAGTCGGCGGTAGCCGCGTGGATGGTCTTCGCGCCGTTCGCCACGGACCTCCACTCGATAATCTGTAACGCGCTCACGTCTTTTCTTCAGGATGTTGATCACATCCACAGCGGTGCAACTTCCCAATGCCAACAACAAAAGTTCCATCGGCGACGGCGCGAGATGGCGCTCGCTATTTGTGTCTATAGTCAGAGCCGTTCCATTAGGAGTGGTTGCAACAAAAAGGTCATCACTTGCCGGAATAATGGTTGCTTTGGGGGCCTCGATACTCATTGGAAGTGCACCTCGCGTCTGAGAATAACATATGAGATTGTAAGCAAGCGCCCATCCTGCCTGTATCGGGAAAGCAAGAGTGAAGTCACAAAGTCGGACTGTTTCAGGTGTGTTAGTATCTAGTGGGTCAGAAGTGAAAGAGGGGTAAGGGAGTGAGGCATGCATTGATCCTGGTTGTCGATGATGATGAAACCATTCGCGAAGCACTCTATGAATTCCTTTCAGAAGAATATGTGTGCCGCACCGCAGAAACTGCGGAAGAGGCCTTCACTCGGTTAGAAGCCGATACATACGATTTGGTCCTAACGGATATTTCGATGCCGGGTCTTAGCGGGCTCGAGCTGCTGGGGCACTCGAGACAAAAATACCCCGACACTCCTGTAATAATCATTTCCGGAATCGCCGACAAGGCCCACGCGGAGGGACTCATCAAGATCGGAGCGTTCGATTACTTGCTTAAACCTTTTCGGTTGGAGACGGTAGGTGAGAGTGTGAAACAGGCTCTGAATTACCGGCGACACTTGGTGGAATCCCGGGCAAAATCTGATCCTGATAAGGAAGATGACATCGGGAACGCCTGGAAGATTCTCAAGGAAACGTAAGACGTGAGGGATCAGGCTGCCACAGTTATAGCTGATTGATTCTTGTCGGGATTTGCGTTCCGCCGTTTGATCTCTCGAGTGATTTCGCTAATCCGATCCGCGCTGAATGGCTTGGTGATTACCCAATCTATACTGGCTTGTCTTTGTTCGTCTGAGCCAACAGCATCGCCCCATCCCGTAATTACTGCGATTGGAACTGATCTATTTTGCTCTCTGATCGCCTGGGCAAGTTCCCAACCGCTCATGCCGGGCATGCCCACATCGGTAAAGATGCCATCAAACTGAGTAGTATTTAGAAGGGCCAGTGCCTCGTGACCGTCCTGGGCTAGTTGGACGCTGCATTCTTCGCTTTCCAAAATCTCCCGCAGGAGGTCACGGATGTATTGCTCATCGTCCACAACAAGAATGCTCGCCTGTTTCTCTCCGGGCATGATTGCAGGAGGTTCGTAGACCCCTTCGTGAACAAGGTCTTCCATCTGCTGCGCGGATGCTAAAGACCCCGCTCCGGCCTTGGCAATTGGGAGGGTGATTTGGAACTTGGTACCGACTCCCACCTCTGATTCAACTTCGACTGAACCTTCATGACGTCTGATTATGCCGAAGCTTACTGCTAGTCCGAGACCCATCCCGGCTTTGCCCTTGGTAGTAAAGAATGGGTCGAAGATCCGAGAGCGCACATCTGGGCTCATCCCGATCCCTGTGTCAGCGACTGAAATGACTACCGAGTCTCCGTGGTCTTCGGCTGAGAGGGTGAGCACGCCGCCGTTGGGCATTGCATCAACCGCATTTAAAACCATATTTACCAGAACTTCTCGTAGTTCCGATTCATCCCCCATCACTTTCGCGTTGGAGTGAATTCGCAGATCCAGCCCAATGTGAGTGTTCGAAGCTTCGGCAGTGTCTTTCCAGCGTGGCCGAGTAATCTCGCTTACATCAAGAAGGATTTGATCGACTGATACAGCTTCGAAATCGTGGTCGCGACGTTGGCGCGCAAAGTCCTGAATCCTCTTAACGGTCTTTGCTCCGTCTTCTGCTGTCTTGATGATGATATTCAGGCCACGCGTGATCTTTTCAGGATCGTTAGTGCGCAGTAGAAGTTGAGCCCGCCCAAGAATTCCAGCCAGAGTATTGTTGAAATCGTGAGCGACGCCCGAAGCAAGTTCACCCAGGGCAGAAAGCTTCTCAATCTGTGAAAACTGCTCCCGGATGCGTTCCTGTTCGGCTATGTAGTGAGAGAGTTCCTGAACGTGGCGTTCGGCCTGCTCAGCTTGCGCGGCAGAAGCCTCTATGTTCTTCATGTACGTCCTGTAGGTGAAGAAGACAATTGCAATGATGGGGGTGGTGATGATTAATGCATAAAAACCGACCTCGTTGATTAGTTGTGCAATGAGACCAGCGGCTGAGGCGCCGGCAAAGTAGGTTATCGAAGTCCAGAGATAATACTTCTTCCAGGTGTGCCAAACCGGTTGACCCGCCTTAAGGGCTCCGCAAACCGCCACTATGCCAGAGTTTGCGACGTACTGGATTAAGGCCATAACGGAAACAGCCATCACGAATCTCATGCTTAATGGGCCATTCCTTAGTGAGGTGATCTCTCCGAACCAGGCGTTCAGAACGATGGCGGTAATTGCGGTTGAACACGCGGCACATCCCCAATTGAACAGAATCGTCGTAGGTTTTTTGCTAAATCGCAACGAAGACAGTAGGGCCTCCGTTGCCGCCAGCAGAACGGCAGCCTCACCGCCATAGAGCAAAAGAGTCAGGAAGATGAAAGTATCGGAAACCGAGATCTGCGAAGCGAAGCGCGGAATGGGAATTATTATTCGTGAACTCAGGAAGAGCGTAACAACTGCCAATGTGACGAACTTCAAATCAAGCCGAGCATAGTTGACACTCAAGGCTGCCAATAAGTACAGCACCCCGCCAACCAAGATCGTCAGCCTGATATAAAACTCGGATAATTTCTTGCTTGTAATGGTGTACGCTTCGCCCATTTCTTGAGTCTGCTTGATTTGGTTTCAAATCTGGTGAGAGATGCCACTGGGGGCAAGTCATTGGGCACCATCCGTGCCACTGGTTCTAGTGGCGGAAATCCATTGTTTCTTGCAGGTTAAGGCAAGGATATGTCACGCAGACCGGTCAGGTTGAGTGAGAGAGCCATCATTCTGAAGGATTCTTGTCAACATTCTGGGGATTTTCACGCTCGAGCGCCCCACTCTCCAATTGAGACATCTCCATGAGGAGGGGTAGATATTCCTGGGTAAAGCTGAGCTGTCCCATCATCAAATCCATCTCTGTCCTCTGCGTTTCCCGGCTGGCTGAGGCCTCAATCATTTGGAGTTGCGCCTTCGCCTTAATCAGCCTCGCTTCTGCTTCGTTAGTGACCTGCTCCAATCGGTGCCGGTCGGACTGCAAAGCTGTCACCAATGAAGTTGCTTCGGCGCCTTTCAGCCTTTGAGCCTGGTCCAGGCGTCTCCTAACTCGGACCAACTCCCGATTGGCTCGTTGCTTGATTCGAGTTGCCATTAGGCGGGCCGCCAGAGTCTCGCGGTACGCGTCGCCCAGCAAAAGATCCTGTTTAGTAATCTCCTTCAATGAGGCGCGCTCCGCGGTTGTTAATTCTGGTAGGAACCACTCAACTTCTCCTGCGGTAATACCATTTTCGGCGAGCCTATCCCGAAGTCTGGCGAGCCATCTTTTTCTGTAAATCGATAGGAAAACTATCATTAAAAGGGCGGCGGCCAGGCCCACGCCGGCGGACAAGAGCGAAAGGAAAAGATAGAGAACGGCGGATTCTGTGGTTGTGGTCAGGAGGAAGAGCAGGAAAAACAGGATCGGCGCAGGCAGTGTCAGCAGAAATAATGAGAGCCAGGGCGCCAGCTTTAAGAGCCGGGCAAGGGATTCATCTCGGGGAGTGAGTTTGCCTCTTTTGAGTTCGACCATATCAATCCCGTGGTGTAAGATTTCCGCCTCCCTGGTTCACCGCATGTCTCCCCAGGTCGAATTGCTGTAAAAAGCCGGGCGTTCCAGCTTACATAGCGTATAATGCATCAGATTCTCAACATCAAGTAGGAGACACGATGAAGACTCGGCTTGTTCAGGCATCGGTTAGCGCGTTAATACTCCTTGCTTTTTGCGCCGTAACTCTAAGTCCGTTGAGTCAGACTGCCTTGGCGCAATCGCGAACGATATCATCTGCCCCTAACACGGGTGTACCAGGCAGGCCTGTTACAATCCCACTTACGGTTAAACTCAAAGAATCGGACTCCACCCCCGAGTTGCAGATGATTGATTTGACGGTCATCGAAGACGGCGAGCCGCAAACCATCCTCTCGACCCGAGCGATGGGGACTAATTGGCCACTTACACTTGCCGTTCTCATCCAGGATGACGTTGTCTCTTCCATCGGTCTCGAAATGAGGACCATCGCTGACTTCATTCGCAGACTTCCGAGGGGATCGCGGGTACTTGTCGGGTACATAAGGGTTGGTAGCTTGCAGGTGAGGCAAAAGTTTACTACGGATCTAGACAAAGCCGCGCGGGCTTTGCGTCCACCGACCGGCCTTGCCGGCATGGCTCCATATAATCCCTATGTTGAGGTTGTTGAGGCACTGCGGAGATTTGAGTCTCAGCCGTATGGCCGCAGAGCCATTCTCTTGGTTTCAGACGGCTTGGATTTGTCTCGCGGAGTTGAACTGAGCTCCTCGACCCAGAGCATAGATCTGCAACGCGCAATCAACGATGCGCAGCGACAAAGTGTAGCGATCTACAGCTTCTTTGCTCCTACGGCGGGAACTCTTGGCAATTCCGCGTTTAACGGAAACGCTCAGAGTGCACTTCAAAGGTTGACCCAAGAGACTGGCGGACGCGCCTTCTTTCAAGGGACCGGTGTTCCAGTCAGCTTTGATAGCTTTGTCAGGGAGCTGAACTCCTCCCTGGAAAGACAGATCGCTTTAACTTATCTTTCAACCCACACTAACAAGGGGTTCCATCGAATCGAGGTTCGTTCATCGACGCCGGGAGTTCAAGTCACATATCCACCCGGATACACAAGCAGATAGTTACGTGGTGTGAATTGTCACTGCACCGTGGCGGCGAGCAGTGAGCCACGTCTGTCCGTGGCTATGGCCCATCCATCACTTAGCTTGCCGATCATTCCGTGAAAATGAATCTCGCTGCCAGCGAGCACCACTAACACATCGCCGGCAAAATATCTTGGATCCTCCAATCTGAAGCGAATTACCGTGGCCTGTCCGTTTTCAGCTTCAAGAGGTTCAAAGACAAAGTCGTCTGCGTTGACGACATAAGTTTGTGAGGTGTTTGCATTTCTTTGCTCATCTGGCATGGATGTTTTCCTTTTGAGAGACCGAGAGGGGCTTGGTTTACGGATGATAACTGGGGCGGCTAGAGGGACTCGAACCCTCGACCTCTTGATCCACAGTCAAGCGTTCTAACCGACTGAACTATAGCCGCCATATTCTTCATTTCCTTCTCAAACTTTGCCCCCGGCAGGACTCGAACCTGCGGCCCTCTGCTTAGCTTCCAGCATCAGGTTTCCCTGACCGCCCGGATTAAGGGTTTGCTGGCTGGACTATATCTTGGACATCGCAGTCCCGACCCGTATAGTCTCTGAGGAACCCCAACATACTGGAGGGTTTCCTGCGGATTACCCAATCAACTGGATTTTTACTCCACCGTCAATCGTAGAGTACCAGAGGCTCTAAGGGCGTTCCCGCATACAGGGTCGTCCACTTGATGAGTTCTAACTCTTCCCCACCAAGGCTCCAACAAGGCAGATGCTCTATCCACTGAGCTACAGGGGCGCATCGCATCAATTCCTGAACGCTGGCGATGTTAGCACGCGTACGCCAGTTTCGGTCAACCATGCTTAACTACTGACAGGCAATAAAAGAGACCGCCTTCAGCAGACGGTCTCGTTGGTTCGGTCCTACGAAGACAGCTTAAGCTGCTCGAGGATGTTCGGTGGTTTCGGCAAACACTCTTCGACCATTGAGCGCGTCGTCAATTATTTCCCTCACAGCAGAGGTGTCGGGGTTCACGTCCATGCGATCACACGCTCGCAGGTGTCTGAGAATACCTTCCGTCGCAATCTCTAGAGGTATCCCGCTAAGTTTGGAATATCGGCGCGCTTGTATATGGTCGATTCTTTGAAGCCGATCATTTAATGGTAGATGTTTATCAAAAGTCAATTCCCTATGCTCCTCCACTAGCCCGAAAATTCTTCGGTGGTTTCGATCCAACCTTTGGATGCTTCACTCACCCCTTTGGATGCAGTTAGTTATCG
Organism: Pyrinomonadaceae bacterium; assembly: GCA_035512935.1. Lineage (GTDB taxonomy): Bacteria > Acidobacteriota > Blastocatellia > Pyrinomonadales > Pyrinomonadaceae > PSRF01. The sequence continues at coordinate 2,011 of DATKDA010000147.1, read as the reverse complement.
CCATCCTCACACAGAGCCGCGAGTCTTAAGAGACCATTGGCCGCTCAAGCGTGAAACCAAATCGGGGTCCAGCAAAACGGAGGATTATAGCCAAGAGGCCGGCCAAGATCCACATTTTTCTTTGACTGCTTGATCAACAAAAACAAACACAAATATAAGGCCGGGATCTTGGGAAAATGCGGAGTCTGGGCGCGGGCTGCGGGCAAAGTAAGCGCCGCCTGAGTTCATCCGAACTGAACCGTCAGGCGGCACTACAGATGTTTTTACAGGCCAGAAGCGAAGCGGATTTACTTCTTTGGCAGCACTGTATCCTTCATTGATTTTCCAACGCGAAACTTTAATGTAGTCTTTGCGGGGATCTGAATAGTTTCGCCGGTAGCCGGGTTTCTTCCCTCGCGCGCCTTTCTTTCTGATTTGACGAGTTTGCCAAAACCGGGCAGAACGAACTCTCCATTGGCTTTGACCTCGCTTGCGGCAAGGCCTGAAAGCTCTTCGAAGAATTCTTTTACCTGAGCCCGTTTCATTCCGGTTTTCTCGGCAAAGTGGTTAACTACTTCCGACTGCGTCATGCGCTTCTTACCTGTCGCGGCTTTGGTCGCCATGGTCTCGTGTGACACCTCCAACAAACTTTGAATAGTAAAGCTAGTGGACTCTCATATATCACACTCAAGCACCAAAGTCTCGATAAAATAGCGGTTTCAAGGCCTTTTTTGGCGAAAATTTTGCCTTCTCTTCCTAATCTCTTGCGATGAGCCACTTGTATGGCCAAAAGGCTCTAGATTGTAGCCGTATCATGCACACCATTAACCGGGGGATAAAAACTATTGAATTGAACAGCTAGTGCCTTCGTGCTATTCGTGATGAACGGTAAATTTCATTCGGACTTTCGCTTTCCTTGATCAGAAAAATAGGCAGCTGGCGCTTGCGATCATGTCAGGCAATTCCCTTCTGCTGAAGGGAGGTACGGAAGCCCGGCAGACCAACGAAGTTCTGGTCACGATCTGGCGCGACAGCATGGCGCGGTTGACCGGCTTTCCCCTGGATTCTATTAACCTCCTCCATTCGCGCGAAGATGTCCAGGAAATGCTACATCTGGATCGTTATATCGATCTGATCATCCCACGAGGTTCGCGTGATTTCGTTCGCGACGTAGCCAAGCACAGCACTATCCCTGTCCTCGGAGGTGAAGGACTCTGTCACATTTACGTTGACCGATCAGCGGATTTACAGAAGGCTTGGGACATTGTCTTTGAGTCAAAGACCCAGTATCCAGCAGCCTGCAACTCTGTCGAAACGTTGTTGGTGCATGAAACAGTCGCGCCTGATTTCCTGCCAAAAATGATCGAGACCTTACGATGTGCCGGTGTGGAAGTTCGCGGGTGCGCGCGAAGCATCGTGTTGCTAGCTGATATCACTCCTGCTACCGAAGTGGACTGGGAGACGGAATACTCGAATCTGGTGATTTCGGTAAAGATAGTGAGCAACACTGATGACGCTCTTGAGCATATTGAAAGATACGGTTCGCGCCATACGGAATGTATCGTTACGGAGGACCAGAATGCCGCTCAGGAATTTCTTCAGAAGGTTGATGCCGCCGGCGTTTTCCATAACGCCTCGACCCGGTTTGCCGACGGCTATCGCTATGGATTTGGTGCTGAGCTTGGTATCAGCACCGGCAAGCTTCATGCTCGCGGTCCAGTTGGCTTGGAAGGATTGATCACCTACAAATACCGGCTGATTGTCAGCTTAACAAACCAGGAAGTACTCCTGGGGCAAAAATCGCTGTCACCGTCCCCAGCGCGTCTCGGATTAAGAATCATTACTGTATGGTTGTCTCCAGTACGGCGCTGCCGTATAGTGTCATAGTGTTTAGCTTCATCGAAACGAAGCTGTTTTCACGACTCGTGACGGATGTTCTGAGCGACGATGAGTACGCAAAGCTCCAAGACGCCTTGATCAAGGATCCTGAGGCGGGTGATCTCATCCCTGGTGCGGGTGGCGTCCGTAAATT
>DATKDA010000146.1:0-18961 GCA_035512935.1 Pyrinomonadaceae bacterium | reverse complement strand
AGAAGTCGGCGGATGCAGCGGCACGGTATCTCATTGATAACCTCGAGCGATTCAGGGGAGATTCAATGCGCGAAGCATTGGCCCTGTTGGCTTACAACCGGGGAACGAGAAAGGTTGCAGAGGAGTTGAAGTTGGTCGTCGCTGCGGGCGACAGGAGTTGTAGTATCTGCGCTTTAACTGCGGCCAGTGCCCAACTTGATGAGTCGTTTCAAAGAGAAAGCGTTCACTATGTACCGCGGTTCTTTGCCGCTGCTATTATTGGTGAAAATCCCAAGGCTTTTGGTTTGGAAACTGAACCCCTCTCGAGTTATGTAAAGCGGTGAATCCAGAAGCCGGACATTCTTCTTACAGATTCTCAATTGAGGCTAACAGGGTTGACATAACATTCTCAGTAATCTTTGTAAATTCTGTTCATCTTGTCGCCTCTTCCGGCCACAGGATGGACAGAATTAACAAGATGCAAAAATCGCCTCCTGTTCCTCAAGGGGAACAACCTCCAGTTGGGCAAAGGTGCACTCGCTTGGCTTTTTATCGGGACGTCCCCGGCCGAACGCCCGATCCGAACAACATCACGGAAGCGCAAAAGCTACGCGCCAAGCTAAAAGAAGAATACAACATCGAATGGAGCTGAAGTGTTTACTTTGACGATATGAAGTCGGGCGAACTTACTTCAGTCGCATTTCAAAAACCACCAACTGTGAAGTCGGTGGTTTTTTAATTAGTGGTCCAGTTAGCGGAATGAGCGGAGCAGTGGCGAGGTGAGTTCATCAGTCCCTGGACAACCCTTGCAATCTGTGAGAGTGGTTTGGGCTTCCGCAGAAAGACATCGGCTCCGTTCAGCAGCGCCTCGTCCTCGACTTCGGGTGTACCGTCTCCAGTGAGTACCACGACGCGGGTGTCAGGATTTCGCTGATGGACGAACCTGATCACCTCCAAGCCTTCGTGCCTGACCGTATTGCCGAGCCGGAGATCCTGGATAACGACTTCATAAGCAGTCTTTTCTATTAAGCGCTCGGCCTCTTCTATTTCGTGAGCGGTATCCACCGTGAAACCCTTCTGAGAGAAATAGTCGCTCAATGAGAAGCATATCGATTCTTCATCGTCAACGACTAAAAGATGCGCTGCGGCTTGAGTCGACCGTTCTTTGCGACGTAAAAGTTGGCTCAGACGTCCAGATATATTCTTTAGCATTCTGATGGATCCTTGAAAAAGACTGTGATTGCTGCGTACGTTCCTTTGGCACAGAACTCTCCCTCTGCTGCGAGTTACCCACAGGACTTAACTGCATTTCGGGAGTTCGCACGTTCGAATCTGGTTAGAAAACACAACCAAGTGGATGACGATCTACTCTGAGTGCAGATGCGAAGCATCCTCAGCTACGGCGTTCACGACAGCCACGTCCCACCAGCGTTCTCGCTCTTCGACCGGGCAAGTTCCCGTCCGGGCAAAAGACGGGACAACCGCGGCACGGCCTTGCGTCATAAGTCCTGAACTCGAGCTACACTTTAACGGTTCAGCCGAATATAAATGCAACCGCTGATCAGTTTCGTTCCAGGTTTTCAGCTTCGAGACACGGACGGTTTGACTACTTCTTCATTCGTCTACGGATCGTTCCCGCTACGCCCATTAAACCGGTTCCCAGCAGCAGCAGAGTCGCTGGTTCGGGGATCGGTTCCTGATGTGTAATCCAATCGCTCTGCCCGTTTGGCAAACCCTGGATGTGAGCCGCGATTAAAAACGGTCCATTGCCACCAGCGGGCGCCGAAAACACCAGGAAACTATCGGACGTAAATCCCAACGTTGTGGAGGTTAAGTCGAAAACGATCACTTCACCAGGCGTCAATCGGTCCGCAAGCGCTGAACTAAAGTCAATAAAGATGTCGTAGAGCCCATCACCATCTGCCTGAAATGCATTGCTGCCAAAGTTAAAGGACATCGTTTGTCCGTTTGTGGCTGTACAGTCCACACATGACCCAGCGGCACCGGCAAGTGGGGCCACCGCCGTGTTCATATATAATTGGCTAAGGAAAGCACCCGGATCAACCAGATTATTTGTGATGGTTATACGGACGCCGCCAGCAATGTTCTGGATGTGAACGGTAATATTGCCACCCGTGTTTGCAGTTGGACCGGAAAAATCATCACCGGACAACACAAAAGTGATCGGGTCGGCCTTGGCTGTGGTCGATCCAAACACCACAACGGCAAACATCGCCAGAGACACTGCAACTCTGCGAAAATTCAATAACTGGGACATATCAAACTCCTTTTCTGCTCCTGAGGAGCGTTAAGCCTTCTGACACCTTTCCGAAAAGTTAGTTCTCGTGTTTAATTTCGGATTGGGAGGAGGGCCACTCTGGGAAGTAAGCCCAACACCTTTCCGGTCAATTATGGTCGTTCGGTCTCCCGGAGTGACTCTGTTAGGGGAGACGAACCGGTCACAGCTTTGGCGGAGCTTTACCAAACCCGCAGCAGGGTCGTCTCCCATTCGTTTCCGAGTTGCTGGTATCAACCTTAAACTCGGATTCAATCAACTGTTTGGCAGCGCGAACACGGTCACTGCTATGCTTAGCTGGGCACTACAGCCGGGCTTTGAAGGTGCATTCTATTGCGATTCAGGATTCGCGACATCGGGCATGATTGCCCATTTTCATGGCAGGTTCCTGCCATTTTGAGCCCCTTTGGAGTGCGGCGGCAAGGGAGCGCAGAGTTACGCGCCGCCGCTTTTCCTTGAGCGTTGTGGAGGCTGCAATCCAAGGCGGCACTCCAAAATTTAGGTTTTTTTGGCGAGTTCGTTGGCGAAGGCGTAGATTACTAACTCCAGGCGATCCGAGACGCCGAGCTTCGAGTAGATGGAACTCAGGTGATGGGTTACTGTCGTTTCACTGATAAACAGTCGCTCCCCGATCTGTCTGTTCTTCAGTCCCTCGGAAACAAGACCTACCACTTCCAGTTCCCGCGGCGTGAGGCTCTTGATCTTCTGCGCTTCGGGATTGATTTCTTTACGTGCTTCACTCCTTACATCAGTCAGCACACTGCCCATCATTGAACGATCGATCCAAACTTCGCCAGCATGCACTTTACTGATAGCCTTCAGTAGCAGTTCAGCCGCTTGTTGCTTTAGCACGACACCCACAGCGCCGCGGCGTATCGCTGCCCGATGGGAGTCGGGTGTTTGCAGCCCGGTCAGGACAAGCACACGAGAATTCGGACTGACCTTGCACAAATCAGGAAGAAAGTCGAGCCCGTCCTCCTCTGCCAGCACCAGATCAAGCACAATGACATCGGGACGTTCGGCCTCTGCTACCTGTAGTGCTTCTGCAGCAGTACCAGCCATGCCGACAACCGTCATAGTATGATCGTGCTCAATGAGCATGCGTAGACCGGAACGAATGACGGCATGATCATCAACTATCATTATGCGGATCGGTTTGGCCATACTGGTTCGGATCAGGAAGACGCCAACGCGGGGGCGCGCTTCAGGCGCCAAGTGTAAGTAATTAACCACATAAGATTCAGTACGATAATTTAAACATCTGGTTTCGCAAAATTCAAAGGACGCTCGCGCGCGAGTCTCTTTGCCTCAGAGAGGAATCGTAACTGATACGACTGTATAGTTATCCTGATCGATAGTTACAATTGTTTCGCCGCCAAGCAACGCAGCTCGTTCAGAGATTGAGCGCGGGACAAAAAGTGGCGGCTCAGGCTGGCCTTCATCTTCGGACCCTAAGCCACCGCTTGGTCCTGGTCGACGATTTTTGATCTGCAGTAACACCTTTCCGTCACGGCATATGAACCGCACCTTTGCCTCATTACAAAGAGCGTGACGCCTGACGTTACTTAGTCCCTCAGCCACCATCTGAAAGAGCTCTGCCGCTAAACGATCGTTAACTTCCAATTTACCAGTTGACTTAACCTCAACCTGAATACCAGTGACTGACGCAAACCTTGTTACAAAGCGATGTATCGCCGGGAACAGTATGTCGGGCCGTTCTTCACCAGTCCTTAATCCCCAAACGTAACGCCGTAGTTCGATTAACTCCTGATTGCTCAAATCCAACAACTCCTCTACGTTGTCGGTGATGTCCGTGTTTCCTGCTCTTAGCTTGTGAGCCAAAGCGGCGATTCCCAGCTGCAATCCAACGTAAGGTTGAATCACGCTGTCGTGAATGTCGCGGGCTATGCGGCGCCGCTCCTCTTCCGCTGCATATGAGGCAAGGCTGTCGACCAGCCTGATGTTCTCCATTAAAGGACTGACGTGGTCGAGCAACTGTAGCAAGAAATCCATCGCCGCATTGTCGAACCGATCGTGGGCGCCAATAACATACAACCTCCCGTTTACCTCCCGGCCGCTCTGAAAGGGCACCGACAGATAATTTGTCGCCTCGAGTGCGTTGGCTATCCTGTCGCCCACAGTTGAATCTCCGCTCAGAAACGTGCGGGTCTTAAGATCAAAGTAAGAAGTAAGTTCCCGGCCATTTTTTCGGTGAAGCAGAGCCTGGTCGGGTGAGGGAAATAGAAACAATCTCGCCGCATCGGCCTTTACTTGTGCAGGCGCTGCTCCTGAAGGGGGAACGCCCCGGCGGGAGCGATAGAGTTTGTAGTTCTTACTGTCTGGAGGCTCGGCGGGTATCAGCAAGAGGCATTCATCCGCATCATAGAAAGCACGCAGCCTCTCCAGTAGCGAATTGATCGTACGATCAAGACCGAAGCGTGTATTGGAAAAAACGGTGACGTCTTTTAGCAGCTGCAGGCGGTTTCGTAGGCTGAGTTTGAATCCCCCCCAGCGGGAGATCATGAAACCGAGAATCAGTAATTGAATCGGCCGAAGCAGCACGCGGTTCCACTCAACCCCAGCCATCTGAGGTGTTGTATATACACCTACAACCGTGAATAGGAGTGCAGAGACTAGCGTTACCTGTAAGCCGGCTGTGTAACCCCACCCGAATGAGGCTACGAGTATGGCGAAAAAGAAGAAGTTGAAAAAGATACTACTGGTGCCGCTACTCATTGCGACAAAAGCGAGATACCAGAGAATATCGAACCAGTGCATGTATCTTGCTGGCACGAGATCGCTGCGTCGGACGGAGAGAAAGAAAAAGACCGCGCTGTAGAGGGTGTAGAGGCCCAATGCAGAGTAAGTAAGGCGGATATAACGGTTGGGCTCAGATGGATCGATTACGATGACTAGCAGTGCAGATGCGGCGAGAATAAACCGCATACCGGAAACCAGCCGCAAGTCTACCCAGTGTTCTGACAATATACTGATATTTGCGGGGGCTTCTTTTGTAGGGCTTGACTTCAATACGGATCCATTCTCTGGGAGGCGCGGATGATGTGAGATTCAGAGCGAGCCTGCCGCGTCTCATGTTGCAGTGGTTGCTGCGACGACCTTTTGGAGGGCTCTCCAGGCGCGCTCAGCCTCGCCAACAACTGCCGGTTATCCTCAATCAAATCGAAAACAAAAGCAAGTGGTGAAAAGACCGTGCCCAAAGAACTGTTGCAAAATAAAGGAACCGATAGCCCAACGTGTCGAATTTATGCTGTTCGCGATCGGTTCGCCTCTGCACCGGACGTTTCTTTCACGGCCGCGCTTGTCAACCACCATGACCAGGCGCCATTCGCTTCTCCATTTCCTCCGGCGACACGTCTTCCTTGTGAGTTGATACGTGCCACAAATGCCCAAACGGCTCCTTCAAACTGCCGGAACGATCTATAAAACTGCTTGGTAGGTTAAACCCGTAGGAGGGGTAAAATGCGCTGAAGAACCACCGCTAGGCTTCATACGCCTGGTCCAATTGAAGCCAAAGGGGTGGGCACGCAGGCCCATCCCTTACTGTTCGAATTAACTTTCGAATTTCTTACACTGCTCGCGCAAGTCGAAATTTCGTATCAATCGATGCAAATAGTTGGGGTGCACGCCGAGGATCTTTGCTGCTTCGGTATAGTTCCCCCGGGCCTCACCAATAGCATTCAGGATGAGTTGCTTCTTCGTTTCAGCTACTGCCTCATGGTATCGACTTGTCGGAGCAGAGGTAGGCTGTTGCCTTTCCAGCACCGCTTCGGGTAAATCTTCCGGCAAAACGTGCTCCGCTGTGCCAAGAACAATCGCACGCTCGATAGCATTCTCCAATTCCCGGACATTTCCGGGCCATTCATAATTAAGCAAGATCTGGTGCGCTTCGGGAGCAACTCCAAAAACTTTACGATTGCACTTCTCGGCATACTTCATCGCAAAGTAATTCGCCAGCAACGGGATATCCTCCTGTCGACTCCGCAATGGCGGTACTTCAAGTTCGACCACATTGAGCCTGTAGTAGAGATCCCGCCGGAATAATCCCTGAGCGATTGCGGTTTCCAAGTCTCTATTGGTTGCCGCAATTAGGCGTATGTCTAGTTTGACTGCCTTCGTGCCTCCAACGCGCTCGAATTCGCGCTCCTGTAAAACTCGGAGCAGCTTTACTTGTAGCTGGGGTGAAAGTTCGCCGATCTCATCGAGAAACACCGTGCCACCATCTGCAATTTCAAGACGCCCTTTCTTAAGAGCGATTGCACCTGTAAAAGCACCTTTCTCGTGACCAAACACCTCGCTTTCAAGCAGCGACTCGGTAAGTGCGGCGCAGTTAACAGCGATGAACGGCTTGTCTGCTCGTTTGCTGTGCCGGTGAAGTGCGCGGGCCACCAGTTCTTTTCCCGTACCACTCTCACCTGAAATCAGCACAGTCGCATCCGTGGGCGCCGCCTTCGAGATCATCTGATGTATCTGCTGCATCGCGGAGCTTTCACCTACCATGTCGTGTTCGATGTGGATTTCAGTGAGCAACCTCTGGTTCTCAGACTTTAGCCACTCAATATGACGAACGTTCTCGATGGCGACAGCCGCGATGGCAGCAATTGCTGAAAGAAACTGTAAATGGTCTTTATCGAAATGTACTCCAGGTTTATTAGTATCGAGATAGATCACCCCCAATGTTTGGTCGAGTAGGATCAGTGGCACACATAAGATCGACACGGGGTGTCTGTCGCCTAAGCTTGTAATGGCGAGGTCTTTGTTCTCGGCCCAATCGCTAATCAGGACTGCTGCATTGGAACTAATAACCTGGCTAGTGATGGTGCGGCTGACCTTTACTGCAGAATCAACGCTGCCTGACCTATGAAGTCCGAAAACGCTGGCAAACTCTTCGACATTTCGCCGGCCGGCTGTCGCATTAAGGAGAATCGCTCCGCTCTCAGCCGGAATAACCTCGAAGAGAAGTTCCAACAAGGTCCTATTTAACTCATCAAGGTCTCGAATGTAGTTGATCGTCGTGCTGATTTTCATCAGAGCGCTAAAATCGCGCGCCATGAGATAAACAGCATCATTGAAGCTGAACTGTGATGTCGTTTGTGCGGCAATACCAGAGTTGTCAAATTCAACCCGGTTCAATGCCGAGGGCGTATCTTCATCATGAAGAAGGAATACAAACTGCGAATCGCCGATGCGCACGCGATCGCCATGCGCCAGTCTACGCCGCCTGACAGGAACGTCGTTTAAGAAAGTACCATTAAGACTGGCGAGATCCTTTATGGCGAACCCCTCTCCATCCTTTTCTATAAGTGCATGGCGGCGTGATACCGAGCCCGATGCTACGCAGAGTGACGCCTTCGACTCACGGCCGATCAAGAATGGTTCGTCACCAATTGAGAAGACGATGCCTTTTAGCTTCCCGGCAATGGTAGCAAGTCGAGGTTTCATGCCGATACGCTTTGTTCTGGCTTACACAGAGTCTACGCCCCTAAAACCTCAGCGGGCAATAGGCAGGTGACCTCTGAATTTAATTGACTTACCAGGCCTAACCAAAGAGATAGCAACTACTATCCGATAGGATAGACCGGTGTTGGTCCTGTAGCGAATACCCTATAAAAATGCGAGGATTTTTCGGCCAATTGCGTGGCACGCATTTGGCTATTACTAGCGTCGACTCTTGGTTGAGTCATTGGTTGGCAGGAATATCAACCACACCAAACTTACGTTAAACAACGTCGACCGAAGCCACAGGGCAAAAGGAGAAAACATGAAAGACCAAATCCTGAAAGCGTTCACGATGATTACAGTGATAGCCGTTCTTGGGCTGGTGACGACGGTGGTCTCAGCAAACGGCCAATCCCAATCGTTACTCAAGGCGGATATTCCATTCGCATTCACTGTAGGTGACAAGACTCTCGAGCCCGGTGAGTATACTGTCGAGTCTATCTTTGCCGGCGGTCAAGGGCTTAGGATTAGGAGCCGAGTTCCCAACGCTAGTATGATGCGTTTGACAAATTCCATTGAAACGTCAAAGACTCCGGAGTATGGAAAGTTGGTTTTTCGCCGGTACGGTGAGCACTACTTTCTTGCCGAGGTGTGGAGACCAGGTGACCGATTGGGTCTTGAATTAGTGAAATCGAAGCGGGAGCGGGCCATCGAGCGTGAGCGAGGTCAATTGGCCCAAAGCACCTTTGAGAGGGTAGAGCTGGTAGAGCTGGTGGCAAAGCTCAGGTGAAATAAAGTAGGCGTCTGACGGCCTGGTGAGCTACCTCCCAAGAGCCAGAACGAGGGCCCCGGTTTTCGTTCTGGCTCTTCTCTTTGGAAGAAACCAGTGCGACAAACAAAAGGAGAATATTGCAAACTGGAAACCTGGATACGCTTGGCTTTATCCTCGAGTTTCAATTAGAACCTAAACCTTAAAACGCAGGACTCAGATAGAGGTGGGGTTTCCGCCCGGAAGCGGAAGGGGAAATCGGTTGGGAAGATGGTTCAGGTTAGGTCGAAATTGAGACTCCCCAGGCTGAAAAGCCGTGGGGTATACTTCCCGGCTGAAGCCGTAGGGTATCTACCCGGAAAGTGGGGGTGAAAGGCAAACCGCAAGGGTGGTGACCGGACAGAAGATTAACCAGTACAAGATTATTTCCGCCTTAGGCGCCGGCGGGATGGGCGAAGTTTATCTTGCGGAGGACACGAGTTTGATGCGCAAAGTTGCGCTCAAGTTTCTGCCGGATATTTTCACTCAAGACAAAAGACATCTGACCCGGTTCGAGCGGGAAGCCCGCGCCGTTGCAGCCTTGTCGCACCCGAACGTCTGCACCATTCATGAGGTAATCGAGACTGAAGACGGCCGACACTGCATCGTGATGGAGTATGTCGAGGGAGCAACGCTGCGGGAGCGCATAGCAGCGGGGCGAATGAAAGTCACCAATGCACTCGATGCTGCCATTCAGATCGCTTCGGCGCTTTCCGCGGCCCACGCCGCCGGGATCGTGCATCGTGACATCAAGCCGGAGAATGTCATGTTCCGGCGCGACGGATATGTGAAGATCCTGGACTTCGGGTTGGCGAAACTGATGGAAAAGAAAGCCGAACCTCTTGACACGGAGGGTGATACCGCCGCTCTGGAGCTCAAAACCTTGCCGGGAATGGTCATCGGAACGGTTGCCTACATGTCGCCGGAGCAGGCTCGAGGCCTCGCGGTCGATCCGCGAACTGACATTTGGAGTTTAGGGGTAGTGCTCTATGAGATGGTGGCTGGACGACAGCCGTTTCAGGGGCTGACACCAACGGATCTCATAGTCTCGATAGCAGGACAGGAGCCAGAGTCGCTTGCGAAGTACGCCCCCGAAGCACCTGAACAATTGCAACAGATTGTGAATAATGCTTTGGCGAAAGATCGAGCTGAGCGGTATCAAACAGCGGCGGATCTTCTGGTGAACTTAAAGAGTTTGAGGCATGAGTTGGAGATTGCCACTGATGTTAAGCGGTTTAAACAACCGACAACCAGTAATGGACCGACCACCTCAGCGGTGCGACCGCTGATTGCCTCCTGGTTGACGCCGAATCGCATTCTGGGCTTCGCCGTGCCTTTGGTGTTGCTGATTATGGGGTCGGTGGCAGCTACGCTGATCTTTCGCCAGTATTCAACGGCAGAGCTTCCAAGCGAAATCAAGTCGCTGGCGGTGCTGCCGTTAGAGAACCTTTCCGGCGATACTTCCCAAGACTACTTCGCTGAAGGAATGACGGAGGCGCTCATCACCGACTTAGCCAAGATCGGGGCGCTTCGAGTGATGTCACGGCTATCAGTGATGAAGTATAAGGGCGCGCGCAAGTCTATGCCGGACATCGGTCGCGAGCTGAATGCGGATGTACTGCTGATTGGCTCCGTGGTGCGCTCCGGCGAACGAGTGCGCATCGCTGTCCAGTTGATCCATGCGTCGACGGATCGAACTTTATGGGCCGATAGCTACGAAAGGGACCTTCGTGACGTACTGACATTACAGAGAGAGCTGACACGTGACATCGTCGGCGAAATCAAGATCAAGCTTGCGCCGCAAGAGCAAATGCGATTCAGAAGCGTCCGTCCGGTTAATCCTGAAGCCTACGATCACTATCTTCGCGGACAATTTTATCTCCACCGCCAGAACAGAGATGATAATGAGGCTGCCATCTTGGCTCTCGAGCGCGCGGTGACCGTAGACCCCACATTTGCCGAGGCCTTTGCCGAGTTGGCCCAAGCGTACGTGTGGAAGCTCTTTTTATTCTCTCCAGGTGAAGGAGAATGGGCGGAGAAGGCTTACGTGGCAACGGAGAAGGCGCTCACGCTGGACCCGGACTTAGCTGTGGCCCATCTGGCCCGAGGCCGGCTTCTCTGGACACCGGCCAACCGTTTTCCTCACGAGAAGGCAATTCGGGAATATCGTCGGGCCCTGACTTTGAACCCGAGTTTGGATGAAGGGCGAAATCAACTTGCGCTCGTCTATTGTCACATCGGAGCTTTTGACGAGGCTCTCGAGGAAGCTCACGAAGCGGTAGCAACCAATCCGCATAATAACGTCGCACAAATCCGTATCGGGCAGACTCTTAATTTCCAAGGCAAGTATGAACAGGCCCTGTCCGTTCTGCGCAACATTCCGCCGGACGTCAATCCGGCACTTGTCGGACACCAGATTGCTTGGGCGCTCTTCAATCTCGGAAGGAAAGAGGAAGCCACCGCCGCAATTGAGCAGTTTCTAAGAGATCATCCGGAGGACAATGGCGGGCTATTTACCAGCATGCAGGCTGTCTTGGCAGCTTCGGACGGGCAAGAACGCAGGGCGGACGACAGGATCATGCGCGCGGTCGAGAAGGGAAAGGGATTTGGCCACTTCCATCATACGGCCTATCACATCGCCTGCGCTTATGCGCTCATGAAAAAACCCGAGCAGGCAATCAAGTGGTTGGAGGTCGCTGCCGGCGACGGGTTCCCGTGCTACCCGCTGTTCGAGCGGGATACCAATTTAAATAATCTTCGACAAGATGCCCGTTTCGTCACTCTACTGGCAAATCTGAAGCAGCAGTGGGAGCACTACAGGACCATTTTCTAAGGTTACTCGTATCTTAGAACATGGCCCACTAAATCACTCCCCTGAGTAGTACTACTTTTGTTGGAACTCTTCCGGTACTTTCGGTTATTCTCTCCCTTTCCATTGCCAGTAACGAGAGCTCCGCACTCAAAGGCTCAGGTTAATTCGGTACAATCGCATTTCAAGGGGGACCTGGTTGTGAGTGATAAAGTCGAAAACCCGGAAACATCACCACGATTTGATCAAAGGCCGTGGGGTACCTTTACTGTGCTCGACGAAGGACGCAACTTTAAGGTCAAACGGATCGAGGTTTTGCCCGGCAAGCGCCTGAGCTATCAGAAGCATGCTCAGCGCTCCGAACACTGGGTGGTGGTTCAGGGAACCGCAAAGGTTACGCTCGACGACCGTGAAGTCATCGTGGAAACCGGCCAGGCGATCGATGTTGGAATCGGAACGGCGCATCGGATCGAGAACTCCGGCAAAGAATTACTTGTCTTTATCGAAGTACAGCGAGGCCCATATCTTGGCGAGGACGATATCGTGCGACTCGAAGATGATTTCGGGCGCACCGGCTAGTCCTGGACCAAAATACAGGTAACTTCCTCATTGGATCGCGCTTCACAAGATCATGCAGGACACAGTTAAAACAGTACTTACCAATCCCTTCTCGGACCAGCGGCCCGGCACCTCGGGGCTACGTAAGAAGACGCGCGTCTTTATGCAACCCGGTTACCTCGAGAACTTCGTACAGTCAGTCTTCGACGCGCTCAGCGAACTAGGGGTAAACGACTTTCAGAACGAAACACTGATCATTGGTGGTGACGGTCGTTACTTCAATCGAGAAGCGATCCAGACGATCATTCGCATGGCCGCAGCCAATGGATTCGGTCGCCTTCTGGTCGGCCGAGGCGGCATTCTGTCGACACCTGCTGTATCGGCTGTTATTCGAAGGCAGACCGCACTGGGAGGGCTTGTTCTATCCGCGAGCCATAACCCTGGAGGTCCCGAAGAAGACTTTGGCATTAAGTACAACGTCCGTAATGGTGGACCAGCTCCAGAAGCAGTAACGGAAAAGATCTACCAAAAGTCACTCTCGCTTACTCGGTATTTGACAGTCGAGCACCCGGAAGTAGATCTGGACCATGAAGGCTCGATGCATATCGCGCAAACCGAAGTAGTCATTATTGATCCTCTAGCCGACTATACTGCCGTTCTCGAGGAGCTATTCGACTTCCCTGCACTCAGTAGTCTCTTGCAAGGCGACTTTCGCATGGTCTTTGACGCGATGCACGCGGTAACCGGGCCATATGCCCGGCACATTCTCGAGGAACGACTGGGCGCGCCACCCGGCACGGTTATCAATGGAATACCTTTAGAAGACTTTGGCGGCCATCATCCCGACCCTAATCTGGTCCATGCCAGCGAACTGGTCGCAAGAATGTATGACGCAGACGCCCCTGACTTTGGCGCCGCTTGCGATGGTGATGGCGACCGTAATCTGATTCTTGGTCAAAGATTTTTCGTCACACCCGGCGACTCGCTGGCATTGATAACTGAACATGCGCAGAAGAGCATCCCCGGCTATCGCAGTGGACTTGCCGGCGTGGCGCGTTCAATGCCTACCAGCATGGCAGTGGATCGGGTTGCTAAAGATTTAGGGATAACCTGCTACGAAACGCCGACGGGCTGGAAGTTTTTCGGCAACCTTCTGGACGCGGGGCTTTGCACGATCTGCGGCGAAGAGAGTTTTGGCACGGGCTCCTCACACGTGCGCGAAAAGGATGGTCTCTGGGCCGTGCTGGCCTGGCTTTCGCTGATCGCTACCACCCGCAAACCGGTTTCAGAGCTCGTGAACGAACATTGGCGACGGTTCGGCCGCAGCTATTACCAGCGCCATGACTATGAAGGTCTAGAATCCGAGCCGGCCGCCCAAATGATCGCCGAAATCAAAACGAACCTCGATAGACTGCCTAACTCACCTCTGGGTGATACCAGGATCGCGCGTGCTGACGATTTCAGTTATACGGATCCGGTAGATGGCAGCGTAACTTCCGGTCAGGGAATCCGGTTGTTTCTCGCGGACGGCTCGCGTGTGGTCATGAGGCTTTCAGGTACCGGCACGCAAGGGGCAACTCTTAGAATTTATCTCGAGCGCTATCGCAATGACGGCGGAACAAGTGATATCGGTGAGGTTCTTGAGCCCCTTTCGCTGAACATAAGACAGCTCTTGAAGTTGGATGAACGCTTTGGCCGCGAAGAACCAACTCTTGTTACGTGAGTATTACCACTGCTGACGCTTCACTTCGTCTCTTCCCTCCGGTAAACCATAAGGACAGTGCCGGCACCCGCTTTCGCAGCAGTACCCACGGCGAGCCAAAAAGTTAGAAGTGAACACCATGAAACCGCTTTCGAGGTAATAATCCGTCCCTTCGATCAGTCTATTAGCTTCATCGCGAGAGACTTCTTCTTCTCTTACACTTTCTGCCGCTTCATTTTGACTGTTATCCATCAGTTGAGTCTAAACCAGCGAAGGAAATAGTTACCTCACCGGCAACCAGCTTGTGTTATTTTTCCATTCTATGACGTCGGCAGAAACAGAACCAAAATTCAGCTATGCTCCGAAGGAAAAGCTTTGGTGGCTGATTTTGGGCCGACTAGTCGTTGTCATCGGTCTCTCGCTGGCAGGCTTGTTATGGGATGCCAACGGTAGAAGCCCTGATTTCAGGGGTAGAATTCTACCCTTCTTCGCGATCGTCATCGGGCTTACAATAATCTACTCTCTGGCCCATCGCTTTACTAAGACCCTGCACCTTCAGGTCAGAATTCAATTCATTGTTGATCTTCTTCTCGTGACCTGGCTGGTCTGGACAACAGACGTAATAAGCTCACCATATATTGCTCTCTATATCCTCATAATAGCCGCATCCAGTCTCTTTCTGGGTCCGCGAGACGCAATGGTGACCTCCGTGGGCTGTGCAATCGCATTCACCAGTTGCGCGTTCGCCGCTTTTTTGGGCATAGGCAGATACCCGGCCGGCAATGTGCTTACGGGCTCGCTCTCAAAGACAGTCCAAACGGTCGGACTGTTTGATATTGCATTTCTGATTGTCGGCCTGCTCTCGGCGCGGCTCGCAGAACGTCAATCACGCTCTGATGTTCGCCTGATGGCAGCAACGCAATCGCTCGCGGACCTTCGCGCCCTGCACGAGAGAATAGTTGAGTCAATTCGCTCGGGTGTAGTGACCACCGATCTCGAGCGCCGCATCTATACTTTTAATATTGCAGCAGAGGAGATCACCGGCTATAGGATCGAAGATGTTCGCGGTAAGGACGCCTCGATCTTCTTCGGCGAACTCAATGAACACATTTCTGCTGCGCTGAATGCCGCCGAAGCAAGCGCCACCAACCCTCGTTTCGAAGCCGACTGTTTGACCGCTGAGGGACTGCGCGTCCGGCTTGGCTTCAGCATCTCGCCATTGTTCTCTGAGACCGGGGAAACGACCGGCATCGTTATAACCTTTCAGGATCTAACTCAGGTTCGCGCGCTTGAAGAGACAGCACGCCTTCAGGACCGGCTTGCCGCCATCGGACGCATGGCAGCTTCCATCGCACACGAGATCCGAAATCCGCTTGCGGCCATGCGCGGTTCGATTCAGATGCTTCGTTCGGAGGTGGACGGACAATCGTCCCAGGCAGAATTGATGGAGATCATCCTGCGCGAGTCAGACCGTCTGAATCGAATCATTACCGATTTCCTGACGTATGCTCGGCCGCGCTCCATAGTTCATTCTACGATTGACGTTGGTGAGCTCCTGCACGAGACTTTTACGCTGCTTCGTCATAGTCCGGAACTACACGCGCACCAGATAATTGAAGAGGAGATTGCGGATGGCCCACTAGTGGCAGATGCCGATGCCGAACAATTGCGGCAAGTCTTCTGGAATCTCGCCCGCAATGCGCTTCAGGCAATGCCGCATGGCGGGACGCTACGGGCCGGGATCCAAAACTCAGATAATCGATTACGGATTACATTCGCGGACAGTGGCCGTGGCATGACGCCTGAACAGGTGGAACAGCTCTTCGAGCCGTTCTCGTCAACGACAGGGGGGACGGGCCTCGGTCTATCTATTGTCTATCAAATCATTCGCGACCATGGTGGTACAATCAACGTCAGGAGCCGTAAAGGGCAAGGCACAATTATCACAGTGGAAATTCCCACGAGGATCGGCGAGCGTGAGTAACGTGCGTTGTGGTGACCAATGTCGGGAAGAGAGGCGGTTTTCCAGTTCTGGGAGATGAGCCGGAAGAGAGGGTGATTTTCCCTTTGTCACTTCTCATTTTTCACTTTTCATTTTTCATTTTTCAATCTCGTTTTAGCGAGGAGCGTGGAGAACAGAAATGGCAAATGACAAATGACTAATGACTAATGGAAAATGGGGCGGGGAGAGAAAATGATTTTCCATTTGTCATTTAAGATTTGACAGCTTTATGGAAGGGCAATATGGCCAACCTACTTATCGTTGACGACGAATTAGGAATGCGGCAGTTTCTGACCCATCTTTTTCAGCGTGACGGTCATACCGTCCGCGTAGCAGAGACCGGCCGTCAAGCCCTCAATCAACTCCGCAACAATCCTGTAGACCTGATCATTTCTGACGTCAGGATGCCGGATATGAACGGAATTGAACTGCTCAAGACCGCTCGCGAACTTCTGCCTTCAGTGGAAGTCGTAATGATGACTGCCTTTGCGAGCGTCGATACTGCCCGCGAGGCCTTCCTGCTCGGTGCTTACGATTTTGTCCAAAAACCTTTCGACAATGACCTTCTGAAGGAAACGGTAGCTCGCGCACTCTCAAAGATCTCCCTTCTTAAAGAGAAGGAAGCGCTGCTTGAAGAGAACAAAGCCCTGATCCAGGGACAACGTCAACGCGGCCAACTTGCCAACATTATTGGCCGATCGAAGAGCATGCAGGCCCTCTTCCAGATGATTGAAACAGTTGCTCAGGTCCAATCGACCGTGCTAGTCACTGGCGAGTCAGGGACCGGTAAGGAACTGGTAGCTCGCGCGATCCACGATCTGGGCCCCAGGGCAGAAAAGCCTTTCGTCTCGATAAACTGTGGCGCCTTTACGGAAACCCTCCTCGAATCAGAACTGTTTGGTTACGTCAAAGGCTCATTCACAGGGGCCAATACTAATCGTAAGGGACTGTTTGAAGCTGCCAATACGGGAACGATCTTTCTTGATGAGATCGGCGAAATGTCTCCGGCGATGCAGGTCAAGCTGCTGAGGGTTCTTCAGGAACGCAAACTGCGCCCCGTAGGCGCGACAGAGGAAACTGATGTAGATACGCGGGTGATTGCGGCGACGAATCGGGACCTTGCCAGTATGGTCCAGGAAGGCACTTTCCGTGAAGATCTCTTCTACCGCATTTCAGTAATTCCGATTGAATTGCCTCCCCTGCGCGAACGGCTCGAGGACGTTCCTGAACTGGTTGAGCACTTCATCAGGAAATTCTGCGGCCAGTCGGGTCGAAACCTTGGGATTAGCGATCGGGCAATGCAACTACTCGAAAGTTACTCCTGGCCCGGAAATGTCCGCGAACTAGAGCATACTATCGAACGCGCAGTGGCACTGGAAACCATTGATGACATCCAACCGGAACGCTTGCCATCGAAGATTACCAGTTACAACCCCAATCAGATCGCCGAGGTCTTCGATCTCCCGAAAGATGGGATCAACCTTACGGCCCACCTGGACCAGTTAGAGAAGACCTACGTATTTGAGGCCCTGCGACGGACTACTGGAAACCAAACTCATGCAGCAGAACTGCTTCAGCTCTCGGTTCGTTCCTTACGGCATTTGCTGGACAAGCATGGCATCAGGAGCCTGACCGCTCAGATGCGCGATGAGCGTCGCAGCCCGGACTCGGCGCCTCGGCGGCGGGCCTCAGATCCTCCTCAACGGCGCCGGGCCGAAGACGAGGGAGAATTTGCCGCCGGCGCCGGTGAAGGCTAAAGGCTGAATCACTTACCCTCGTAAACAATTCGTCCATCCACCACGGTCAGCACAACCTTCACTTTTTCAATGTCTTTCGAGTCGATCTTAAAGATATCGCGGGACAACATCACAAGGTCCGCGAGTTTGCCCGGAGTGATGCTTCCCTTTATGTGATCCGCAAATTCGGCATAAGCAGACCCTAAAGTATAAGCACGAACGGACTCTTCAACTGAAATCTTCTGTTCCGGTATCCAGCCCCTCGAGTTCTTACCGTCCAGCGTCCGTCGCGTGACCGCTGCATAGACACCCAACATTGGATCAAGAGGGGCTACGGTCCAGTCACTGCCAAAGGCGAGTGTCGCCCCCGCATCGAGCAGTGCCCGAAAGGCGTAGGTAGTCTTCGCCCTTTCTTTGCCGATGCGCTTCTCGGCCCAGCGCCCATCGTCAATTGCGTGATATGGCTGCATGGAGGCGATGACCTGACCGCGAGCGAATCGTGGTATGTCCTGTGGCCTCAGATGCTGGGCATGCTCAATGCGAAAGCGTCGATCGCGCGCGCCATTCGCTCTGCTTATCTCCTCAAAGATGGAGAGGATCATGTCGTTGGCGCGGTCGCCAATCGCATGGATCATGATTTGTAAGCCAGCCTGATCGGCCTCCCGCACACGCTTGAGCATTGCGCCTTCCGGATACATCTCATCCCCAGCCAAACCGCGCGTGTCTGGGGCATCCGAATACGGTGAATAGAAAAAGGCCGTAGTCGACCCGAGACTGCCATCCGAGAAACCTTTCAAGCCACCGATGCGCAACATATCATTTCCAAAGCGGGCTCGCACACCCATTCGGGCCATGCGCTCCCACGCCGGAAGTGGAGAGACAGCATAGATCCGGGTCTTTAATTCACCTCGATCCAGGAGCGTCTGATATACGCCAACATCGGCTCCAGTCGACATATCTTGAACGCTCGTTACTCCGAGTCGGGCAGCGTGTTCCGTGGCTGCTCGCGCCGCCGCTAATTTTTCGTCGAAAGTAGATGCAGGAATGACTTTCCAAACGTGGTTCATGGCTGCGTCTTTCAACACACCCGTGGGCTCACCTGTCTTTGGATCCCGCACGATTACACCGCCAACAGGATCCAGAGTTTGCCGCGTGACTCCTGCCAGGCGCAGCGCCAGGCTGTTAGCGAGCGCCATGTGACCATCGAGCCGGCTAACAAAGACAGGCGTCTCTGGCGTGTAGCGATCGATCAACTCTTTCGTTGGCAGCGGGCCGCCCGACCAGCGCTCGTGATCCCAATCGCCTCCGGTAATCCACCGGCCACGCGGCACCCTCTCAGCAAAGCGCCGGATGCGATCGGCGAATTCCTGAGGAGAATTTGCATCGCGCAGATCAACACTCGAGAGCTGAAAACCTCCACTCAGAAAATGCACGTGCGCATCGTTGAAACCAGGTAGGACCAGTTGCTTGCGCGCGTCAATGGACCGCGTGCGCGAGCCGGCCAGTTTCTTAATATCTTTACTGGAGCCAATAGCGACAATACGATTCCCGAATATAGCCACCGCTTCTGCATTAGGTTGGCGGCTGTCCATCGTTCGCACGGTGGCATTGTGA
>DATKDA010000145.1:0-38421 GCA_035512935.1 Pyrinomonadaceae bacterium | reverse complement strand
TGACGGGTTTCCGTCTGGATCGATTTCGACCGGCGTCACCAAAATGGGTTTGCCGAAATGGAGCAGGGCGCCACTGCGAAATGAGGTCTTTGAGGTGTAGTAGAGACCGGTTGGAATAATGCTTAGTTCAAGCACATCACCGGTAGAAACAGCGCCCAACGCTATGCGAGCAGTTCCAGTCTTGATGGGCCGCAAACGCGGCTCGTTGTGGGACACTCCTTCGGGACAAATTGCGATGGTCCCACCGCTGGCCAGAAGCCGGCGAACGGCGGCAAAGGTCTCCAGATTACGGGTGACATCTTCACCTTGGTCCTGACGGCGGTAGACGGGAAGCGAATCAAGGGCACGCACGAAATACGAAAGCACCGGCATGCGGAACAGCGGGGCTTTGGCAAGAAACGAGACCGGTCGCGGCGCAAGGCAAAGGAGGAACGCGGGATCGACAAGCCCGTTCGGATGATTGAGAACAAAGATCACCGGGCTCTTGCGGGGCACGTTCTCTTCGCCCACAACTTCAACGCGGCGAAAATAGACGCGCAGCATGAATTTCAGCAGGGCAACGATGATGCGACGCGTCATTTGTTGAGCTTAGCGAACGGTTCAGAGAAGGCGATGATAAGACGCTACTCCCTGTCGGCACAACGATCCCACAAAAAAATAAGGAGATCCACGAAATCACACGAACGGACACGAACTCTCTAGCCTTACCTGCCGTCATCCAGCTCGAGCTTGCGCGTCTCCTGTTCGTGTCTTTTCGTGTGATTTCGTGGATCCCTTAGGCAGTTTCGTTTTCCCCGAGCCTTAATGCAATAATGTGAGGCTTTCCCGCAATCAAAAAACCAAATAGCTTTTAGAGGTTTGCCCATGAAAAGATCTGTAATCTCGTCGACCATCGTTCTGCTCGTTTTAGCCGCCGTCGCATTTGCTCAGGAGACGCGGCCCTTCACGATTAACGACCTGCTAAAAGTGCGCCGGGTCAGCGATCCACAGCTTTCCCCGAAAGGCGATCTCGTCGCCTTCACCATTACTGATATCGACGTAGAAGCAAATCGTGGTCGAACGCAGATCTACGTCGTGCCGATCAGTGGTGGCGAACCGCGCCAGCTAACAAAGGACCAGAGCAGTTCTTCCTCGCCTCGCTGGTCCCCGGATGGTCAAAAGTTGGCCTTTATCTCGGCGCGCGACGGAGCGCCACAGATCTGGACCATGAAAACCAGTGGCGGCGATCTGAAGAAGGTCACCACCATCTCGACTGGCGCCGGCAATCCCGTCTGGTCGCCTGACGGCAAACTGCTCGCCTTTGTCTCGGATGTTTACCCGGAATGCAAGGACGATGAATGCAATCGCAAGCGCGAAGAGGAGCGGAGCCAGAGCCAGGTGAAAGCGAAGATCGCCGATCATCTGCTCTACCGCCATTGGAACGCCTGGAAAGAGGGAAAACGCACTCACGTCTTTGTAGTCTCGGCAGCGGGTGGCGCCGTTCGCGACCTGACGCCGGGGGATTTTGACTCGCCGCCATTCAGTCTCGGGGGTCCAACGGATTACGCCTTCTCACCTGATTCGACCGAACTGGCATTTGTTAGCAAGCGTGACAAGGTTCCGGCCACATCAACCAATGCTGACGTCTTCATCGTTTCGGTAACCGGAGGAGAACCGCGAAACATTACGGCCGGAAACCAAGCCTGGGATGGTTCACCTCTATATTCGCCGGATGGTCGCTATCTCGCGTATCGGGCTCAGACGCGTCCCCGCTTCGAGGCCGATCGTTTTCGTCTGATGCTCTACGACCGGAAAACAGGGAAGGCCCAATCGATTTCAGAGTCCTTCGATGGTTGGGTTGATGGCTTCATCTTTTCTCCCGACAGCCGGAATATCTACTTTGCCTCCGCGGAAGGAGGACGCCATCCGGTCTACAGCATGCCCATTACCGGTGGGACAGCTAAGAAGATCATCCCAGAAGGAACCAATGATGACGTGAAGATCACTCCCGATGGCCGCACAATCATATTCTCGCGCAATTCACTTACGGGCCCTGTAGAGATCTTTCGCGCCAACGTCGACGGCAGCGGCGTCACGCCAATCACCCGCATCAACGATGCTCTGCTTGCTCCATTCAAACTCCGCCCTGCCGAGGAGATCAGTTGGACCGGAGCAACCAACTCGAAGATTACGGGATGGATAGTTAAACCGACCAATTTCGATGCCAACAAGAAATGGCCACTGCTGGTGCTGATTCATGGTGGTCCCCAAAGCGCCTGGCTCGATGCCTGGAGTTATCGCTGGAATCCTCAGATCTTTGCAAACGCAGGGTATGTGGTGTTTATGCCGAACCCGCGTGGCTCAGTGGGTTTTGGCCAGCAGTTTCTCGACGAGATCTCGGGTGATTGGGCCGGCAAGGTATTTGTCGACATCAAGAACGGCGTGGCCCACGTACTCACGCTCGGCTATGTTGACAAAGAAAATATTGGGGCTGCCGGAGCGAGCTACGGCGGTTACATGATTAATTGGATTCAGGGTCACAACGACGATCCGCGCTTTCAGTTCAAGACGCTGGTCTCGCATGCGGGAGTCTACAATTTGACCAGCATGTATGGCGGGACTGAGGAGCTCTGGTTTCCGGAATGGGAGTTCAAGGGCACGCCGTGGGCCAATCCGGAACTCTATGAGCGCTGGTCGCCGCACAGATTCGTCAGCAACTTCAAGACTCCGATGCTGGTGATTCACGGTGAACTAGACTATCGCGTGCCGATCACGGAAGGCATACAACTCTTCACCTCAGTGCAGCGGAGGGGCGTTGAGTCACGGCTGCTCTATTTTCCCGATGAGGGTCACTGGATACTTAAGCCGCAGAACTCACAACTGTGGTATGAAACGGTGGTTGAGTGGTTGGATAGGTTTTTGAAATAGGTCTTATTGGTCGTATTGGTCCTATTTACTGGTGGACTAATAGGACTTATAGGACCTATTGGACCTATGAAAATAATGCACCAGAACTGGGGCAAGTTGCTTTTTATGCACTGGCCCATCGATGCCGGGTTGCTGCGGCCACTGATCCCGCCTGCCCTCGAGATCGACACGTACGACGGATCGGCCTGGATTGCCATCGTTCCATTCACCATGTGGGACATTCGCCCACTCCCTCCCTACATGCCACCTGTGCCAGGGTTGGCGGCAATGCATGAACTGAATGTGCGAACCTACGTGCAGATCGATGGCGAACCCGGAGTCTGGTTCTTTTCGCTCGATTGCAACAGCAGAGCGGCGGTTCTTGCAGCCCGGACATTCTTCTTCCTGCCCTATTACAATGCCGATATTGACCTCAAACAGGAGGGACAAACGATCGACTACACCTTGAAGCGCACCGACAGTCCGAGCGCTGCCTTCAGTGCAAGATGGGAGATTGGGGCTCCCCTTCCAACGGCAGAACCGGGGTCACTCGAATTCTTTCTGACAGAACGCTACTGTCTCTACAGTGCCCGCAAGGAGAAGATTTATCGCGCGCGCATTCAGCATCAACCCTGGCCGCTACAACGAGCGGAGGTCAGCGCTTTCAGTTCAACCATCATTGAAGCATCAGGTTTGCCGGAATTAACCAGCGAGCCACTACTCCATTATGCCGAAGAGTTGAGCGTCGAAATCTGGCCCCTTTCGGCAGCAGCCCGTGCACACTCCCCTAAGAAATGATCGAAGTCACACGAAATCAAACTAAACAATAAGTATTTCCCCAGGCTTCAAGCTCGTTTTCAGTGTCTGTGTTAATTTCGTGTGGATCACTCGACCCTAAACCAGTCGAAATCGGCATACCCAATCTCCCGAGTCATGCCAGTCCTTATGGCGAAAATTCCCACCTTGGCTCCGATCCACCTCCCTGGCCGCGCGCCAAACGGACCTCCAACGGAAATGTACTTCTGGCCATCAGCGCTGTAGCTGAATCTGCACACAGCATCCCCCGTAACAGTAACGCGCAAATGAAATGTGTTTCCCTTGACGGGAATGCTTGCTGAATCCTTCTCGGCGGTTCCGCCCTCGGCTTCTTTGCAAACCGTCAGTGAAAGTAGAAGACCACCAGGAGTTTTCTTTAGAGCTAAATAGGCATAGTCCTGGCCCATAACAATCAAACCTGTCTTCTCATCGTCGGCGTGCGGAGTAAAGGTAACTTTCGTTGTCACGGAGAACTCAGGAGCCGGGAATTTTTGCAGCAACAGGTTGGGGACATCCCAAAAGTTTCGGAAGCCTTCGGGCAGGGCGACGGTGTACAAACGAAGAAAGCCCGAAGCCCCGGCAGGAAAAGCCCAGTTCGGTTTTGGATTGGCGTGCCACTGCCATTGCAGCCCCAGCTCATTCCCATTGAACTCGTCTGATTCGTGCGGAGTGGCGACTGGCCACATTCGGCCCAGATTGGGTTTTTTGAACGTCAGCACCGGCTCCCCCGTGCCATCGCCGGTCCGATCAATTCCCATCACCGGCCAGTCTTTGACCCAGCGCATCGGCTGTAGATGGACCACTCGGCCGTACGGCCCCTTGTCCTGAAAGTGAACGAACCACGATTCGCCCGTTTGGGTCTCTACCCAACCTCCCTGGTGAGGCCCGTTAACAGCAGTGTCGCCTTGGGCCAGAACAATTCTTTCTTCGTAGGGACCGTAGATGCTCTTCGATCGCAAAACCAGTTGCCATCCGGTCGCAACACCACCGGCGGGCGCAAAAATATAATAGTAACCGTTCCGTTTGTAGAGCTTTGGCCCTTCAACCGTCGGGTGTTCTGCATGGCCGTCAAAGACCAGGGCGCCGTCGTCGAGCAGCTTCGTACCGTCAGAACTCATCCGGCTGATGATCAGGATACTTTTAATCCCGGATCGGCTCGCGGCCAGCGCGCTAACCAGATAAGCATTGCCATCGTGATCCCACAATGGGCAAGGATCAATCCATCCTTTCACCTCTTTGATTAGCAAGGGCGGTGACCAGGGACCCGCCGGATTGGTTGCTTTTATTAGATAGATGCCGTAATCCGGATCGCCGTAATAGATGTAGAACTTCCCCTTATGGTGCCGGATGGCAGGCGCCCAAACTCCCTTACCATGTTGGGGCCGCGCGAAGATATCAAATGGCGGTTGGCGCGAGAGGGCGTGACCGATGATGGTCCAGTTCACCAGATCCCTGGAATGTAGAATTGGTAAACCCGGCGCAACGTTGAAGCTTGAAGCCGTAAGATAAAAGTCATCTCCAACCCTGATTACGTCTGGATCTGAATAATCGGCGTGAATGATCGGGTTCTTGTAGGTACCGTCACCGTTGTCGGCAACCCAAACTGCCGAGAGAGATCTGTGTTGGATTTCGAGGACGCAGGATTTTGCGCGCGGCCGTCCGCAGCCGCGCACATGATGATTACAAGCCAGATAAGAATGGGCCCACGAGGCCTTTGAGTCTTACTGATCGGCTTCACGAATCTCTAAGCAAAGCTCGAAGCGAGAAAGGCATCAACAGCTACTTCAAGTGCGCCACCAAGGCCGGCCCCGCGCGGTTCTCCAGGCTCAACCGACCAGCCTCGAAGCTTGCCCGCCATACTTTGTGCCACCGCCTTGTGCAATGGTTCCTGTATAAATTTCCAGCCGTATACGATCCGGCCGCTGACTATCACGTGCGGCACGCCAACACCCATGATCACGTTGCCAATACCTATGCCCAGATATTCCCCGATACGCTCGAGCGTTCTTTGCGCTCTTAACTCGCCGGTCTCAGCGCGCGCCACGATCTCCACGTAGCGAGGAGCATTCATCCCTCCAAGGCGAATCCGCTCACCCATGTAAAGTGAAGAGGCCGAGGAAGCCGACGCATACATTTCCCAACAGCCGCGATTGCCGCAAGCGCAGGGCTTGCCGCCGGCAACGATCGTCATGTGGCCGAATTCACCTGCCAGACCTTCGCCTAAACCGGTGCCACGGTAAACCTCCCCACCAAGCACAAGACCGACGCCAATGCCGGTGCCGGACCGTACGAGCACAAAGTTACTCAACGGTTCGTTGCTCGAATTCTGCAAACGCAGCCGCGCTTCATACATGGCCGCAGCGGTGGCGTCGTTCTCCACCACTATCCTCACCGTGCTGCCCGCCGAACTCGAGTTCAGCTTCAGAGCGTCGGCAATATCGATGTTCCGCCAGTCCAGGCGCGGGGCGTAGAGCATCTTTCGCCGCTCTCCATCAGTGGGTGCAGGTACGCTCACAGCGATGACTCTTAGTTCCTTTTGCCGGCCGTGAGAAAGCCCTTCTATAGCTGCTCGAATCAGTCTTAGCGCTGTATTAGGATCGGAGGGAGTCTCGAAATCCTCATCTGCCAGAATCTCACCGCGCAGGTTGGTTAGACCGACCTGCGAACGACGGACACCAATATTTACACCCGCAAACAGATCCCGATCGCTATTGAATGAAAGGTTCGTCGACGGGCGCCCTTGCATTCGGGCCGGCCCGATATTAGCCGGCTGGTCCAATACCAACCCGGCGGCTATAAGAGGCTTGAAAGTGTCAGTTACGGTACTACGATTCAGACCCAGGCGCCGAGCCAGTTCGACGCGTGAAATCGGTTGCGCGGCTCGCAACAACCGCAACAACACTAGTCCTGCTTTACTCTGGTTGGGGGCGTCAGTGGCGTTTTTCGTTCCAGACTGACGGTCCGTCGCAGTTGTTGAGTTCTCAGAGTCGTCTTTGCGAACTTCGGAAGGAATAGCTTTCCTCTGAGACGAAACGAGGGCCGGATCCAGCGAACGGGCAACATAACCTAACTGCGAGGCCGCCTGCTCGACGCGAGCGCGCATGGTGGGTGAAACACGGCGAGTTTCATTGATAACATTCGAAACCGTTGCGACTGAAACACCTGCAAGGGCCGCAATATCTTTCAGCGTGGGCATTGCTTTTAACGACTGGTGACTATGGCCCAAGCGCTGGGCCGCTTCGATAATCCTATAGCGATACTGTCTGTTCCGCCCAAAACTGAAACTCGCGATGCTTAAGCTGCTCGGCTTTCGCCGGCGCCTCGCCGCTTGCAACTCGCCTAATATGCTCGAAGACTCGAGCGCCGACCTGGTCGATGCTCTCCGTACCATCGATGACACCGCCTGCCGAGAGGTCCAGATCACGGGACATCCGCTCAAAGACGGCACTATTGGAAGCCAGCTTGATCACCGGCGTGATTGCATTGCCAATCGTCGTGCCGCGGCCAGTTGTAAAGACAACCATCGTCGCACCGGCCGCCACCAGGCCCGGCGTGGATTCCTGATCATAACCAGGGCCCTGCATCAGATGCAGTCCAGCGCTCTTTGGAGTCTCAGCGTATTCGACTACCCCTTCGACTCGAGTAGTACCGGCTTTTGACATCGCCCCGAGGCTTTTGATCGTAATATTCAGCAGGCCGCCAACAATGTTACCGGGACTAGGGTTCTGGCCAAGCACTGCGCCAAATTTGGACGCGTACTCTTTATACCAGTCCACCAGTCGATAAATTGCTCGCCCCGTTTCCGCGTCGCGCGCACGATTCGCGAGTAGATGTTCGGCGCCGCAGAACTCGGGCACCTCAGTGATCAGGACCGTCCCTCCGGAGCGAACAAGCAGATCGGCCGCACGTCCCAATGATGGATTGGCAGAAATCCCCGAGAAGCCATCAGAACCGCCACACTTGACACCTAGCACCAACTCGCCAATCGACACCTCTTCACGAACAGCCTCGTTCACCTCCGGCAGCATCCGCTCGACCTCTTCGAGGCCTCTTTTTATCGCTGCTTCGGTACCACCCACCTCCTGAATGCCAATCTTGGCGACAGGCTTGTCAAACGCCTTCTCACGCTTAAAGAGATACTTTTCGACATAAGCGAGATTGGTCTTTTCGCACCCCAAGTCCATCAGAATGACCCCACCGACATTCGGATGGTCCGCGTAGTTCGAGAGCGTACGCAGCATCACGTCGATCGTGGAGCCGTCCTGACAGCCGCATCCTTTGTTGTGGGGAATCGCAACTATGCCGTCGACGTTTGGAAACTTCTCGCGCGAATAAAGTGTAAACTCAGCGATCGTGGAAATCTGCTGGGCCTCGTGACTTGCGCACATGCTGGTTGGGACAATCAGCACATAATTACGGGTGCCAACCCGGCCATCGCGACGGCGAAAACCCATGAATGTCGCCCGGTCTTCCTCCGGTATGTAGTCCGGGGGCGGCGTGGATAGCGTGTCGGGAATATCACGCACGATAGGTACTTCATCTGACATATTGGCGTGGGTGATATGATCGCCCCCCTTGATGCCAAGGGAGGTGCCGATAGGTTGGCCATACTGAAGGACATATTCGCCGGGCGGAATTTCGCGCGTCGCAAACCGATGTCCTGGAGGCACTGAGGCAGTAACGCGAATGACCTGTTGGTCCGGCAAGGCGACTTCCAAGCCAGGTTGCGTCTCTCTCTTGACGACAGCCACGTTGTCCTTGGGATTAACGATAATAGCGTATTCGCTGATCGGCGCGGCTTCCGTTATATAGGTGCTGGCCATAACGTTGTATCTTTCTCAGCAAGACGCCTGACTTCTAATCAGTCGGACAGGACATCAGCCAGAATTAGTGAGCGGGCATTTGGATGCAATCGCAACCAAAGTCCTGGATTCTCATCAAGTTGTGCCGCACGCCTTACGGGATCGTTCGCAATTTCAGTTTCAAGTACGCGCCGGTAACTCTGGCTCTTGCCCGGCGCCGTGGCAGCATCCACCACTGATTGGACAACTCTCTTGGCACGAAGAATTGCCGCCGGTCCCAGGGTCAGAATGTGTGTGGCTGATCGACATTCCATCTCATCCGCTTCAGTGATTGAGCTTCCCCCAATCTTGAACTTACTAATATGGTGTTCAAGGATACTCCTGGAGATCGGGATGACACCAGCTAGATCGCCGGCTCGCGCGCCAGAGCCAGGTCGAATGTAAGCCAAATGTGACATTTCCCCCGATTCCGGGCCCAACCCAAGGAAGAATATGTCAATCCCTCCCAACGAATCCAACTTCTCCAGATAGCCTACAAGATCACTCTCGAGGTCACTGCCGTCGGTCTGCATCGGCGTAAAACTCTTCACCTTAGCGAAGAATGTTTCGCCTAGTAAGCGCTCAAAATCGCGCATGAAGCTAAGGGCGTTGTTCATTCGCAGCGGCGCCAACGCATCCTGAGTTACAAGATGCAAACGACTGAGAATGGAATCCACCCGGTCTGTCTTCGCCAGTTCCCCGAGCAAACGATACAGGGCCTGGGCTCCCCGTCCACCCAAGAGCACAATCACGATGTCGCCCTCTTTTTCCCGGGCCGCTTTTTCAATTTCCTCGAACTGTGCCCGCCCAATGGCCTCTTCTGACCCCATTACCTCATATGACAGAGGGTAGGCGCGAAGACTTGCAAACTCGTCCTCAACCATCGGTTCGGCATAACTGAGCCAAACATTGTCTCCCACCGTCCGACGCTTGAGCACCGCTATTTCGGGGGCGTGCACTTTGTTCCTCCTGCCCTAAACCCGCCGCTCTCATCAGTTAGACCGTGTTACCTTTAAGAAGACTTATTTACACCCTGCACACACCACAATGGTAACACCAGTTATTTCAGAGCGAGCGAGATTTTTACCACACGTCTGCGCTTCAAATCAAGACTTCATATAGATATCACAAGATTTTTAAGAATTGGTTGTAGCCATCTACCTCGAAATTCTTGACTGAATCGACTGAATGGTGTTACACACTAACTCCAATCGACTTAATTGGTAAGACCTTAGTAAAACAGTTGCAAGTTTTGGCGGTTCTTCATAGTCTCTTGAACATTCGGCATGAAGACCCTGTAACTAAGCGCTCGTTGCTTTGTTCTCGTTGCTTTGTTGAAGCGGCTGTCGCAGGTGGCCAACACCTTTTCCACAACCCGTTAGGCTTGAATTAAGGCCCGAAACTAGAACAACAGGGTCTGCGAAGGTGTCCTGGGAATATGACTTATTCTCCTTTAGAACTAAATGGCAAGGTAGCAGTCGTGGTCGGGGGAACTTCTGGGATTGGTCGCGCCATCGCGCACGGTCTGGCTGATGCTGGCGCAGATGTTATTCCCACCTCCAGACGCCTGGACCAGGTTGAGGCAGCAGCGAATGAGATCGAAGGTCGCGGTCGCCGAACACTCCGGGTGGCTTCTGACGTATCGGATCGCCGCACTCTGCAAAATGTGCTCGACGAGGCCCTCAGAACATTTGGCAAAGTAGACATTCTGGTAAACTCGGCCGGTCGCACAAAGCGGGCTCCCACTCTGGATTTCTCCGAGGAAGACTGGAGTGAAATCCTCGAAACGAATCTAACGGGCACACTCCGAGCCTGCCAGATCTTTGGCCGCCATATGCTCGAACGCGGATATGGACGCATCATCAACATCGCTTCCCTATCAACTTTTGTAGCTCTTTACGAAGTCGCTGCCTATTCAGCCAGCAAGGCCGCTGTTGCTTCATTGACCAAATCGCTGGCTGTCGAATGGTCGGGACGCGGTGTTTGTGTCAACGCAATAGCTCCGGGTGTCTTCCGCACCTCGTTGAACGAGAAACTCCTGGACGAGACCGAACGTGGTCGGGAATTCCTATTGCGCACTCCGATGAAGAGATTTGGCAAGGTAGAAGAGCTTGCCGGAGCAGCAGTCTTTCTCGCTTCCGACGCAGCAAGCTTCGTTAGTGGCGAAATTCTTACTGTCGATGGCGGGTTTCTGGCCAGCGGCGTCAATCAATAAATCGAGTACAGCCAGGTCTGTGAACAGACACGCCGAGATCAGTGAAAAGACCGAGCGAGTAGTGGGCATGCTCGCATCTGAAAATCTCGGTGGAGTGTTGCTCAACTCGCAGCCCAATTTTTCCTGGCTGACCGCCGGTGGCTTAAACGGTATCGATCAAAGTCGCGAGCCTGGAAGCTGCGCACTTTTGATCCGGGATGATGGCAAGCGGTTCATCCTTGCCAACCGGATCGAGATGCCGCGCCTTCTCGCAGAGGAACTGGACGCTGAAGACTTCGAGCCAATCGAGTTTCCCTGGGAAGACGAAAAGGCAACACCAGACTTCTTGGCGGATAGGGCGCAAACCTTGTTGCGAGAGAATGGGAGGCTTGGCTCAGATACTCCGCTCAGCAAAAAAGCATCAATGATTGAGCACCTTCTGGCTCCGTGCAGATACCAGCTTACGGAACCTGAGATAGAGAGGTTCCGGTCACTGGCTCATGATGCCAGTCTGGCAATCGGCAGCATGATTAGAACTATCAAACCCGGAGAGCGCGAGCTTGATATCGCCCGGCAGGCCGCAGACGCACTGGGTTCTTTCGAAATCAACGCGATCGTTAACCTTGTGGCTGCCGACGAGCGGCTGCAAAAGTACAGGCATCCGATTCCAACGCGAAACATCTGGAAGAACGTTCTCATGATAGTTGTCTGCGCTCGTCGCCAGGGTCTCATCGCTTCGCTCACTCGCCTTGTTTCCGCCAGCACAGTTACGTCAGAGCTACAACGGCGCATCGGAGCCGTTGCCCGCGTGAACGCGGAGTTGATGGCGGCCACGAGACCGGGAACCACGGGCGCCCAACTTTACAACGTAGCGGCGCGCGCCTATGCGGAAGCGGGTTTTGCCGGCGAAGAGCGCCGGCATCATCAAGGTGGTGCTTGCGGTTACCGAACCCGCGACTGGGTCGCTCATCCGCGTTGTCAAGATGTGGTCCGATCCAATCAGGCCTTTGCTTGGAACCCTTCCGTCTCAGGCGCTAAAACCGAGGAGACGTGTATAGCTTTTGATGAAGGGGTTGAGGTAATTTCACGTTCACCCGATTGGCCCCAGATCTCAATTGAGTTAGCGGGCCGCGAGTATCTTTCGCCAGACGTACTGTCACTCTAGTATTTTTTATTTAGGGAAAGGATCCGTTATGAGAGCATGGGCCCTCGTCTTTGTACTCCCCGTTAGCATCCTGGCTTATGGCCTGTACGTCGGCGCAACATCACCCGTTGAACAGGCCAAAGTGATTAGGCTGGGACATATCCTGAACCAGCAACACCCCGTGCACAAAGCGATGGAGTTCATGGCTGAGGACCTATGGAAGCGCTCGGGGGGCGAACTGCGGCTGGAAATTTATCCTGATGAACAATTGGGGCCCGAACGCGAGTTGGTAGAGATGCTACAGATTGGCAGCCTGGGGATGACCAAAGTCTCGACCGGGGTGCTCGAGGGTTTTTCACCGAAGATCTCGATTCTCTCGCTTCCCTACCTTTTCCGCGACCGAGACCACTTCTGGCAGGTGATGGATGGTCCAATCGGTGAGGAGTTACTTGACGTGTCGCTTCCGTATAACCTCAAAGGGGTAACCTACTACGATGCCGGGGCGCGGAGCTTCTATGTGAACAAGCGTTCTGGTAAAGCGGTCCGCACGCCCGAAGATCTCTATGGCCTCTCCATCCGCGTAATGAAAAGCAAGACCGCGGTGCGGATGGTGGAAGTGCTGGGCGCCAATCCCGTGCCTATTCCATTTGGGGAGCTGTATTCGGCGCTCGACACTGGTACGGTAGACGGCGCTGAGAACAACCCACCTTCGTTGCACACTTCGAAACAATACGAAGTCTCTTCCGTCTATAGCCTCGATGAACACACGCTCGTGCCAGATATCATCATTATGAGTCGGGACGCGTGGGAGCGCCTGACGCCCCAGGAGCAAAAATGGGTCAAAGAGTCGGCCCATGCTTCGTCAATCTACCAGCGTGAACTATGGGAACAGGCGGAAGCGGAGGCATTCGCTGAAATGGAAAAGGCAGGTTTGAAGATCAATAAGGACGTCGACAAAGAGGCTTTTCGTAAAAAAGCGGCAGTCATGTATGAGGACAAGGACTATCAGGTACCGGAGATTCAGGATCTCATTCGGCGCATTCTGGCTACCAACTAAAAGAGACCCCGACAATGAACGCGATCAAGAGGATCAACGAGAGGCTAGAGTACGCCCTGAAGTTAGTGCTATGCGTGCTGCTCTCAGTGATGACGATTACTGTTGTCTGGCAAGTGCTTTCACGATTGCTGGCCCGAGTTTCGGTCAACTACGGCCTGCCCCTCCTGATCGAGCCAAGTCGCTGGACTGAAGAGTTAGCCAGCTTTCAATTAGGCTGGCTGGCACTTCTCGGCGCAGCTTATGCGCTGCGAAAGCACGAACATCTGGGTTTCGACTTTATCTATTTGAAGATGTCGCTTCCGGCCCAGCGCCGGATTGAACTGCTGGTGCGCGCGCTCGTCATTCTCTTCTCCGTCGTGGTGCTGGTTTATGGCGGAACGCGGCTGATGATGATGACAATTAGATTGCATCAGACCACGGCGGGTCTGCAATGGCCCATGGCTGTCATCTACGCCGTGATCCCAATCAGCGGGCTCTTCATGACCAGCTTTGCTATTGAAGGCGTGTTCAAACCCGGGAAATCGCAACTCGAGGAGGGAAAGGTCGAGGAGGCGGCCTTATGACGATTGCGGTTCTAACCGGGATCTTCATCCTGCTGCTCTTCCTGCGTGTGCCGATCGCCTTCTGCATCGGTATTAGTGCACTTGCCGCGATGCTGGTCAGCCTGCCGCTCGATCCCAGCGCCGTTACCATTGCGCAACGAATGGGAACCAGCATCACCAGCTTTACTCTTCTGGCAATTCCCTTCTTCATTCTGGCCGGCAAGTTTCTCGCAACGGGAGGAGTGGCTCGGCGACTGATCGACTTCGCGATCGTTACTGTAGGTTTTTTGCCTGGTGGTCTCGCGGTCACGAATGTGCTGGCGAACATGCTTTTTGGCGCGGTGTCAGGTTCGGCAGCCGCGGCGGCTTCGGGCATCGGCGGCTTTATGATTCCGGCCATGGAGAAGGAGAGATATCCAAAAGATTTCGCGGCAGCCCTCACCGTAACCTCCGCTACTACGGGTCTGCTGATTCCCCCGAGCAACGTCTTTATCGTCTATGCGATGGTGGCGGGCGGAGTTTCCATTGGCGCGCTTTTCGTAGCTGGCTATCTTCCGGGAATCTTGCTTGGTCTCTCGTTGATGGGCATTGCGGTTGTCATGACGCTCAAAAATGGCTATGGAGCTCGAACACCTTTTCCCACGCTCGGCCAGTTTACGAGGAGCCTGATTGGAGTGCTGCCCAGCCTTTTGATGCTGATTCTGGTGATGGGCGGCATCGTGACGGGACTCTTTACCGCGACTGAGGCTTCAGCGATCGCCGTGGTCTACGCCTTTGTGCTCTCCGTCTCTTATTACCGCGAAGTAAAGTTGAAAGATATTCCGAACATACTCGTCGAGACGGCCTCGACCACCGGGATGGTCTTTCTGCTGATCGGTACATCGATCGCAATGGCTTGGATCTTCGCTTATGCCAATGTCCCGCAACTGATAGACACGTTTGTCCGCGGCATCAGCAGCAACCCGATAATCATTCTGCTCCTTATCAACTTGATCCTTCTCGCCGTCGGCACCTTTATGGACATGACCCCGGCCGTCCTGATCTTCACGCCGATCTTTTTACCGATCGCGCAGGACCTGGCGCCGGCGTTGGGCACTACACCAGAGTTGATGAAATACCAGTTCGGTATCATTATTGTCTTCAATCTCTGTCTCGGGTTGTGCACTCCTCCAGTCGGCACAGTGCTTTTTATTGGTTGCGGTATTGCAAAGATCTCGATCACCAGAATTATCAAACCAATGATCCCCTTGTTCGTCGCTGCGGTGGCGGCGCTGCTGCTGGTCACTTACGTACCCTGGCTGAGTACCTGGTTACCACGCGACGTGTTTCAGATGATCAAGTGAGAGGGCACTCGTGAAGATAAGAGATAAGAATGAATGCCGTTGGGACCTGATCTCGCTCGGCGAAGTAATGCTCCGGCTCGATCCCGGCGAGGGCCGCATCCACACCACGCGCGCCTTTCAGGTTTGGGAAGGTGGCGGGGAATACAACGTGGCCCGTGGCCTCAAGCGCTGCTTTGGGATGAACACGGCCATCGTCACGGCGTTAGCCGACAATCCCATTGGAAGACTGGTCGAGGATTTGATTTATCAGGGCGGCGTCGATCAGTCGGAACTGCGCTGGGTGAAGTATGACAGCGTAGGCCGCAGCGTTCGCAACGGACTCAACTTTACCGAACGGGGCTTTGGTGTCCGCGCGGCACTCGGCTGTTCGGATCG
This sequence comes from Pyrinomonadaceae bacterium, assembly GCA_035512935.1. Taxonomy (GTDB): domain Bacteria; phylum Acidobacteriota; class Blastocatellia; order Pyrinomonadales; family Pyrinomonadaceae; genus PSRF01. Next base: position 23,223 of record DATKDA010000145.1, on the reverse strand, counting down.
CGGGCACACTGCGGTCTCACAACTGCGCCCTGGTGAAATCGATTGGGAAAGAATATTTGGCAGCCTGGGATCCCGCTGGTTTCACACGGGAGGGATCTTTTGCGCTCTCTCGGAAACAACCCCGGCGGTCGCCCGTGAAGCAATGGAGGCGGCTCGGCGTCATGGAACCATCATCTCCTACGATCTGAACTATCGCGAATCTTTGTGGAAAGCTATTGGGGGGCAGGCGCGGGCTCGCGAGGTCAATCGCGAACTGGCCCCCTTTGTCGATGTCATGATCGGCAACGAAGAAGATTTTACCGCAGCACTTGGTTTCGAGGTTGAGGGGCTGGACGAACATCATTCGAAACTTGATGTTTCAAACTTCCGCCGGATGATCGAAAGGGCCGTTGCCGAGTTTCCTAACTTCCAGGTAGTCGCGACGACGCTGCGCAATGCCCGGACCGCAACCATCAACGACTGGGGGGCTGTGTGCTTTACGGGAGGCGAGTTGTATCAGTCGCGCACGCGCGAGAACCTCGAGATTCTCGACCGTGTTGGTGGCGGAGACTCATTTGCATCGGGCCTGATCTATGGCTTATTGAGCCAGAAAGGACCGCAATGGGCAGTCGAGTGTGGGGCAGCGCATGGAGCATTGGCGATGACCACACCCGGAGACACAACAATGGTCAACCTGGCCGAAGTTGAAAAGGTAATGAAAGGCGGCGGCGCAAGAGTGGCAAGGTAGAAACTTGGTTAGTGCATTCCTGGAATCTCCACCCCCGGAAGGGGGTGGGATGTTTATAGCTCGTTCCGCAATTGAAATTCCTGCGCCGTGCGGAGGGGCGGAAACAAACGAGATACGTACAAATCGAGTTGAGTTCCGCCCCTCCGCACGGCGCAGAAAGGTTAGGTCGGTCGTCGTGCTATAAACATCTCACCCCTCCAGGGGGTGGAGTCCTTTACAACGCCACGGCGGACTTGCTTAAGGAATATATTGTGCTCAGGAGCTCAAATGAACAAGATCGATGTGCTAGCTCGCCTCAAATCAGTAGGTGTCGTCCCTGTGGTACGGGCGTCCTCCACTGAAGAGGCGATGAAGGTAGTCGACGCCATTAAAGCCGGAGGCGTCCCCGTACTCGAAATCACTATGACCGTCCCTCGTGCTGTAAATGTCATTGAACAGGTAGTTGACCGTTACGGGAACGATGTCGTCGTAGGAGCCGGTACAGTTCTGGATGCAGAAAGTGCCCGCGCCTGTATCCTTGCTGGAGCATCATTCGTGGTTAGTCCAGCCGTCAATCTGGGGACCATCGAATTGTGCCATCGTTATTCGATCGCGATCCTTCCGGGCGCCCTTACACCTACCGAAGTGGTTACGGCCTGGCAGGCCGGCGCCGACGTCGTGAAGATCTTTCCATGTGGCGCGGTAGGCGGTGCAAAGTACTTGCGCGCGCTTAAGGCGCCATTGCCGCAGATCGAGATGATGCCAACCGGCGGGGTTTCACTTGCAACAGCCGCGGACTTTATTCAGGCCGGGGCCTGCGCTCTTGGTGTGGGAGCGGACCTCGTAGACCTCAAAGCGATTCGAAATGGTGAAGCCGAGAAGGTGACTCAAGCGGCCCAGGCGTACGTTGCCGCAGTCCAACAAGCCCGCAATACCGTGACATAGTAAGAACAACTCTAGAGAGGCTAACCGGCGTGATCCATTGGGTCCTCTTCGTCAGATCTTTCTGATTCCTGAGCCCTCTGGGCCAGCATCAAGTGGTCCCGCATGGCGATTCGTGCAGCCTCGGGGTTGCGCTCGCGAATCGCGCGATAGACCTGACGGTGCATCTCGGCCGATTCCTTCAGGTCCGTCGCATGTTTGACTGTCTTGCGTCGTACATCAAACAGAATGGTCGCAACCATATTCATCAATGAGGTAAGAATCCGGTTCCCTGAGGCGGCTGCCACGGTCTGGTGAAAACGCATGTCGTGAACAAGGAACTGCTCCGGATCGTCAAGTGAGGCGAACATTCCGGCAATCTCCTCCGATAACGACGCCATATGATCGCTTGTGGCCCGGTCGGCGGCAAGACCGGCAACAGCCATCTCCAGCGATTGTCTCGCTTCAAACATCTCGGCAGAGGTAAAGCCATGCAATGAAGCCATCAAGCGCAGCGGACTGCTGTCTAAGGCAGGTGGTCCATCTGACTTTACTACAAAAGTTCCGGCGCCTTGTCGCGATTGGAGCACCCCGACGGCAGCCAACGAACGGATACCCGCTCGAAGCGTCGGACGACTGACACCCAGAATCTTTGCCAGATCGCGTTCAGGAGGAAGCCGGTCACCTGGACGCAGTTCGCCTCGGTGTATCATTTCTCGTAACTGCGAAATGACCTCCTCAGACGTCGATCCGGGACGATCAGGATCGATTGTCCTAAATACGTCTCCGCGCAAATCGGTCATACCATTTCCATCCATTTGAAATACAATTTAACCATCGCAGTCGAAAGCTCCTAAGAGAACGCTCCGACCTAACTTATCCAACACGCGAATATTAACCCGCTTTTGGTGGCCTGTCGAATACTTTCAGAGGCCCGGTGGAGATTAATGAGGTATAACCACGCGCATACCCGCCGATGATAGGGGCGCAAATTGGTAAACGTAAGGTCACCAATTCGGACCAAGCTCTGAGGGTTATTTTCTATCAGACAAGTCGGAGCGTTTATCGGCTCGCCATCGCGCGGACTTCCAAACGTGAGGTTGCAGCAAGACAAACACCGTCAACACTTCGAGGCGACCAATCCACATGTTTCCGAACAACACCAACTTACTGACCGGATGCAGCTCCGCGAAATTGGCCATGGGGCCCACGGTTCCATAACCCGGCCCAATATTCCCGAGCGTCGCAATGCTGGCGGTAAGACCGCTGATCATATCCAACCCGAGCAGCACAACGATTAGGGTGCTGAGGCCAAACGTCATCAAATAGAGAAGCAAAAATGCGGTGATCGCTCGCATGACGTCCGGGGGGACAATTCTGTGGCCCAGGCGGACCGGCTTTACGGCGCGAGGGTGCGCGGCCTTGAAAAGTTCGAGCCATGCATACCTCGCGATCAACAAGATTCTCACCACCTTTGGTCCACCTGCTGCTGATCCTGCGGATCCGCCAATGAACATCAGGATGAACAGAATCGTTTTTGCCTGATCACCCCAAAGGTTAAAGTCATCAGTTGCAAAACCAGTAGTTGTTAAGATGCTTACCACTTGAAATATACCGTGGCGCACAACCGTCGCCGCCTCGGCCTGGTCCAACACTTGAGCGCTTGTCGTCGCATTTAGGTAGGAGGGAGAAGGAGTTAATGAAAAACTGATGAGGACGCCGCCAATCATTATTGAGGCGGCCAGCACTATGGCAGCGTAGGTGCGAAATTCAGGATCGCGAAAGAGGCTGCCGGGCTGCCAGCGCACGACTGCATACATCAAGGCAAAGTTCACGCCCGCAAGGAACATAAAAACTGTAACGATCCATTCTGCGGCGGGAATCCCATATCCTCCGATGCTCCCCGGATGGGGAGAGAATCCACCCGCCGCCAGAGTCGACATGGAATTACACACAGAGTCGAAGAACGGCATCCCCACGGCCGTTAGGAGGAGAATCTCAATCGCCGTTAGTCCCGCATAGATCGACCACAAGGCGACGGCAGTGTTGCGAATTCGCGGGGTCAGCCGTTCCTCCGATGGTCCGGGAGCTTCAGCGAAGAATAGTTGGCGCCCGGCAACCGCAAGCGCCGGGAGCACCGCGATAAAGAGGGCAATGACACCCATGCCTCCGAGCCACTGCGTAAAGCTGCGCCAGAAAAAGAGCCCCCGGGAATAGGCGCCGAAGTCGCGCAAAATTGTCGCCCCCGTGGTAGTAAAACCGCTCATCGATTCAAATAACGAATCAACCAGGCCTATGCCGGCCCAGACGTAAGGAATCGCCCCAAAGCCCGCCACGACCAGCCAAACGATGGAGACAACCGCCAAGCCTTCGAGCCGGTTTAAGTCAACACCTCCGGGATGCAAGCGCCGCAACAGTTCACCAGTCGCACTGGCGCTTACTGCGGCGATGCCGAATCCAACGCATTCTTCCCAGTTTCGATAATAGAGATCCACCAGAAGCGGAATCAGCAGGAGCGGCCCAAAAAGACGAAGGATTAATCCGGTGGTATGGGCTATGAGCGTTAAACGCATCGGGTTATGGTTTGAAGTCTTGCGAGACGTCTTAGCTTAGAAGTAGTTGCGCACTGTCTCCACAGCCTCGTCCGTACAGAACACAAACAGAGTGTCGCCACCTTTAACAACATCGTCGCCATGCGGCACGATCACCCGATGGCGACGCACAATCGCGCCAATGATGGCGCCGGGTATCGGGGTCATATCCTTGACCTTAGTCGCCGGGTACTGACTGGGCACCTCGACCTCAAGCACATCCGCGCGGCCGTGCTCAACAGTAGCGCGCAATTGAATGTTGGTGTTCTGTAAGGAATTCACCACCGTGTCGACGGCGGTCATTCGCATGTTGAGCGGGACATCAATACCAACGCTTTCAAACAGACGTAGATTGTTCGGCCGATCGACGCGGGTTATGATCTTAGGCACCTTCATCTGCCGGGCCAACAGCGAAGCGAGTAGGTTCTTCTCGTCGCTTGTGGTAACTGACACCAGCACATCACTGCTAGAGATCTCTTCTGCCTCCAACAACTCGAGATCGGTGGCGTCTCCGTTCAGGATCAGCGCCGAGGGCAGCTCAGAAGCCAGTAATTCACATCTCGAAGGGGATGCCTCGATCACTTTTAGACGGATCTCTTCTTCGCGTTGCAGCAACTTGGCGAGAGTCAGCCCAACGGTGCCGCCGCCAAGGATCGTTACGTTACGTATTCTCTGGTCAGCCTCGGGAATAAAAGCCCTCTGGAGCCGCAGCAACGCATGCTCCTCTCCCATGAAGATCACCTTCTCGCCCTCATGGAAGACAGATGCTCCTGTAGGTATCTGTAACCTGTCGCCTTCTGAGACGGCTACGGCAAGCACACCCTGCGGCAAATGCAGTTGAGCCAGTGGCTGTCCTATTAAGGTGGAGTTCGGACCGAGCCGGTACTCGAGTAACAACACCCGTCCACTGGCGAAAAACTCAACATCAATGGCTCGTGGGACCAGCACAATGCGAGCTATTTCCTCCGCCAGCATCTGTTGCGGCCAGATCACGTTATCGATGTCCAGAGGAGAACCCTTCCCATTATCCGGGGAAAAAGAACGGTAATACTCTTCCTTGGTAACAAAGCAGTACGTGTTTGGGGAGCCGATTTTCTTGGCCGCCAGGCAGGAGATGATGTTCTCCTCATCTGATGGGCTGCAAGCTATAAATATGTCGGTCTCTGCCAACTCGACCCGTTCCAACACATCCGGATGAGTGGGTCTGCCATGGACCACCTGGAGGTCAAGGCGATCGAAGCGATCAATGATCTCCTGGTTTTTTCCCACAACCACTACGTCGTGTTCGAGGGCCAACCGCCGAGCCAATTGGTAGCCAATCTCACCCCCGCCGGCAATTATGATCCTCATAGACCCTCCCAGGCTCTGCCGTAATAAAGATTCAGGACCCAAGTCGGAAACAATTCTTGTCCTTAAATCAGGCAAAAGCAGGGTGTTATACCACAGTAAGGCCCTCGCTTGTTCAAAAGAGCGGGTAACCAAATAGGCCATGACATGCGATCGGGCCAGGACAATTTAGCTCTCAGCCACAATGTCTTGACCTTTTCGTCCCGCAAATGTGACGAGATGACAGGTAAAAGAGTCTCTTAATAAAAGTAAGCAAACCGGGGGTTAATAATGAAGAGAATTTTCGACAAAGATAAGTGGCGGCCCGATGAAAGACCGGACCAACCGCCAACGCACCCGTACGATCCCCTGGATCCCGATTCTCCCAATAAGAGTCCGATTCCACTGCCGCCAGATGCTGAACCACAACCACCCGCTCCGGTGCGGGAGCCCGACAGTGCGCCGCCAATGGGGGACCCACCACCAGCGGAGCCACCACGACTGGCCACTTGCCCGGCTCGCATATAGCATTATCGAGAAACCGAGCATGAGAGTCTTTTGTCGAGGCTGCTGTCTTTTATGAGTCTGGCAACAGCTTATGTACTTTTTAGATTCTTTCGCCGCCTTGGCCCAATCGGATTGTTTTTCCTTGGGGCGCTGGACTCGTCGTTTCTATTTCTACCCTTTGGCAATGATCTTCTTTTGATGCTGCCACTCTCCTCCCTCCGCCATTCCCTTTTACTCCGATTGTAATGACGGCGTCAGCGTTGCAAAGTCCGAGACGCCAGTTGCTAGGCGCCGTGTTTGCCGGGCGACTGGTTCGTTTCACAATAGAAGCGTTACTGGCCCTATACTTCGGCAGGCGAATCATTTCGTATCTGAATTCGGACCTCGTGGAATATTTTGTCTATGGATTTATTATTGTGGCAATTGTCGGAAGCGTGTTTTCTGTTAAGAAATGGATCAGGTAAGATGTACTGCTCGGTATTCGACCATCTCAGACCTTCCTGGAAGGATTTACGCATGCCCGAACAGCGTGGGAAACAAGCAACAGACGAAGTGAAAGCAGAGTGGAGCCGTGCTTACGAGATCTATCGCCGGGCTCCCGGTGATCGGTACGACGCGAAGAACGATCGTACCAGCCGGATCGACTTTGTAGCCAGGGAGATGAAACTAACGCGCAAGCAGGCAAAGCGCCGAATCAGAAACTACGAGGCCTGGCAGCGCAACATCAAAAAAGGCGTGTTAAAGCCTTAGCCTGCTTAAAGTTTCTCGACTTTTTGCGTCATTCTTACGTCTTAGTTTTCGCGGCCTATTGCAATGGTCGTGTGTGCAAATAGGAATTACCGGGCGCGGAATTTTGTTCTTGAGGTGTTGTGATGTCAAAGATTTGGATCGTGGTTCTGACGCTCAGCCTGGGGTTAATATCTGCTGTTTCAATACCTGTTTCAGGACAGGAAAACTCGAGCACCCTCACGCCGACTGAGGAAGAACAACAAAAGGAGAAGGCCGAGTCAGAAAAACGAGCCTTCTCCTTGCTCGAACAACTGGTGAACGAGTCTCAGTTGCTCAGACTCTCTGAAAACCGGATCAGGGTACAGCTTGGCGCTGCCGATCTGCTCTGGCAGACAGACGAAGGTCGGGCCCGCTCCCTGTTTATGCTGGCGGCTGAGGGTGTGTCTCAGCTCATGCAGGCTCCTGAGACCAATCAGAGGCGGCAACCGCGAGCCTCAAGCCAACTGCGGCAGGAACTTGTGATGACCGCTGCAAAGCATGACGCACAACTAGCCTATCAGGTTCTCGACTTGACTCGACCCCCGGCAACCGCTTCACAGGATCCTCGTCAATTGAACATGGACAATAACCTCGACCAACTCCTGCTTGCCCGCATAGCTGCCCTTGACCCGAAGCTGGCCCTCCAAAATGCCGAGCAGATGCTTGAAAAAGGAGAGTTTCCACGTACGCTTGCTAATGTGTTGGCCCAACTACAACTCAAGGACCCACCAGCCGCGACTAAATTGAGCGACAAAGTCGTTTCGAAACTGGGTGGAACAAACATGCTCTCGAATTTCGAAGCCGGAAACCTGGCGCTCGCGCTTTTACAACCCGGACCACGCATCGCTGACGCTTCGAGCGCCGGCAGCGCACCCGGCAATCGCGCCCAGGTCCTTTCGCTTTCCGCTTATCAAAATCTTCTGGGGACAGTTGTTGACGCCGCATTGAAAGCAAATGCGTCTGCCGCTGTGCCGCAACGAGGAAATCCAAATAACGCCCGCCGCCGGCTACCTTCCGGCCCAGCCACAGTTGCAAGCGGAGCGCCTACTGACGGACAGCTTGAACAGAACAATGCTCGTCGTCTGCTCAACGGTCTACAGGCGCTTCTTCCACAGATCGACCAACACCTTCCTGCCCGGGGCCAGGCGGTCCGGCAGAAGATGGGTGAATTGGGCGTTGGCAATAATCGGAGAGCCGGGTTCAACCAGTTATTTAGCGCCCTCCAGCAAGGTACCGCTGACAGCATGATCACAGCGGCAGCAGCAGCCCCGCCAGCAGTACAGTCGCGAATCTATCAGCAGGCTGCCATGCGCGCCCTCGAAGAGGGAGATCCGGATCGCGCCCGCCAAATAGCAAATGATCACTTGGATGGAAGAACTCGGGAGACCGTTCTGAGAAACGTTGAATTCCGGCTGATCGCCGATCAGGCCGCTTCAAACTCAATTGAGGAGATACGGCAGAAACTTAGCGCGTTTAACTCAGATGACGAGCGCATCAATTTTCTCTTGCAACTCGCTGGCACGGTCCAGCAGAAAGACACTGAGTTTGCACTTCAGATTCTCGACGAAACTCGCCAGTACACCAGCCGGCGCGCTACTAACTATCAACAACTTGAACAGCATCTCAGAATTGCAGAAGCCCTCCGGCAACTAGATCCGTCCCGCAGCTTTGAAGTCCTCGAGCCCGGTATCATGCTCCTCAATGAGCTGCTCGCCGCCGCAGTAGTCTTGAATGGTTTTGAGGTCAATATCTTTCGTGACGGAGAGTTGCCTCTGCAAGGCGGCAGCAACCTGACCAACACAATCGCTCGGTACGGAGCGGCGATCGGGACACTTGCGAAGAGCGATTTTGAACGCGCGCAAGCTCTGGCAGACCGCTTTCAGTTGACTGAGCCAAGGGTCATGGTCCGGCTTTCGATCGTTAGAAGCATGCTCGGGGTAGAGACCCCAGCGAGTAGACGGAGTTTCCGCCTAAGAGGAGCTGACCAGAACACATTTATATTTCGCCAACCATAAAGAAATCATAATCTTACCGAAGAGTTTGTGAAGACTCAGGCCCACTTCCTGAGTCTTCTTTTCTTTGTTCACCATCACTTAAATTCCCACGCTTGACTTAAATTCGCACAACCGGTGCGTCTTCCTACTGACCTATTCTCATGCAGACAGTCGAATCGTAAAGAGATTTGTGTATTGGGAATCGGACCCATCATGGGAGCCAAATTGGCCTTATTTCAGGCGAATTTCGTGTTTCGGCAACGTGGCATGACCATTGCTCGATAAACCTGCGAACGAAGTTCAAAGCGTGTTTGTTTGTGGATGAAAAAGGAAGGAGAGTATTGAATTATGCTGTGGACCATTCTTGTGATTCTCTTGGTGCTTTGGTTGTTAGGGTTGATAGGAAATGTAGGCGGCGGCTTGATCCATCTATTGCTGGTCGTGGCAGCAGTCGTGTTGATAATTAACCTTATTTCGGGCCGGCGCGGTCCAGTGGTCTAACGTTCTCAATCGACGAGAACAAGGAATAGAAGCCGAGGTTCCTTTTGGGGCGCTCGCCTTCTTGCGGAGCCCCGGTGGAAACACTGGAGCATCGTCCACAACAGGCGACGCTTCTCCAACGAGAGGCGTTGCCCGTTTTGTGAGTATCGATTTTTTAAACTAGGGAGGCTTAATCATGACTACCGATAGAGACGACGTCATCGGAACTCTTAATAACCTGATCGAAACCTGCAAAGACGGTGAAAATGGCTTTCATGCGGCTTCGGAGAAGGTCGTGAACGCTAAGTTGAAGACGTTCTTTGATGACTTCTCGAAACAGCGCGGACGCTTCGCCGCACAGCTTCAGGAAGAGGTCCGAAATCTTGGCGGCGATCCTGAAAAGTCTGGTAGCGCGGCCGCCTCGCTTCATCGCGGTTGGATGGACATCAAAGCGACTGTGACGGGCGACGACGATGGCCCAATCATCTCCGAATGTGAGCGTGGCGAGGATTCCGCCGTCCAGAATTATAAGGAAGCGCTCGAAGAGGACCTTCCACCAAGTGTCAGATCGCTGGTGGAGAAACAGTTTGCAGCTATAAAGCAGGCTCATGACCAGATCCGTGCGCTTGAATTAACGAGATCCGCCCGGAGCTAGTTAGGAGCTAGTTAATAGTAAAACGAGGGCTGTTCTCGAGGCTTTTCCTAATCGCCTCGAGTTCAGCCCCGTATTGTCCTGGTACGTCCGCTTTAATGAGTGAATACACTTCTCTCTTGCAGTTTCCCCCTTTGAATATTTCAATTCGAAAATAGAATCGTTGCGTTGATACCGTGATTTGAGCATCATGGGCCGACTCATTTCACATTCGACAATTCGCTCTATTGTTGGCATTGAGTTTGCCATTTGCGAGGTCACAATGAAACATGGGTCCTCGAATCAAGCAGTGGTCATTGTGGTGAGTCTGGTCTTGGCCATCTTCGTCATACTCTCGCCGGGTGCTGCATTCAATCAGCAGAGACAGATTTCGAGTGAGGAAAAGCGCACGCGGGATGCTTTCGAGAAGAGAGTTAAAGAGTATGTAAAGCTCCGTCAGAGCGTCGCCAGGAAGAACCTGCCGAAGCTATCGGCCGACAGCACTCCTGAACAGATTGAGGTTTACAAGCTGGCATTTCAGGAACGGATTCGCGAGGCCAGACCAAATGCTAAGCCGGGAGAGCTATTTACTCCGGATATTGCCGGCCTCATCCGCGGCTTGATTAAAGCCGAGTTCAAGGGACGCGAGCGGCAGGAATTGCGTCAGACCGTGCTCGAAGCGGATACGCAGGGCGTGCCTCTGCGCGTCAATTATGTCTATCCGGAGACTAAAGAACTGACGCAGATTCCGCCTACGCTGTTGTTGGAACTGCCGCCATTGCCACAGGAGCTGCGATACCGTTTTGTGGGGCGCCATCTCCTGCTGGTAGATCGAGAAAACAACGTAATTGTTGATTACATGCTCAACGCGCTTCCCTAGCGTGAGCTTCGCGGAGTGGAAAAATGAAACGTATTCTCCTGGCGCTTTTCACAATCACAATTCTTACCGTTAACGGCTTTGTTCAAGATTACCGTTTCCAGAGTCTTTCAAACAGGTCGGCCACCACTAGCAAAGCCAGTCCGATTGACTTGACCTTACCCGTTAAGAACGGCTCAGTTCGCTTTGCGGCAATTGGCGATACCGGTTCGGGAAGCAGGCAACAACATGAGGTGGCGGCAATGATGCTTCGCTACCGGCAGGCCTTTCCGTTCGACTTCGTCTTGATGCTGGGTGACAACCTTTATGGGCGCGAAAGGGCCCAGGACTATCGGAATAAGTTTGAGGATGTTTATCGCCCCCTCCTGGACAGCAAGGTAAAATTTTACGCGACGCTAGGCAATCACGACCAATCAAATCAACGGCTTTACGAACACTTCAATATGGATGGCAAGGAATATTACCGCTTCAAAAAGGGGGATGTTGCTTTTTACGCTCTGAACAGTAACTACATGGACAAGACCCAACTTGAATGGCTCGAGAAGGAATTGTCCAAGGACAATACGAAATGGAAGATCTGCTTTTTCCATCATCCTCCGTATTCTTCCGGGAAGAAACATGGTTCGGATGACGATCTAAGAAAGATTGTTGAGCCGCTCTTTCTGAAGTATAGAGTGAATGTAGTGCTGGCCGGACACGACCACTTTTACGAACGGATCAAACCACAAAATGGAATCTACTATTTCGTTTCAGGGGCGGGAGGCAAGTTGCGAAGGGGAGGGGTGCGCCCGGGCTCGGCGCTTACCGCGAAAGCTTTCGATCGTGACCTGCATTTTGTGCTGTTTGAAATTACCGGCGATGAACTGCATTTTCAGGCCGTCACGCGCTTAGGGCAGCGCGTTGATTCAGGCGCTCTGAAACTCCAGCAACGGTAAGCGGTCAGCCTTCACCCATCCTGCTGCCTACCGCTAGCGGAACAGATATCTCGGGTCGTACGGAACCCCATTTTTCTCCAGGAATTCTGCGAACTCCTCGCGAAACGTTTTCCTCTGATGATATTTTTTCTGCTCCTGAATATAGAGGACGGTAGACTTTAATTCCCATGGGCTGACACTAAACGCCCCATAACCATCCTGCCAGGCAAACCTTTTTGAGAACGGTACATTCTCCTCGAGCCAAACTGTCGTGCTGTCCTTGATGAGTTGAATCGCTTTTGCAACGTTCATGGTCGAGGGCAACGACAGCAGCATGTGAAGGTGATCGAAGGTTCCACCAATTGCAAGCGACTTGAAGCCGTTCTGACAGGCTGTTGCGTCGATGTTGGGCCAGAGGCTTAACTCGAGTGCCGGATCAATACCGGGTGAGCATTCCTGAACTCCGAAAATGCAGTGAGTTAAATCGCAGACGTAAGAGTGAGGCATACATTGCTCCTTTGTGAGGTTTTTGATTGAACTGCTCGAATGATAACAGCGGCAGCGCGCAGAGAACAAGATTGCAAACAGGTTTTTCATCAGGGCGCTTCAAGGACAAATGTTCATACGAACCTGGGTTCATACGATGCTAGAATCCTGGTTCAAATCCACGGGAGGCGAAACTAATGAATAATCCACTGGTAATACTCGGAGTTGCCGGCAGCTTGCGCAAGGAGTCATATAATCGCGCTGTTTTGCGGGCGGCTGAAGACCTGGCGCCACCGGGGGCCCGGATCGAGACATTCGAACTGGATGGCATCCCCGGATTCAACCAGGATGAAGAAGGCAATCCGCCGGAGAAGATCGTCCAGCTAAAGAAACAGATTCGCGCGGCCGACGCCATCCTGATTGTCACACCTGAGTACAACTATTCCGTGCCTGGGGTGTTGAAGAATGCGATTGACTGGGCCTCAAGGCCTTACGGTGACAGTGCATGGGATGGCAAGCCAGTGGCGCTGATGGGCGCCTCGGTGGGTACACTCGGCACAGCGCGGGCCCAGTATCACTTGCGACAATCATTCGTCTTTTTGAATATGCACCCGGTCAACCAACCGGAAGTGATGATCGGCAATGCAGCAAAGCGTTTCGACGAGAATGGAAATCTGACTGACGAAACCTCCAAAAAACTGATCCGGCAACTCCTGGAGCAACTGGTTTCCTGGACCAGACTGTTGGCCGGTCGCGCAGGCTAACGGGTGGCAGAAGAGTATTTCGATGAAGGAAGGGGCAGCTCGATCAGTGCCCGTTCACGCATCACGTCTGCTCCGAGCGGTGTGAGGGACACCAGCGGATATGGACCAGCGGAGAGTTGCAGACACCTTGCCTCGACCAGCAGACCCAGCATCTTCACGATCTCTGCCTGACTCATATCGCTGAGCAGGCCATAGGTTGAAAGCTGATCGAGTTTGAGGCGATAGATCTCTTTCGCTTTCGACCCATTGAGTGTGGCCGCTACCATTGACTTGCCATAACGGCCTTTGACGCGCGCTACGCAAGCAAGCATCTTCCTTACGCGCAGCAATTCGTCCGGCGTAAGTGGCCGGGGCGTCACTGACCCTTCCAGATTTCCTTCGTCATTCGCTGCCGCTGTTTGGGAGTCTCGAACGTCGTCCTGAAGTAAATTTAAAACATCGCCGGCGCAGTTACCGCAGGACCCGCACGCGCGTCCGTGATGCCGGTCACCAAAGTAATCCAGAATCTCGAAACGAAAGCAGCGTTCGCTGTAACAGAAACTGATGATCTCTCGCAGCTTGCGTTGTTCCAAAGCCTGATGGCGAGCCAACTCTCGTTCATCGATCCGCAGCTTCGGCTGGGGATGGTCATCGACAAGGAAGATGCCCCGCGCGCGTCGAACGGGAAGAAACTCTACGATTCCGGCCTCATCGAGACGTCCGAGGGCCGCCCGCACATTCCGTACGTCAGCGCCCAGCGACCGGGCAATGGCCACCACCTGGACATCGCAGCCCTTCGCCGTATGAGCCCCATCAGTCTGATCCAGAATCCTGACGAGCATCATCGCCTGCCGGTCCGTCCCAATGACCTCGCGGGCCTGGCGTGTTCCCATCTTCAGTCGGACGCAGGGATTGTTTTCCTTCGCTGACAGACGTTGGATGTGTCCGGCATTCTCGAGGAGCTTCAAAGCCGAGTTGACAGCCATCTCATTATTCAGACTGGTATAAGCGACCAACTCGCGAGCTGAAAGCTCAATATTCCTCTTCCCTATTGCAAACAGCGCCTGGTAAACCTCTCGGATAAAAGCAGGTTTCGGATATGAACCCTCAATAAAGAATTCATGAGTGTTCTTGTCGGCGTAGTTGAATAGCAGCGCACAGGTCGCCGGCAATCCATCTCGTCCCGCGCGCCCGATCTCCTGGTAATAAGCCTCGATAGAGCCGGGCATCTGGTAGTGGGCCACAAAACGAATGTCCGCCTTGTCAATTCCCATCCCAAAGGCGTTGGTGGCGACGATGATCTGGGTTCGGCCACTCATGAAATCATTCTGCGCCCCGACCCGAGCAGCGCCAGTCATGCCGGCGTGATAACCGATGACAGATAGCTGCGCAGCACGTAGCTTGCCCACAACTTGCTCGACTGCTTTGCGAGTAGAGGCATAAACAATGCCTGAGCCGCCACTGGCTTGGGCCAATTTCTTGATGAAACTGATCTTCTCCCGTTCGCGAGTGACATGGACCACCGTAATGGCAAGATTCGGACGATCGAACCCACTGACGAAGGTCCCGGCCTTTTCAATACCGAGTTGTTTCAAGATGTCTGAACGCACATACGGGGTGGCGGTGGCAGTCAAAGCCACAACTTGCGGGCGCCCGAGCGCTGCGATTGCGCTCTTGAGCTTTAAGTAGTCGGGGCGGAAATCATGGCCCCAGGTGGAGATGCAATGGGCTTCATCGACGGCAAAGAGGGAAACTATCGGAGGGCGCAAGGAATCGCAAAACAGTTGGGAACGGAATCTTTCAGGGGCCACATAAACGATCTTGAACTCCCCCGCGCGCAGTCGGTAGATGCGCCTGCGTTGTTCCTCGGTCGATAGCGAACTGTTAATGAAGGTCGCGGGAAGGCCTCGTGCCGCGAGCGCATCAACCTGATCCTTCATCAGCGCGATCAAAGGTGAGACTACAAGGGTTGCCCCATCACGCATCAATGCCGGCAACTGGTAGCAAAGCGATTTCCCGGAACCGGTGGGCATCACGACAACAGCATCGCGGCGTTCGAGGATGGCAGCAACCACCTCTTCCTGGCCCTGGCGGAAGTTCTCGAAACCGAAATGCTGGCGCAGAGCGACGAGCGCGTCTCCAATGACCGGCATGGCAGCGAGTCTAAAGATTCAGTGCGCGTGCGGCAAGTCTGCAAACTTTGAACCTGGGCAATAATGTTAGGAGAAAGGTCTTTAGAGCGATGAGAATCCCGACTGTGATGAAATCAGGCTAAGCCGCGGCTATCAATTCTTTGGGTAATTTCGCATGATTTCGTGGATCATTGTTTTTGTGGCGTCAGTGAAGACGACCCAAAAAGTCCACGAACAATGAACACGAATTTACCACTTCGGTAAGCTTCCCTTTTTAATTCCCGTCTTGACAGGTTCTTTAAGGTTTCACCACGCAATCGACAGAGTCCCGAGAGATCATAAGAATGCGGTCCAGTGTGCCGAATCTGTTGTTCGGCGTTCCGAGGCGTAGTTAAACGAACCCAACGGGAAGCCGCAGCCCAGAAAAGTAGAAAGGAAACTTGATCTTATGTATTTAACACGCGCTATTCCGATAGTCCTGTTATTCCCCCTCGCACTTTCCATCGCGGTGGCTCAAGATCAACAAAAGACACAAAGTTCAAACATGGCGACGGCCACCACGGTCTCGCCACAAGTGGCGGCAATCGTCCGTGAGGTCAGGCATGAACTCGTCACAATGCCTTACTACGGCGTTTTCGATTGGATTGAATACGAAGTGCAGCCGGATGGCACAGTGATCTTGCGTGGCGAAGTGATTTCACCGCCCGATAAGAAAGGTCGTGCCGAAGCGGCCGTGAAGCGTGTCGAAGGCGTCACAAAGGTCGTCAACGAAATCGAGGTTCTGCCGGTTTCACCGAGCGACGATCGATTAAGGCTAGCACTCCATCGAGCGATCTACGGCTTTGATTCACCACTGCATCGCTATGGTGTGGGGATCTTGAATCAGATCCACATTATCGTCAAAAACGGGCGCGCCACACTTAAGGGCGAGGTTGATTCGGAAGCAGATAAACAGATCGCCTACACGCGCGCTCGCGGTGTATCTGGCCTGTTTGAAGTGACTAATGAACTACGTGTCGCAACCGAACGCCCGCGCTAAAGCGGTTGTCGGTTGGGTTAGACAGAGAGAACAGAACACCACAGGCTGAAGCCTGTGGTGTCTTGTGCGGTCCTAGGGACGGGTCAGGCGTTCCTCAGATATCTCACCAGCGCCAAACACACATTCACTTGTTGCTCTGCATCATTAATGAGACCTTGAAAAGCAATACACAGCTTTCGGCATGCGTGATCTCCTTACCGCTTGCTCCATATGCATTTTTACAGTCCCTATCTCTTCGTGACTGTCAGGTCGCTTTTCGCCAAATCGGAGGTCGCGGGCCAGATATAATGTCCCATGCCGCAGCCCGGGCCGACGGAGCGATTAACCCGCAGTAGTTTCTCCGCCGAGCAGCGTAAGCACCTCTCCCGTAACGTAACTCGAGGTGATCTCGGAGGCAAAAAAGACAAATGCCGGCGCGATCTCCTCCGGTTGCGCTGGACGCTTCATTGGCGTGTCCCCACCGAACTCCGCCACCTCTTCAGCCGGCTTATCGGAAGGATTCAATGGCGTCCAGACAGGTCCCGGTGCAACACAATTAACTCGAATACCTCGCTCGACGAGATTCTGCGCAAGCGATTTCGTAAATGCATGTATCGCGCCCTTCGTTGCCGAATAGTCGAGTAGATGCTTGCTGCCTTCGAGTCCTGTGATCGAACCACAGTTTACGATTGCGCTCCCCTCTTTAAGGTGAGGCAACGCCGCTTTCGTCAGGTAATAGTAGGCGTAGATATTGGTTTTGAAGGTTCGATCCCACTGTTCTTCAGAAACCTCTTCGAGAGTTTCCTGGTGCTGTTGATAGGCCGCATTGTTCACCACGATGTCGAGCTTGCCGAATTCTTCAAGCGTTTGTTCGACAACAGCGCGACAAAAACCCGGATCTTGCAGGTCCCCCGCGATTGCAATTGCGAGGCGACCCTCAGCTTCAACCGCAGCACATGTTTCATCGGCATCGCTTCCCTCGACCGGAAGATATGTAAGGGCTACGTCGGCGCCTTCACGAGCAAACAGGACAGCAACGGCCCTCCCGATGCCCGAATCTCCTCCCGTTACCAAAGCAACCTTGTCTTTCAGTTTGTCTGATCCTTTATAGTGCGGCGCCTTGTAATGCGGCCGCGGATCGAGCTGAGACTCGATGCCTGGCTTCTCCTGATGCTGCGGTGGCATGGGTGACTTTGGTTGCTCGATCTTGCCAATCTCCGATTGTGACTCCCGCATAAGTTGAACCTTTCCAGCTTTGTTGCTATCTACTACCGCCCTTCTTACCACCTTTACGCGATGAAGTCTTTGTATCCTCCTTCCCGCGGCCGGACCCGCTCTTATTTCCCCCTCCAGACTCTTTGTTCACAGTCGCCCAGGCCCGGCTCTTGGCTTCCTTCTTTGAAACGCCACGGTCTTCGTAGCCTTCGGCGATATGTTCAGCCTTTCGTTTCTGTTTGTCCGTGTAGCTGGACTTGTCTCCTCGTGCCATAAAATTACCTCCTTACCTCTGTCCGAATTCATCCATAAGCTGGTGCAATAACTCTTCCTGCTTTTCCAGGGCATTGCGCCGGTCATCAATCGAGAGGTTCAGCGTTGCCACGGCCTGCTCCATAAGGTCGAGACTGTCACGTTCCTTTCCGATTGCCTCCATTAGAAGATCGAAAGAGACCCTGGATTCCCCTCTTTGTTGCTCGGCCTGCGCCGCGTCGACCCCTTCGCTCGCCTCCGCCTCGATTGCGATCGCTTCCTTCATGGCTTCAGCTTGTTTCCCCTTAGTCATGATGTTCGCTCCAGATAGATCTGTGTTCGCCCAAGCTAGATCGTGCTGCAAACGCCGCGCCTGTCATCCGCAACAACCTTCGATGAAACAGGAATGCGCGCGCGCTTTTACTCTCCACCCTGCGAAAAGGACTGACGTCGCCGGCTTTGAACGTGCGAGCACGCCGCTTGCGCTAGGAATGCAGGGAGTGAATGCTGATGAAGATGCGACGCTCCCAAAGGCCCGTGTTATTGGCTTGACTCGAGTCGTGATGGCCAGCGCAACAATATGAGGTGTGCTCTGTAACTAAACAACTGGCGAACGAAATGTACAGGAACCCTACACAGAAAAAGGAGAGGTAACGCAAATGGCTTCAAAGACAAAAGACCGCGAATTGATTGATACGGGAAAGGACAAGCGTTATGTGCGGCGGGATGAAAAGGGGCGGTTCGATGAAGTAGACGACGTGGGCCGTTCACTTGCCCGTGACGTAAAGCAAAGCGCGAAAACAAAAGTTAAATCGGGACAGGGTGACCGAGGCGATCAGGCCAAACGCACCAAAGGTAAATAGAAGCGCGTTTAGTTAGGAGGCGTTTCCTTGGCATTCGGGTGACCGGGCCGGGCGGTTCGCTGTCGCTGGAACTGTTCATTTAACATGCGCGCATGACAGATCAGACACAGTCGCCCGGCCGTTGCGGAACTTTCGGATGCCGCACTGCTGCTAATGATCTTTCCGCAAGATATGCAAGCAATATTGATCTCGATTTCTTTGTTATCTGCCTTGTTCATAATTTGTCAACCACACTCGGTTCGAAGTCTCAACATTTCCATAGACAACTTCTGTTCCGAGGTGTGGTTCGAGCACGATACACCATCACCCGCGTTTTCTGGGTTCGTGCTGGCACTGCGGTTGCCCTCAATTCCTAAGGCTTGACGCGGTGTCTTGATACCGTGCAAAGAAGTTTGGATTACTTAAGAGAGGGAGAAAAACATGCGCGGACCCTTGCGCGGGATCTTGGCGGGAGCGGCTGCCTGGAAGTTCGGTGGCGGCTGCTTCTCAACGATACTTATCTTTATCATCGTGTTCTGGCTGCTGGGTTACGTGAACTGTTGAAACAATCAGATTTTACCCAGCCTGTTTCATTTGTAGCTTGCTGGCTGCTTCTCGATCGAGCAGCCACTCGACAGTACCTTCGTTCGCTTGGATAAGTTGCGCGGGCAGCCGCCGAGGGTCAAAAGGCCCTTCGAGAACCTCCTGAAGCCGGGCAGACTTATCTCGGCCGGTGACCAAAAAGAGGATGTGGGCGGCGTGATTGAGCGCAGGCGCCGTAAGCGTAATTCTCGGCATCTTAAGTTTTTCGATCCAATTTGACGTAACCCAAGCCGTCTCGTCCTTCAAAGCCTCTGTTCCGGGAAACAAAGAAGCGGTGTGCCCATCATCACCCATCCCCAGTAACACCAGATCGAATCGAGGCCACGTCTTTCCCTCGAAATAGTGCCGTAAGTCTTCTTCATAGGCTCGGGCGCTTTCTTTTGAATCAACTTCACCAACTATACGATGGATATTTTCGGTTGGGATCGGCAGCTTTGAGATCAACTTTTCATAAACCATTCGATAGTTGCTCTCCGCGTGGGCGGGAGGCACCGGTCGTTCGTCCCCGAAGAAAACGTGCACGCGCGACCAGTCAATCTGATCTCTAAAGGGTTCTGAAGCGATCAATTCGTATGCGCGCTTCGGGCTGCTGCCGCCGGCAAGTACCACGCTGAATCTCCCCTGACGGTCGATAGCATTGCGGCCGCGAGCCACGAACCGTTCGGCTGCCCCCCGGGCCACCTGCTCACTATCGTCAAAGATGGAGATCACTCGATCACTGCTCAACGGGTCATTCCTCTTCCCATTCAGTGTGAATGAAACCGAGCTCGGGCCGATCGACGCGCTCGTAAGTATGCGAACCAAAGAAATCACGTTGCGCCTGGGTGAGATTGAGCGGAAGGTTGGCAGTCCGGTACATATCGAAGTAACCAAGGCTCGAAGTGGTCGCCAGCACCGGAACGCCATTCTCAATCGCGACTCTTACCGACTGGCGCCAGCTGTCCTGAGCCCGCTCGAGAACGCTTTTGAAATCCGGATGAAGCATAAGATTCGGCAACGCCGGATCCTGCAAGTAAGCACGCTTAATCTTGTCCAACATGCGCGCCCTGATGATGCAGCCCCCCTTCCAGATGCGAGCTATCTCCGCCAGATTGATGTTCCAGTTCCATTCCTGCGAGCCCTCGCGAATCAGGTTCATGCCCTGGGCGTAAGCGCAAATCTTCGCGGCATACAGCGCCTCGTGAATCGCGCCGGTCAGTTGCTTTTTATTGCCCGAATGAGGAGCCGGGGCTGGTCCAGCCAACTGGCGGCTTGCCACCAACCGTTCGTCCTTTCGAGCTGAGATGGTGCGTGCGGTAATGGCCGCGTCGATTGTCGGGATCGGAACGCCGAGGTCCAGGGCAACCTGACTGGTCCATTTCCCGGTTCCTTTCTGTCCGGCCTTATCGAGTACGAGATCAACAAGAGGCTTACCGGTCTCTTTGTCCGTTACTCTCAGAATCTTTTCAGTGATTTCGATCAGGTAGGATTCGAGTTCGCCTCGATTCCACTCCACAAAGATATCCGACATCTCGCCGGCCTCAAGACCCAGAACTTTGCGCAACAGGTCGTAGGCCTCGGCGATAAGCTGCATATCAGCGTATTCGATGCCGTTGTGGACCATCTTCACATAGTGACCCGAGCCTCCCGGACCAATATATGTTACACATGGTCCATCATCGACCTTTGCGGCGATAGCTTCCCAGATGGGACGAATCTGTTCGTAGGCATCGCGATCGCCGCCGGGCATGAGGCTGGGACCAAGCAGTGCCCCGGTCTCTCCCCCTGACGTACCGGAGCCGATCAGGTAGAGCCCTTCGTTAGCAAGCTCTGCCTGACGGCGCTCGGTGTCTTTGAAGTGCGAGTTCCCGGCATCGATGATGATGTCGTCCGGTTCGAGGAATGGCTGGATCAAGCCAATGGTCCAATCGACAGGGTCGCCCGCCTTGACAAGCAGAATTATCTTGCAGGGTCGCTGGAGCAAGCTGACAAACTCTTCTGGAGACTGGGCGCCGGCAATCTGTTTTCCACCGGCGCCCGCCATGAACCTTTCAACGACGTGCGATTCGCGATCGTAGACAGCGATCGGGTAGCCGTTGCGTTCAATGTTGAGTGTCAGGTTCTGGCCCATCACTCCAAGGCCAATCATGCCAATGCTTGCACGCTGGTTCATAAAGCTCCTTCTGAATGAGTCAAAGAAGTTCGCGGAGTCGCCTCAACCCGGCTTCGGCATCGCGGCCCAGACTCACCCGAATGACCCGTCTTCCCTGCGTCACCAGGGCTCGAAAATCGCCGAGCGCTTGCGCCTGTTTAAGTGTGCTGAACGTGTAGGCCTCGCCGGGAATCGGCAGATCAACCTTGTCAGGTGCAGTTGTCTGAATGAAGACCCCGGCGTCCGGACCGCCTTTGTGAAACTGCCCCGTCGAATGCAGGAAACGCGGTCCGAAACCTGCCGTGGTCACGATTCTTGTCAACTGCCTCAAGCGTACCCGCGTTTCGACAACCGCCGCCTCAATCTCCGGTGTCTCTTCGATAAAACTAAGCAGTGCAATGTAATCGTGCGGTGTTGCCAAATCTAAATGAGCGCGCAAGGCTTCTGCCACTGAACCCCTGGGCAAAGAGGGATGGGTTTCGGAGTCGACATACACAGTCAGAGTCCCATCGCTTACCAGGGCAGTCTGTTCCGGCAGGCGACCTTCACGAGTAAAACTTTCAAGGAGCTCGCGAGTGGCATCTTTCGACTCCTGGACATTCGGTTGATCGAATGGATTGATCCCCAGCCGCCAGCCGGCCACAGCCGTCGCAAACTCCCACAGGAAGAACTGGCCCCCAAGATCGTAAAGATCATTGAGCGTCAAGTAGAGCACCGGGTGACCGGCCGCCTCCAGGTCCTTCAGTTTTGCCGCAACGCGGGAAGCAGGTCTTTCGACAGCCAGTGAAACAAAGAGTCGATCGTTTCCGTAGACCTCAGGCCCACCAAGTGGTTCCCGATCCACAGGAAGAATCCCCTTGCCTTCTTTGCCGGTGCTTTCCGCAATGAGTTGCTCGATCCACAACCCGAGCGCAGAGATTTTTTGATCGGTGACAATGGTTAGCTTGTCGCGTCCGGCGGCGGCATGCACAGCCATGAGCGTTCCGAGTAGCGCCCCCGGATTTTCCTCAGTCGGCACTGCCGGGCTACAGGCGCGGGCCGTTTCGGCGGCCCGTTCAAGCAGGATCCTGGCTTCAAGTCCCATTAACACTGCCGGGGCCATGCCAAAGTAAGAGAGCGCAGAATAACGTCCGCCAATGTCGGCCGGATTTAGAAAGATATGTCTGAAGTTACTCTCAGTCGCCATCTTCTCCATCAGGGTTCCGGGGTCGGTGATGGCAATAAAAGAACTGCCCGGATCTCGTTTCGTCTCTCCTACGCGTTGATACCAGTATTTGAAAAAGGCCAGTGGCTCGGTGGTAGTCCCTGACTTTGAAGCAATGACAAAGAGAGAACGCCCGATGTCAATCTTCGCTTCGAAGTCTGCGATCTGATCCGGATCCGTAGAATCAAGCACCAGCAGTTCGGGAAAGTCATTTTGCCGGCCAAACGTCTGGCGCAGGACTTCCGGGCATAATGAGGATCCACCCATGCCACACACCATCACGTGATCGAAAATATGCTGATCGCGAAGCGCAACGGTAAACCCGCTTAAGTCGGTGGCCGACGCGCGCATGGAGTCAACTACGCTCAACCAACCAAGCGAATTGTTGATGATCTTTTGGTGGGCTGCATCCTGCTTCCAGAGAGAAGCGTCTTTGCGCCAGATACGTTGGACCACCTGGCGCTGATCGGCCTCCGCGAGGGCTGCCCTCACCGCTTCGTCGTGAGCGTTTGGGGATGTTGTAAGCATGTTGGTCTATGATCCGCGCTTTCCGGGGGATAGTTTGCGGTATTGATTATTGATTTTTAGTTTAACGCA
The DNA here is from genome assembly GCA_035512935.1 of Pyrinomonadaceae bacterium. Classification (GTDB taxonomy): domain Bacteria; phylum Acidobacteriota; class Blastocatellia; order Pyrinomonadales; family Pyrinomonadaceae; genus PSRF01. The sequence goes on along the minus strand of DATKDA010000145.1, from coordinate 285 downwards.
GGCGTTCGATTAAGTCAGCCGTGAGATGTAGTTTTGGTTGGGCGTAAGAAATGATCCACTAACACACATGAAAGGTACACCCGCGCTTAATGGAGGCTTGTATTTCCCAGGCCACATAAAACCACCAACGGGAAGTGAGTGGATTGTTCAGATCCAAACCAAGGAAGCGTGACGACCATGGACCATCCCATAGTGGGTCGCAGTCAGTACCGTAGCGCGGTAGCGTCGGGTCTTGTTTCTTAACGAGACTCGCAATTGTGAAAAGTGACCCGACGCTACCGCGCT